>JAFPWN010000058.1 GCA_017412765.1 Oscillospiraceae bacterium | reverse complement strand
CTGCATCTGCTCTCTGTTTTTCGCCGCATCCCGTGTCATCATACCAGCTCAGCCCCTTTCGCTTTCATTATACCATAAAAAAGTACCCAGCGCACCTTCACTTTGTGGTGCGCCGGGTACTTTTGTCTACAGTCTGAGACCTCCCCGATTAAATGGGGAGGTCGAGTTATACTAATCCTTGATATAAAACTGACTTGTAATTCTGAGCAGAAATTGTGCCAGACAAGGCAGACTCCGCAGAGCATAATGGATATATATGGTCAAGGGGGCTAACGCAGTATGGCGCAATTTCTGCCAGAAGGACTGTCAGGTTTCTATTAAGGTTTAGTATTATATTCTTTACGGCTTCAGCTCAACGTAGAGGTCGCGGTACTTCTTCGCGGAGGAAGCCCAGCTGACGTCCTTATTGAGATCGCGGATGACCATCTCGTCCCAGCGGTCGCGGTCGGTGAAGTAGAGCGTCTTGGCTCTGTTGATCGCGTCGAGCAGAAGACCCTGCTCGTAGCGGTCAAAGGTGAAGCCGTTGCCCTCGTTGGTGAACTCGTTGTAGGGCTGAACGGTGTCCTTGAGACCGCCGGTCTCGCGGACGACGGGCACGGTGCCGTAGCGCATGGCGATGAGCTGCGTGAGTCCGCAGGGCTCGAAGAGCGAGGGAACGAGCAGCGCGTCGGAGGCGGCGTAGATCTTATGGGCGCGCGCCTCATCGTACATGATGCAGCTGCATACGCTGCCCTTGTAGGCGTTTTCGTAGTAGCGGAAGGAGTCCTCATACTTTCTGTCGCCGGTGCCGAGGACTACGACCTGAGTGTTGCCGTCGATCACGTTCGGGATAATGGCATTCACAAGGTCGAGACCCTTCTGATCGGTGAGGCGGGAGATGAGGCCGAAGACCATCTTGTCGGGATTCTCCTCAAGTCCGAGCTCGCGCTGAAGGGCGAGCTTGTTCTCACGCTTTTTCGCAACGGCGTCCTTCTCGCTGTAATTTGCGGTGAGGAGCGGATCGGTCGCGGGATTCCACTGCTCAACGTCGATGCCGTTGACGATGCCGCGGAGCTTGCGGTTGTGGAAGCGCAGGTGCGCGTCAAGTCCGTCGCCGTAGAACGGAGTCTGGATCTCGCCGGCGTAGGTATCGCTGACTGTGGTGATTATGCTCGCGTAGCTCAGACCCGCCTTGAGCATATTCGCGTCTACCCAGTTCTGCTTGAGAACGGCATAGTCGAAGAGAGCGTCGGGGAGGTTAGTCCAGTACTTGAGTGTTTCGACGTTGTAGATGCCCTGGAAGCGGAGATTGTGGATGGTAAGTATGCTCTTGGCGCCGGCTACCGGCGTGCCGCCGAACATCGCCTGCTGGAAAACGGGCACGAGCGCTGCCTGCCAGTCGTGGCAGTGGATGATGTCGGGAGTCCAGTTGAGGTAGTTGAGCGCGGCGAGCGAGGCCTTTGCGAAGTAGCAGAACTTGGGAATATCGTCAACGAGGTTAGTGTATGGATTGCCCCAGCTGAAAAATTCGTCGTTGTCGATGAAGTCGTAGACTACGCCGTCCCAGACGTACTCCATGATGCCGACGTAAAAGCTCTTGCCGTCGGCGCAGAGATCCATCGAGAAGGCTCCGCGGTAGACCATCTTCTCCTGGTACTTCCCGGGGATGCACTTATAGCGCGGGATTATTACCCTTACGTCGCAGTTCTGCTTAACGAGCGCCTTCGGAAGCGCGTACATAACGTCGCCGAGACCGCCGGTCTTTACGAAGGGATAGCACTCCGAGCCGATGAACGCAACGCTGCGTCTGGGCTGCGGAAGAATCTCCTCGACCTCGGGAGCGGCTTTAGGCTTTCTGGTGGCCATAATTATCCTCCTTATAAAAAATCTGATTTGAAAAAATATTTCTTCTACTACAATATACCAAATGCTTCCGCTCTTTGCAAGAGGGAAAAGGCTGATTCTGCCGCCAAATGACCGAAATAAACGAAAAATTTTATGCACCTTGCACAAGTTCACCGCGCTGTCGGCTTTTTCGTAAATTATGGAAATTTGTATTGCAATAGTGCGGAATATTATATATAATCTAATGCGGATTACGGATTTTTAAGACAAGGAGCTTTGAGCTATGCTTGAAAACCCTGAGCTCTATATTGCACAAAATTTTGAGTCCGCGCTGAAAAGCGGGCATATCTGCGCCTTCTATCAGCCGGTAGTGCGCACGATATCGCGCAAGCTGTGCAGCTTTGAGGCGCTCGCGCGCTGGATAGACCCGACAGAGGGCATCATCGGGCCTGATAAGTTCATACCGGTGCTGGAAAACTCGAGAAAGATACACCTGCTCGACCGGCATATCATCCGCCTCGTCTGCGCGAGGATAAGGCGCGAAATTGACGCCGGAAAGACGCCCGTTCCGGTTTCCATAAATCTTTCGCGGCTGGATTTTACACTCTGCAACATCTATAAAGAGGTAAACGACGCCGTCAGCTACTATAAGATTCCTCACGATATGCTCAATATCGAGATAACGGAGAGCGTTATGGCGTCGGAGGAGGCAAGTATGCTCTCCGCCGTCAACAGCTTCCGCGCCGACGGCTATCAGGTGTGGATGGACGATTTCGGCTCGGGCTATTCCTCGCTGAACGCACTCAAGGATTTCAGCTTTGACGAGCTGAAGCTCGATATGCGCTTTCTCAGCTCCTTCAGCGAGCGCAGCCGCAGGATACTGACCTCGGTCATACAGATGGCGAAGGAGATAGATATCCACACCCTCGCGGAGGGCGTCGAGACCGAGGAGCAGTTCACCTACCTCAGAGATATCGGCTGCGAGAAGGTGCAGGGCTACTACTTCGGAAAGCCCATGGCTTACGACGACGCGATGGCGCACCTCGCGGCGATCGAGATACTGCCCGAGGAGCCGGGACAGAGAGCGTATTACGACGAGATAGGCCGCCTCAACTTCCTCAGCGCCGTTCCGTTCATGACGCACGAGGACAGGGCGAAACTCACAAGCGCGCGCCAGCTCAACAGTATTCCGCTCGCCCTCGCGGAGGGCAGAGAGGACGGGTTTTCCATACTGTTCTACAATACCGCCTTTGAGGAGACTGTCCGGGGCACCGGGCTTTACGGCAGCTTTATCTCCGAGGAGCTTCTGAACGTCCGGCAGTCATACTATAAGCTTCCGCAGAGACTTCTGAACCTCATGGACTCAACGAGGACTGTCGGCGACGGGAGAATGTACTTTATCGCAAACGGCGAATATTACGAGATCCGCAGCCGCCTCGTGGCGAAGTCCAAGGCGGCGTGGACTGTTCTGTTCCGCCTCGAAAACCTCTCGGAGGCGTCGGAGGCGGCAAAGACGCACGAGCTTGACGACAGGCTCAGACAGCTGTATACGATTTTTGAGCGCGTTACGCTCGTCGATACAAACGAGGATACGATAACGCCGCTGTACGTCGCAACGAGGGAGAATCTTCTTAGCGGCAACATGGGTGTAAAGGATCTCGCGGAGGAATACGCGCGGAGCCTTGTTTTCCCCGAGGACAGGGAGCGCTATATCGCGTTTGTGGACCCGGATACCTCCGAGGAGCGCATACTTGCGACGACGCACGGCTATATAAGCGACTTTTTCCGCATCTCGAGCAGACACGGCGAATACCGCTGGAAGCAGATAACCATTCTGTGCCTCGGCGAGAGAGTCTATTTCGAGCTTACCCGCGACGCTCACGATGAGATAAAAAAGGTCGAAAAAGGCGCAAGGAGCGGAGAAAAGCTGACAGTCGGCGTCAGCGACGAGCTTTTGTGGAAAAACCTCGTCGATTCCGGAATACTGCGCTGCTTCTGGAAGGATAAGGAACGCCGCTTTGTCGGCATAAGCCGCGGCTTTGCGGATTATTACGGCATCAAGTACCCCGATGAGATAATCGGCAAGACCGACGAGGAGATGCGCTGGCATATCCGCCCTGACGTATATATGAACGACGAGTGGGCGGTCATCAAGGAGGGCGCGGTAACGCACAACGTCCCCGGCAAGTGCCTCTGCAACGGCGAAAACCGCGATATCCTTGCGAGCAAGGCGCCGCTGTACGATGAAAACGGCGAGATCCAGGGACTTATAGGCTGGTTTATCGACAAGGATCTGCTCACGGCAAACGACAGCCGCGGAGCCGAAACGAAGCGCCGCGACGTTATAACGGGACTGCTCAATTCACGCGGTATAGGCGAGGAGGAGAAGTCGTTTCAGGATGAATTTTATCTCCGCAACGCGGACTTTGTGCGCATTCACGTCGCTATCGACGATTTTTCGCTTATAAACAAGAACTACGGCTACGACTTCGGAGATAAGGTCATCGCCGCGCTCGGCAAGGAGCTGAAGCGTTCCTTCGGGCTTAAGGCTGCGGTCGGAAGAATCTCGGGTCAGCGCTTTGTGATCCTCGCCCAGCTTCCGGACCCCGAGGACAAGAGGTTTATCCGCGAAAGGATCAAGGAATCCGCAGCAAAGATCAAAAAGGTCGGCGGCGTTCCGATGACGCTCTACATCTCCGTGGGCTGGGCGCTGTTCAGCGAGTGCGAGGATCTCGCCGAGCAGCAGCAGAGGGCTGAAATGCGCCTGCTCGCAGATCACAATGAGCATACGAGCGCCGAATCGCTCGTTTCTCACGCCGCGGAGCTGTTCAGCACCTACGACGACCTGCCCATCTCCTACGCCGTCTATAAAGTAATTAAGGACAAGAGCGGCAAGGTGATTGATTCTGTCCTGTTTTATGTAAACCACAAGTTCGAGGAGCGGAGCGGCAAAAAGGCGGTGGAGCTTCTCGGAAGAACGACGCGGGAGCTGTTCCCGACGCTCGGCGAGGATTGGTACGAAAAGGCGGAGCGCGCGGCGGAAAAGGGCGAAACGGTGATCGACGGAATGTACTTCGAGCCGACGAAAAAGCGCTATTATATGACCGTAAGCCCTGTCATTCGCACCGGCTACTGCTGCTTTACCTATCAGGAGATAGATCTGCTGGAGAAATAATTTTACGGGAGAGGATTTTTCCTCTCCCGCTTTTATACCCTCACGCCGGAAACGACGTACTTCTCATCGTCGGAAACCGCCGTATCGACGATAAAATACCGCCGCATGAGCGCGGCAAGCTCCTCCGGAGCGAGCATTTCGCGCGATATTTTAGACGCCGCGCCGGCGTGATGCGCTCGAAGCCGCTCAAGGCTCATCCCGTGGGCAACGGTCAGCCTGCCGCCGGGCTTTGTAAGAGAGGCGAGCTCCCGGATTATGCGCTGAAAGTCCGGAAAGTGCGGAAAGGCGTTGTAGACGACCACCGCGTCGAATTTTCGCTCAAACGGCCACGTTTCGACGTTTCCGCATATAACGTCCGCCTGCGGGAACTTCTCCTGCGCTCTGCGCGCCATCTGCGGCGCGACGTCGATTGCTGTGAGCGAGGCGACGCCGCGGCTGAAATAGTCCGGGAAAAGCACGCCCGTGCCGCAGGCGACGTCGAGCACGTCGATGCCCGCGCGTATGCCGGCGACGTCGAGTATCGCGGATATGGCTTCTTCGTTTCTCACCATCTTCTCGTCCCACGCTGCGGCGCGCGAGTTGAAAAATTCGATTACCGATTCTATGTCAAAGCTGTCCATATCAAAATCTCCGTTCACTGGTTTTCTTATTGTATCACAGCGGGGTTTATGTTACAATATCAAAGATCGGAGAGTGATCTTATGAGCAAAGTAATAGGGCCGGAGGACTATCTCGAACCGGCGTGCCTTCTGTGCGGCGACCCGATGGGGACCGAGGCGCCGATGCGCCCGATACCGCAGCAGAGGATAATCGAAAAGATGGACGAGTATATGTCGCGCCGCGACTACGCAGGCGCCGAGCGCCATCTCAGATACTGGCTTGCGGAGGCGGCGGAGTGCAGAGATAAGCGCGGTGAGCTTATGGTTCGCGGCGAGCTTATCGGTCACTACCGCAAAACCGCCGAGCGCGAGAAGGCGCTCAGAGAGATTGACGCGGCGCTTGCGCTCGTGCGTGAGCTTGACTACGGCGATACTATCAGTGCCGGCACGACCTACGTAAACTGCGCGACCGCGCTCTCCTCCTTCGGGGAAAACGAGCGCGCTCTGGAGCTTTTCAGGCTGGCGCAGCCGCTCTATGAAAAGAGCGCGGCGACAAGAGCGGAGCTTCTCGGCGGACTTTACAACAACATGGCGCTCTGCCTCGCGGCGCTGAGCCGCTTCGATGAAGCCCACGCATATTACGACAAGGCGATGGAAGCGATGTCGAAGGTGGAGGGCGGCTCTCTCGAGCAGGCGATAACCTGCCTCAACCGCGCAAACCTCGTAGAAAACGAGGTCGGTATGGAGGCGGGAGAGGCGAGGATATTCGATCTTGTTGACGAGGCGTGGGAGAAGCTTGACGGCTTTTCCGGCCCGCGCGACGGCTACTACGCCTTTGTGTGCGAGAAGTGCGCGCCGACCTTCGGCTACTACGGCTATTTTGCCGCGGCGGAGGAGCTTAAAAACAGAGCGGAGAAGATCTATGACAGGACTTGAACTCAGCCGAGCATACTTTGAGGAGTATGGAAAACCGATGCTGGAGCGGGATTTTCCCGAGCTTATGCCGTATCTCGCCGCCGGACTGTTCGGCGCGGGCAGCGAGTGCATGGGCTATGACGATGAAGTGAGCCGCGACCACGATTTTGAACCGGGCTTTATGATACTGCTGCCCGGTGAGGACGTTGTTGACCGCCGCGCGGCATTTCAGCTTGAGCGCGCTTACGCGAAAATGCCGAAGGAGTTTATGGGCGCGAAAAGGGCGTCGATCTCTCCCGTCGGCGGCTCGCGCCACGGCGTTATCCGTATTTCGGATTTCTTTTGCGACAAGGTAGGCTCGCCGGACGGAGTGCTGACCGTTTCACAGTGGCTTACCGCACCGCCGTCCTCTCTTATCGAAGCGACAAACGGCGAGGTGTATTTTGATAACTACGGACTGCTTTCGGGCATCCGCGCGTCCCTCTCGCGCTATCCCGGGGATATTCGCCTCAAAAAGCTCGCGGGGCATCTCCTGCTCGCGGCTCAGGCGGGGCAGTATAATTACCGCCGGTGCCTTCTGCACGGCGAGAGCGCGGCGGCGCAGCTCAGCGCCTTTGAGTTTGTGAAGAACGCTTCAGCGGCGATCTTCCTTATAAACGACAGCTATATGCCGTATTACAAGTGGTCGTTCCGCGCGCTCAGAGCGCTTCCGCGTCTGTCAATCGAGGCGGAGCTTTTTGAGTACCTCATCACAACGCCCTGCGAGGGCGAGACCGCGGAGGAGAAGGGCGACGTCATCGAGTCGGTCTGCGCCGATATTATCGACGCTCTCATCGACGACGGCTTGACAAAGGCGACCTGCGGCGACCTTGAAAAGCACGCCTACTCGGTAAACGACGCAGTTTCCGATCCGGAAATGCGGAATCTGCACATTTTAGCCGCAGTATAATGGGAAAACTATGAAAAACAGACTGAAACCGATACTTTTCGCGCTCTTAGCAGCGGTTTTCTATGCTATTAACGTGCCGGTGTCCAAGCTCCTGATGGCGCACGTCGGTGAAATAACGATGGCGGGGCTTTTTTACCTCGGAGCCGCCAGGACGAGCGCCTGCTACGCGGCCGCGCCGTTCGTCGGAGCGGCGCTATCCTTCTTGATTCTGCGGGAGGAGCTGTCGGGCGCCTGCTTTGCCGCGCTCGCAGTGATGCTTGCCGGCAGCGCGCTCGCCGCCGCGGATACGCTCGTCCGGCACCACGCCCACGAGCATACGCATACTTTTACTACCGTTGAAAACGACGCTGAGGTGGTGCGCACCGTTACCCACAGCCACCCGCACGATCACTACGTTTCGGATGAGCGCCACGGGTATACGCACCCGAAGGCGACTCTTGAGGCTCTGCTGCCGCACTGATGATTTGGAGAAATGAAATGAAAATCTACGGACTTCAGAAAATGACTCTGCTCGACTTTCCGGGGCGCGTCGCCTGCACCGTTTTTCTCGGCGGCTGCGACTGGAGATGCCCCTTCTGCCACAATTTTGAGCTTGCCGAGGGAAAGGCGGCGCCCGTTATGGACGATGAGGAGCTTCTGAGCTTCCTCGGTAAGCGCACAGGGCTTCTCGACGGTGTCGCGTTCACGGGCGGCGAGCCGTGCCTACACCGCGACCTGCCGGAGCTTATGCGCCGCATCCGCGCGATGGGCTATAAGATAAAGCTCGACACAAACGGCTGCCATCCGGCGCTCCTCGACGCGATTCTCGACGAGGGTTTAGTCGACTACATCGCTATGGATATTAAAAACAGCCCGCGGAAATACGCTGAGACCTGCGGCGTCGCGGCGGTCGATATGGAAACTCTGCGCCGGAGCATAGCGCTCATAATGAATAAGGCGCCGGACTACGAGTTCCGCACCACCGTCGTAAACGAGCTGCACGAGAGCGCCGATTTTGAGGCGATAGGCGGGCTTATCCGCGGCGCGAAGAGCTATTATCTCCAGTGCTTTACCGACCGCGACACCGTGCCTTTCGGGGGATTTACCGCGCCGAGCCGCGCTCTGCTTGAAAAATACGCCGACATAATGCGCGGATATGTCGCAAAAGTTGAAATTCGTGGAGTTAACTAAACCACAAGATATTGTGCCGCTAAAAATTTAATAACATTATATATTGACAAATTACCCCCTGAGGTGCTATTATAATCGCGTTCCGATTTTTTGGCAAACAGGGGGTTTAGATTTAGATATGTATCAGGTAATCAAAAGAGACGGCAAGGTCGTCGATTTCGACATAGACAAGATAAGCGACGCCGTTGAAAAGGCGTTCGTAGCTCTTAATAAGGACTATCATCCTACGGTCCTGAGCCTTATTTCCATCCGTGTCGCATCGGATTTCGAGCCGAAGATAAAGAATAACCAGATAACCGTTGAGGATATCCAGGATTCCGTCGAGAAGGTGCTCAGCGAGTGCGGCTATGCCGACGTTGCAAAGGCGTATATCCTCTATCGCCGTCAGCGCGAGAAGGTCAGAAACGTCAACAGCGCGCTTCTCAACTACAAGGATCTCGTGGATAACTACCTCAAGATCAACGACTGGCGCGTAAAGGAGAACTCCACCGTCACCTATTCCGTCGGCGGACTCATCCTCTCGAACTCCGGCGCGATCACCGCAAACTACTGGCTCAGCGAGGTCTATGACGACGAGATCGCCGAGGCGCACCGCTCCGCAGCGCTCCACCTCCACGACCTCAGCATGCTCACCGGCTACTGCGCCGGCTGGAGCCTCAAGCAGCTCATTCAGGAGGGTCTCGGCGGCGTTCCCGGAAAGATCACCTCCTCTCCGGCAAACCACCTCTCCACGCTCTGCAACCAGATGGTAAACTTCCTCGGCATCATGCAGAACGAGTGGGCGGGCGCTCAGGCGTTCAGCTCTTTTGATACATATCTCGCGCCCTTTGTAAAGGCGGACAACCTCTCGCAGAAAGAGGTCAAGCAGTGCATCCAGAGCTTCGTTTACGGCGTCAACACTCCGTCCCGCTGGGGCACTCAGGCTCCGTTCTCCAACGTGACCCTCGACTGGACCGTTCCGAACGACCTTAAGAATCTTCCCGCGATCATCGGCGGCAAGGAGATGGACTTCACCTACGGCGACTGCCAGAAGGAGATGGACATGGTCAACAAGGCGTTCATCGAGATCATGATCGAGGGCGACGCCAACGGCCGCGGCTTCCAGTACCCCATCCCCACCTATTCCATCACCCGCGACTTCGACTGGTCAGAGACCGAGAACAACAAGCTTCTCTTCGAGATGACCGCGAAGTACGGCACCCCCTATTTCTCCAACTACATAAACTCCGATATGGAGCCAAGCGACGTTCGCAGTATGTGCTGCCGTCTGCGCCTCGATCTCCGAGAGCTGAGAAAGAAGTCCGGCGGCTTCTTCGGCAGCGGCGAATCCACCGGCTCCATCGGCGTCGTGACTATCAATATGCCGCGCATCGCATATCTTGCGAAGGATGAGAAGGATTTCTACGAGCGCCTTGACAAGCTCATGGATATCGCCGCCCGCAGCCTCAAGGTAAAGCGCACCGTTATCACAAGACTTCTCGAGCAGGGACTCTATCCCTACACCAAGCGCTATCTCGGCACCTTCAACAACCACTTCTCCACGATCGGTCTTGTCGGCATGAACGAAGCCTGCCTCAACGCGAAGTGGCTCCGCGCCGATCTCACGAACGAGAACGCTCAGAAGTTCACCCGCGACGTTCTCAATCACATGCGTGAGCGCCTCTCCGACTATCAGGAAAAGTACGGCGACCTCTACAACCTCGAGGCGACTCCGGCTGAGAGCACTACCTACCGCTTTGCCAAGCACGATACCGAGGAGTTCCCCGATATAATCACCGCCAATATGAACGGCACTCCGTACTACACAAACTCCAGCCATCTTCCCGTCGGCTACACCGAGGACGTTTTCTCCGCCCTCGATATTCAGGACGATCTCCAGACGCTCTACACCTCCGGCACCGTTTTCCACGCCTTCCTCGGCGAGAAGCTTCCGGATTGGAGGGCGGCAGCGAACCTCGTCCGCAAGATCGCGGAGAATTACAAGCTCCCGTACTACACCATGAGCCCGACCTATTCCGTCTGCTCAGACCACGGCTATCTCGTCGGCGAGCAGTACACCTGCCCGCACTGCGGCAAAAAGACGGAGGTTTACAGCCGCATCACCGGCTACTATCGTCCGGTTCAGAACTGGAACGACGGCAAGGCGCAGGAGTTCAAGGACAGAAAGGTCTACAACGTCGGTCACAGCACTCTCCGTCACGTCGGCCCGAACCCCGCGCCCGTGGACGAGGCGCCGAAGGCCGAGGAGGTCAAGGCAGAGGCCGCACCCGCTGTCGCTGCTGACGCGAACGTGATCCTCTTCAAGACCCCGACCTGCCCGAACTGCAAGGCGGCAGCCGCTCTTCTCGACAAGGCGGGCGTTGCCTACACCGCACTCAACGCCAACGAGAACGCCGAGCTTGTCGGCAAGTACGGCGTAAAGCAGGCGCCGACGCTTGTAATCGTCGGTGAGGACGGCTTTGAGAAGTACCGCGGAGTCAGCGACATCAAGGGCTGGCTGATGAACAAGTAAAATACGGATTGCCACGGCAGTGTGCGCACTGCCTCGCAATGACACGAAAACAGGGGAGGGCAAAACCCT
>JAFPWN010000010.1 GCA_017412765.1 Oscillospiraceae bacterium | reverse complement strand
TACAAGATGATTCTTCGGAACTAAATCGTCAAGGCTCAGTATCTGCATCTGCTCTCTGTTTTTCGCCGCATCCCGTGTCATCATACCAGCTCAGCCCCTTTCGCTTTCATTATACCATAAAAAAGTACCCAGCGCACCTTCACTTTGTGGTGCGCCGGGTACTTTTGTCTACAGTCTGATTGCCACGGCTCCTTAAGGAGCCGTGGCAATGACACTATGAGTCTTTTTGCAGCGCGCTTTTCTTATTTACACGCATTTATAAAAGCGCCGAAGAGCTTTCGGCTGTCCTCGGATACGTCGAAGGAGCGCTCCGGGTGCCACTGAACGCCCCAGACGAAGCTCTTTTCCGGCATATACACCGCCTCGACAAGCCCGTCCTCGCTTACTGCCATAGGCGCGAGGGCAGGGGCAAGCTCCTTTATCGCCTGGTGGTGCAGGCTGTTTACGAGTATCTCGCGCTCTCCGATGAGAGAGGCGAGGGGAGTAGACGGCAGTACGGCGTTTCTGTGGGCAAAGTGCTCGCCCGACTGATTGTGATTTACACCGCGCCCACGCATAAACGGCAGATCCTGCCACAAAGTGCCGCCGAGCGCCGCGTTCAGAAGCTGTTCGCCTCGGCAGATGCAGAAAACGGGCTTTGCCGACTCGAGCGCCATCGGCAGGAGAGCAAGCTCCATCGCGTCGCGCTCGGGACTGACCTTTACCGTGGGATCGGGCTTTTCACCGTAAACGCCCGGGTCAACGTCGGGGCCGCCGGTGAAAATTACTCCGTCAACCGTACTGAGAAGCTCGTGAAGGCGCGATCTGTCTTGCGTGAGCGGGAAAACGAGCGGAATACCGCCGGAGCGGAAAACCGCCTCGGGGTAGTTTCCGAGCATCCATTCGCGCCCCTTTTCAAGGTCGAAAAGAGGCAGGATGCCTATAATGGGCTTGGACATAATTATGACTATTCCTTTCACAAATGTTAAAGGCACAAAACGGCCATAAAAGGAATGGTCATAAAGCGCCATGTTTTTCGGTTGCCGCTTGCGGCGAGAAAAACGGCTTGGATTTCTCTCCTAATTCAAAATCATTCTGTCGTTGTCGAGGCTCCTGCCGACCTTTTCGCGGAAGAGGTCGAGCAGGTCGCTGACCTCGAGCTTATCGCGCGCCTCGCCCTCGGTGTCGAAGATTATTTTTCCGGCGCTCATCATCAGCGTACGGTTGCCGAGCTCGAGCGCAGAGAGCATATTGTGCGTTATCATAAGGCAGGTGAGGCCGTTTTCCTCTACGGTGGAGCGGGTTATCTCAAGCACCTTTTCCGCTGTCGCCGGGTCGAGCGCGGCGGTGTGCTCGTCAAGGAGCAGGAGCTTCGGCGGATTTATCGTAGCCATCATAAGCGTCAGCGCCTGGCGCTGACCGCCGGAGAGAAGTCCGACGGGGTGCTGAAGTCTGTCCTCAAGTCCCATGCCGAGAACGCTGAGCTTCTCGCGGAAGAAATCCCTGTCGCGCTTCGAGAGCGTTGAGAACCACCCGCCGCGTCCGGCCGCGAGAGCGAGATTTTCCTCGATCGTCATATTCGGCGCGGTGCCGAGACGCGGATCCTGAAAGAGCCTGCCGATATCGCGCGAGCGCAGATGCTCGGGGCGCAGCGTGATGTCCTCGCCGTCGAGAACGATCACGCCGGAATCGGTGAAGAACGAGCCGCCGATAGCGCCGAAGAGCGTGCTCTTACCCGCGCCGTTAGCGCCGATTATCGAGATGAAGTCGCCCTTTTTGACCTCGAGCGAGACGTTGTCGAGCGCGGTGCGCTCGTTTACCGTGCCGGGGTTGAAGGTTTTGACTACGTTTTTGAGCTTAAGCATCTTCGCCACCTCGCTTGTGCATGAGCCTGCGCCTGAAGTCCGGCAGGCGCTGCCTGAGATATGGCGCGGATATGGCGATGACTACGATCACCGAGCTTACGAGCTTAAGCATGAACGCCGGCATATTGAAGCGCAGCGCGACCGCGTAGACAAGGCGGAAGATTATCGCGCCGAGAACGGCGCCGAGCGCGCGGCGCGTGACCTTGCCCCTGAAGGCGAAGATGCCGCCGATGAGCAGGCTTGCGAGCGCGATCGTGACCATGCCGGAGCCGATGTCAGCCGTCACAGACTTCTGACTCTGCGCTAAAAGAGCGCCGGAGAGCGCGGTGAAGGAGTTTGAGATGCAAAGCCCTACTATCGTGGTAAAGGCGGGATTTATGGAGCTTGAGCGCACCATGTCGGGGTTATCGCCGGTGGCGCGGATCGCGAGACCGAGGCGCGTTCTGAGGAAAAACGCGAGAAACGCGATGACGAGCGCGACAAAAATCGCGGCAACGACTGTCTTATAATATGGCGCGAGCGGCGTTTTGTCCAGCAGCGCGCGCATGATTGTGAAGATAGTTTCGGTCTTGTTCATATTGAGCAGGCTCGCGCCGCCCATTATGCCGATTATTACCGAGTAAAGCCCGGTGTTCACAATTATTCCGGCGAGCAGGCTGTTTATGCCCATTTTCGTCTGCAAAAAGGCGACGACAAAGCCGGAGAGAACGCCCGCCGCCATCGCGGCGATTATCGAAAGGTACGGATGCCCGCTTATTGCGACGACCGCGCCGACCGCGGCTCCGAGCGCGAAGCACCCGTCAGTCGAGAGATCGCATACGCCGAGCATGGAATAGCTCAGAAAGAGCGCCAGCACTGTGAGCGAGCTGATAAGCCCGAGCTCCAGCGCCGTCTGGGCTATTGACAGGACAGGATTCATTGTTCGGGCTCCTTTTTAGCCGAGGTCACCGAAGCTCTCGGCGGTGGTGATGGACTGCACCTTAGTGCAGAAGGGCTGAAGCTGCGCCTTGACAGTCTCGTAATCAAGACCGAGCAGGGCGGTAGTCTCGGTGTTAACTGTCGCGGTGCCGTTATCAAAGGTCATAACGGCGGTGTCGGCGGGAGAGGCGCCGTCAATGAGGATCTTCGCCGCCATGTTCGCGGTCTCAACGCCGAGGTTTGCGTAGTCAACGCCGTAGCCGAGGAAAGCGCCGTTCAGCGCGAAGGAGTCGGCGCCGGTGTAGTGGGGTATGCCTGCGGCGGCGAGCTTTTCGTAGATCGCAAGCTCACTTTTCATAACGGTGTTGTCGGTCGGGGTGAAGATCGCGTCCACGCCGTCAGCTATCAGCGCGTCGGCGGCGAGCATTATCTCCTCGACGTTGGTTCCGGTGCGCTCGACGCAGGCGATGCCCTTCGCGTCGAGATACTGCTTCGCGGCAGCGATCGGAGTCGCGGAGGCGTCCTCACCTATATTATATAAGAGACCGATCTTATCCGCGCCGGAGTCAACGGCGAAGATGAGATTCATGACCGCGTTCGTGTCGAGATAGTCCGAGGTGCCGGTCACGTTGTGACCCGGCTTTTCGAGGGAATCGACAAGTCCGCAGGAGAGGGGATCGGAGACCGCTGCGAAGACGACGGGAATGCCACTGTCCTCGGTCGCCGCCTGCATCGCCATAGCGACCGGGGTCGCAACGCCGATCATAAGGTCTACGTTCGAGGCGGTGAAGTCCGCGATTATCTGATTGAGAACGTTCGCGTCCATGTTGCAGTTATCGACCTTGACGTTTATCGTAACGCCCTTTTCCTTTGCAATCTCGCTGAGGCGCGCCTCGACGTTTTCTATTATCTGATTGAGCGAGGCGTCGTCAACGAAGTTGCAGATTCCGACGGAGTATGTCTTTGCGCCGCTGTCAGACGTTGAGCAGGCGGCGAGAGAGAGGACGAGCACGAGCGTAAGGACGAGCGAGACGAGCTTTTTCATAACGATTCTCCTTTTCTCGGGACAAAAAATAAATCCTGTCCCTGCAATAATATGCTGGGACAGGATAATTGATCCTGCGGTGCCACCCGGCTTGACGCTTTCGCGCCCACTTTTCGCGTCATACAACGCAGACTTTTTATAACGGGGAGCCATACCCCGGCGCACCTAATAGGCATAAGCCGTTCAGATTGCCCTCGGAAGTCCATTCGGCGCAGTATTATCTGCCGCACTCTCACCGCCAGCGGCTCGCTCAGAGATAAGGGAAGGCGCTTACTACTCTTCCTCATCGGTTTGACGTGAGTATATCACCCGCGCGGCGCTTTGTCAAGGAAAAGTTTAATTATTTAAAGCGAAAAACTAAAATTACTTTAATTACTTTAAACTACATTTAAGGTTTGCGGATATAATGTACCCATAAAGCGAAACGGAAAGGAAGTGAGCGAAATGAAATTCCGCCATGAATGGAAGCATGAGCTGAATTACGCGGATATGCTGATCCTAAGAGGCCGGCTCGACGCCGTTATGGAGCGCGACAAGCACGCAAAAAACGGAAGGTATGAGATCCGGAGCCTGTACTTCGATAATCTCTATGACAAGGCGCTGAGGGAAAAGGTTGACGGCGTAAATAAGCGGGAAAAGTTCAGAATCCGCTACTATAACGGCGATAAGAGCTTCATTTCCCTTGAAAAGAAGTCTAAAATTAACGGCTTGACCTCAAAGGAGCAGGCGCGCCTCACCGCAGAGGAGGCTCAGAAGATCGTTGACGGCGACCTCGACTGGATGATGGATTCCGGCAGAGAGCTTGTTCAGGAGCTTTACGCAAAGATGCGCTATGAGGGGCTTGCGCCGAAGACGATAGTCGATTACACCCGCGACCCGTTCATATTCGCGCCCGGAAACGTCCGCGTTACGCTTGACTACAACATACGGAGCGGGCTATCGAACACCGACTTTCTCGATTGGGACTGCCCGACTGTCCGCGTGGGCGACCAGTTCTGCATCCTGGAGGTCAAGTGGGACGAATACCTGCCCGACGTCATAAGGAGCGCGGTACAGCTCTCGGGCAGACGGGTAACGAGCTTTTCAAAGTATGAAATATGCCGTATCTACGGCTGAATAGAAAAAGGAGAATAAATATGAATTTTTCGGACATCTTCAAATCCTCGTTCCTTGAGAACGTGACCGCGGTCAGCGCCTTCGACATGGTGCTGAGCATGGCGCTTGCCTTCTGCATCGGACTTTTCATTTTCTTCGTCTACAAGAAAACCTATCAGGGCGTTATGTTTTCAACCTCATTCGGTGTGACGCTCGTCGCGCTGACGATGATCACGAATCTCGTGATCCTGGCCGTCACGTCGAACGTTGTTCTCTCACTCGGTATGGTCGGCGCGCTTTCAATCGTCCGTTTCCGTACCGCGATCAAGGAGCCGCTTGACATAGCCTTCCTCTTCTGGGCGATCGCAGCCGGCATCGTTCTTGCCGCGGGCATGATCCCGCTTGCGGTGTTCGGCTCCGTTATCATCGGCATCGTTCTTATTATCTTCGTAAACCGCAAGACCCACACCCAGCCCTACATCGTAGTTATGACCGTCGAGGACAAGGCGGCGGAGGACAAGGCGGTAGCCTTCCTCAAGGAGAACGTAAACAAGTGCGTAACGAAATCCAAGACTGCAAGAGCCGGCTCCGTCGAGCTCAACATGGAGGTCAGACTCAAGGATGACAACACCGATTTCGTAAACGGCCTGACTTCTCTCAACGGCGTAAAGAGCGCGGTGCTCGTCAGCTACAACGGCGACTACATGAGCTGAGAGGTGCCGGGATGAGTGCGCATAAAAGATTTGATACGATATGCGTCGCCGTCCTCGTTCTCGCCATAGCTCTGACACTGATATTCATAAACGGCAAAAGCCTCGGAATCGCCGCGGTAACGGATGATGATTCCGAGGCTTATTCCGACTCGGAGTACTTCACCTCGAGCGATCAGAACGGCGATTGGAGCGGCTACGACGTGACGGCGATCACGCTCTCGGGCGATACGGCGGCGATAAGCGGCAGCGGCGCTTACGTCTACGACGGCGGAGTTGTGATAGCAGAGTCCGGATGGTACGAGCTTTCCGGCTCGCTCACGGACGGCAGCATTACTGTTGACGCAAATTCCAATTCAAAGGTTTATATCCGTCTCTCGGACGTGAGCGTAAGCTGCTCGGACAGCGCGGCGCTTATTGTTAATCAGGCGGATAAGGTGTTCCTCACTCTCGCTGAAGGAACTGTGAACACCCTCGCATCCGGCGCGGATTATTCCTCGGCGGCCGTTTCGGAAGGCGTCGGCGGCGCAATCTACGCAAAGGACGACCTCACTATAAACGGCTCCGGCTCGCTCAGCGTGACCGCGGAGTATAAGCACGGCATCGAGGCAAACGACGACCTCGTCATAACCGGCGGAGAGATAACCATCACCGCCGCTAAGGACGGCATAAACGCAAACGATACGATACGCATTATGAAGGCTTCGATCACCGTCGACGCCGCGGACGAGGCGATCCAGCAGAAGACCGAGGAGGGCTATATCTATATAGAGTCCGGCACCTTTGATCTCACCGGCGCCGACGACGGCATTAAGGCCGCGGGCAGCATTATCATCGAGGGCGGCGATTTTGCGATCTCCTCCGGCGACGACGCTGTCCACTCCGACGCTGATATAACGATAAACGGCGGAAACGTAGTCATAGCGAAGTGCTATGAGGGCATCGAAGCGCTGAATATCACACAGAACGGCGGCAGCGTCGAAATTTATCCGACAGACGACGGATTTAACGCAAACGGCAACGGCGGAAACGTGACCATAACCGGCGGTACGCTTACCATTATGAATTCTGACGGAAACGACGCCGACGGCATAGACTCAAACGGCAGCGTGAATATCTCCGGCGGCACTGTCACTGTCGCGGTGATCGGCGGCGGCTCGAACAACGCGATAGATTACGGCAGCGAATCCGGCGGTGAACTTACGATCACCGGAGGAACCGTGATAGCCCTCGGCGCGAGCAATATGGCTGAAGCGCCCGGTGAAAGCTCGACACAGCCCGTTATCTTCTATAATCTCACCGCTTCAGCGGCGGCGGGCAGCGGGATAACGCTCGGCGATATTTTCTCATACACAGCGCCCTATACCTTTGATTGTCTGACGATCAGCACTCCCGATATGACTCTCGGGGAAACTTATACTCTGACAATAGGCTCCGAAAGCACTGAAATAACGCTTGAATCGACAGTCACGACACTCGGCTCCGTAATGGGCGGAATGGGCGGCGGTATGGCTCAGCCCGGAGAAATGGGCGGAAATATGGGTGAGATGGGCGATATGCCCTCTGATACGGAGGGTAGCTCCGGTGAGATGGGAACGCCTCCCGATATGAGCGGCGAGGAGTCCTCCGACAGACCGACGCCGCCGGACGGAGCCGCTATGGGCGAGACGGAAGAATCCGATGAGCGGCCTACTCCGCCGGACGGCACCGGAATGGGCGATATGGGCGGCACGCCTCCCGATATGGAGGGCGGCTTCTCCGAGGAGAGCGTAACAGACGACGCTCTTGACGAGACCGATACCGATACCCGAAGCACTGTAACGCCGGAGCTTCTCATGTGGACGGGCATTTCGTCTCTCGCCCTTGCTGCGGCGCTCATATTTGCGATAAAATACAAGAGAAGATAAAAGAATCCGGCTTAGGTTTGAAGTGAACCCCAAAAGTTAGACAAGATTTTCAATTAAGCGACCTGAAGGGTCTGGTATCTGTGTTGAGCAGGTGTCAGGCCCTTTAGTTTTAGCTTGATCCTGCGGTTGTTGTAGTAATCGAGATAGTCGATGAGTTC
>JAFPWN010000057.1 GCA_017412765.1 Oscillospiraceae bacterium | reverse complement strand
GGAGATCACCAAGGAGGACTATGACCGCTGGCGCTACAACTACCCGAAGTACGACACCACCCAGCGGTGGGCCAAAGTCCCCTCGAAGGAATTAAGCGATGCTCTGATAAAAGGATTGAAGAAACAGAGAAAAGACAAATAGCAAAAAAGGTCTTGCCGACTGGTGAAAGTCAGCAAGACCTTTTTCTTAGGATATGGAGGATTTACCCGCAAACCACCCGCTATACAGGAGTGAGCAAAGTAAATCCGGTTTTGGTATCTGCTATCAATTTGCTATCAAATGCCCCGTTTCCGCTTCAAAAACCCAGTGTTTTCAAGGCTTTGCGGGTTTTGTCAGTTATTCCCACTCTTTTTCTGTTTTCTCAAAATGCCTCTATTTGGGCCATTTTTCATAAATGAAAGCCAGAAATCGAACTTTTTTCTTGTTGTTCCATTGGCTCTCCAAGTTCGTGTTGCAAAAAGTGTTGCATTTAATCAAATGGAATAGTACTGGGTGGCTTTGTGGTAAAGGCCCGATTTGAAACATTTACGAAAGTGTCAGCTTCCTTTGTAATGAAGGTAAGCTGGCTCTTTTTTGCTCTGCCGAAAAAAATATTGAAAAATTTTATGAAAAGTACTTCTTTTTTGACACCCCTTTGTCCAAACATAATGAAGGGGTTCTCCTCCGACAAGGAGTGCCGCTTCGGTGCTCTTTGAAAATTTAATACACAGATCATCAGGTACGTTAATCAGACTGATGAGCCATACGGCATGTACGCGAGGCCCTTTCAAGAGCTGCGAGAATCCAGTGCCGCAAAGGAGAGACTGCTCCTCTTCGGGCGAAGACAGGTCTGACTATAATGATACTTCCCTACGGGGCTGGCGGAGAACCGGCAGAGGTGAAACTCCTATGAGGCTATAGCAGATAGCCGCCTGATGATCTCCCGGTGATTATTCACCTGCACACGGGGCGTTGAGAACAAATAGTGTGCGAGTACATAACTCTCAGAAAAAGGACATAATCCGGCGTGAGACCCTTGGATATGCGGGGCGTGAGAGGACAAATAGCATATCGTTTTATCTCAGAGCCTGATACATCATGGGACTTCGAGATAAGGCTCGCAGATTTGCAATAATACCCTTCTTATGAGAAAATACACGCGAAGGGAGGAGAGTGCAAATGTTCGGAAAACAAAACAGAGTGTTCCTTGAGCTCAACGCAAGTGAGCTGAAAATGGTAATTGAAAGCCTTATCCGTCTGCGCAACCGCCTCATAATCGAAGGGCGTTACACAGACGCTGTTGACGAGATGCTTTTAAAGCTCGCCGGGTAATCAAATATCATTGTAAAGAGACCTATTCGGAAACAAATCTATAAACATAATACGCCGAAAAGCCGTGAAATCATTAGTTCTCGCGGCTTTTTTAATATAAACATACTTTTTGTTAAGGCAATACCCCATATTTCGCAAAGGAATATTTAGAGATTTTTCGGCACACAATGGAGGGAAAAAAGCAGATATTCTTTCTGTATTTCAAGTTTTTGCAAAATTGTGGGACAAAAAGTCACAATTATCCAAAGCGTCAATTATGTGGCATTGTCAAAGATGTGTTGAAAACTTCGGTCAAAAAACGGACTTCACTATATCTGATGCCGGAGGAAACTGAGGCACCGGCGCCCAGCACGAAGCAAAAGCGCTGTGAATGTGTTTCCTTTTGCCCTTCCTGAAAATCCTTTATGAGCTCTGAGATTTGGATTCTGAGTACTTCTTCCATCTCTATATCCCCAATCTCAGCTTTTGTTTGCCAGATTCTGCACTTATTGTATCACATATAGTTTCAAACGGCAATATAAAAAGCCGCTGTTATTTTCGTTTATTTCAGTTCAACTCATGCGACAACATCAATAGTTGTAAAGAGACCTGTTTGGAGAAAAATCCAGATAGGTCTTTTTTCATATCCAAAAACAAAAAAGGAGGAATGCAAATTGAGGGATCACGAGATCACGGCTATCGCAAACCAGAAGGGCGGTGTCGGAAAAACTACCACCGCCGTGAGCCTCGGAGTGGGGCTTGCGAGAGCCGGAAGAAAAGTCCTGCTTGTGGACGCCGATCCGCAGGCGAGTCTCACGGTAAGTCTCGGAATAAAAACACCGGACGAGCTGGATTTCACGCTCACCGAGCTTTTGCAGAGCGTTATCGAGGAGAAGCCGCCTCCCGGAGGCTGCGGAATAATCCACCACGCGGAGGGCGTTGACCTGCTGCCCGCTAATATCGAGCTGTCAGGCTTTGAGGTTGGGCTTACCAACATTATGAGCCGAGAGTTTGTGCTGAGAGAAGCGCTTGAACCGCTGAAAGCCCGGTACGACCACATACTCATAGACTATATGCCGTCGCTGGGTCTGATGACCATCAACGCCCTTGCAGCCGCAGACGGGGTTATAATCCCGACGCAGGCGAGCTATCTTTCCACAAAAGGTTTATCGCTCCTTATGGGTTCAATAGCAAAAGTCCGGCGGCAGATAAACCCGAGGCTCAATATCGACGGGGTACTTCTTACGATGGTGGACTCAAGAACAAACAATGCCAAGTCCATTATCTCAGCGCTTCGTCAGACGGGTAATATGCTCCGCGTTTTTGATACGGAGATACCATTCTCTGTGAGAGCGGCTGAGACAAGCCTCGAAGGAAAGAGCATCTTCGAGCATGACGGTCACGGAAAGGTTGCGGCAGCCTATGAAAATCTTGTAAAGGAGGTTCTATCCGATGGCGAAAGAGTTAGACCTCGGCCTGAAGAGCGCTTACGATGAGCTTTTTATGGACGGCAAGTCGCGCGAAGAGAGAAAGCTCCCAAAAATCTATGACATCCCCATTAGCGAGATAGACGATTTCCCCGACCACCCTTATCAGGTGAGGCTCGACGAGGATATGGACAGACTTGTGGAGAGCATAAAGCTGAACGGCGTAATTACTCCGGTCACGCTTCGGAAAAAGGATGACGGTCGCTATGAAATGGTCTCCGGACATCGGAGAAAGAAAGCCTGCGAGCTTGCCGGACTTGAGACCGTCAAGGGGGAGGTGAAGGAGCTTACAAGAGATGAGGCGGTGATCCTTATGGTAGAATCAAATTGCCAGAGGTCGGAGATATTACCCAGTGAGAAGGCCAAGGCGTACAAAATGCGTCTTGAGGCGATGAAAAGACAGGGACAGAGAACGGATTTAACTTCCACGCCACTGGCGGGGAAGTTGAATAAGACAGAATCAGCAGATGTTATTGGGGCTAAGTTTGGAGAAAGCGGAGACCAAGTACGCCGTTATATCCGCCTTACATCCTTGAACGACGGTCTTCTCAACCTCGTCGACGACGGCAAGATCGCGCTTCGTCCGGCTGTGGAGCTGAGCTATCTGAGCGGGGACGAACAGGATGCCCTCTTGGAGACAATAGCCTATGAGGACGCGACGCCCTCACACGCGCAGGCAATCAAGCTGAGGCAGTTTTCACAGGCGGGGAAGCTCAGCGAGGACGTGATTCTCTCCATTATGTGCGAGGAGAAGCCGAATCAGAGG
This sequence comes from Oscillospiraceae bacterium, assembly GCA_017412765.1. GTDB lineage: Bacteria > Bacillota > Clostridia > Oscillospirales > Oscillospiraceae > RUG626. The sequence continues at coordinate 8,110 of JAFPWN010000057.1, read as the reverse complement.
GAAAAGATCAGCTTCCGCGCAGACAGACTGCGGCAGTATATCCCCGCAGACTTATCGCCGAAAAATACCGAAGAATACGTACTCAAAGCGCTGGAGTACTACGGACGGTATCTCGATCGGCAAAAACAGCGGGAGAGATAAGAGTGCAAGGGAGAAGTATACCCATTCTCAAAATGGGAGGATTCCGTGCTCCCCCTCTCACACTCTCCCCCTGTAAACTAATTACCGGCTGTACCGGCTGAAAAAGAAAAACATAGGAGGCGAATTGCCATAAAATTCTTCAAGTCAAAAATCTTTCTCGCGGCAGCCTGTATTCTTCTGGCTGCCGCGATCGCTTTTATCCTGATCCCGAGACTGTACTCCGACGACAGAGAGACGGCGACGGTCGTCAAGGTCATCCAGGACGTGCCGGAGGGTACGGTCATCACAAGAAATATGCTCTCTTCCGCTGAGATCAACGCTTCCGAAGCTCCGAAAAAGAGCGCGGCGAGCTTTGAGAGCGTCGTCGGTCTCGTCGCTTCCGAGCCTCTGTACGCCGGTGAATTTCTCTGGACAGACAGGCTCGTCACCGAGGAGGAGTACAGGAAAACCGCCGCTTCCGAGATCAAGGGTCTCGGCGAAGGACTGTGCATCGTGACTGTTGAGCTTTCCTCAGCCTCGTCCGGAGTTGCAAGCGTCCTGCGCGCGGGTAACACCGTAGACGTCTATGAGTGCAGGGAGGCCGAAAACGAGGAGGGCGAAAAAGAGACCGTCACGGAGAGGGTTATTTCAGATCTGTTTATCCGGAACGTTCTCAACAAGGAGCTCCGCAGTCTCAGCGAGCTCGACGAAGTGAAAGAAAAGACGGTCGAGGAGACCAGCCTCGACTTCAAGCCCGTCTACGTCGTGTTCCTCTGCACGGACGACGAGGCCGCGACGCTAATCCGGCTCGAACGTGAGAAGACGATGCACCTGACGCTGACTGCAAGGGAGGGCTGAGCGATGATCGTACCTATTTGGGGTCCTCCGCAGAGCGGTAAGACGACCCTTATGATCGACCTTGCCCACGCTCTTTCAGCCTGTGGAAAGTCCGTGCTCCTCATCTCTCCGGAGCCGTTCAGCGAGCTCTCGGCGAGACTTGCCGTTCAGATAAGGCCGGAGCGCAGCATAGAAGCAGTCCGCGGAATGCGGACGAATATCCTCAGCATCGTGCAAGGTTTCACCGAGCTTATTTTCATCCTTGCTGCTCCGTACAACGCCGACGCCTTCGGGGACAATATTTCATCAGCAGACGCAAAAGAGGCGCTTCGCCAGTCGGAGGAAGCCTTCGACTTCACCCTCGTCGACTGCCCTTCGGACTGTAAGGATGCTTTTTCAGCCTGGTCACTGAATCTTTCGGAGAAGGTTATCCTTCTTTCGGGAAGCTCGGTGGCTTCAATAGCGTGGAGATCGGCATACAGAAGGGTGCTTGACACGATAGCCGAAAAGAAGACGGAGGTCGTCGTAGAGACGCTTCCGCTTTTTTCATATCCGGCATTGCTGAGACAGTTCCGCATAGAGCTTGAAATAAGCATTCCTCACCTGCCGAACGCGCAGGAGAGCCTTATGACAAAGCGGACGCTTTACAGGAGCGGCGGCAAGCAGGGTGCAAAATACACTGAGGCGCTGGACAGGCTCGCTGAGCTTCTAATAAGGAGGGAACCGGATGAACAGCATATCCCCACATGAGTTCCTCGCAATCGCAGAGGTAAAGGACGACAGCGGCACGGCAGCTGCGACGGGCTATACCACCCTTCTCAACTTTGTCAGAGCGTCAGTCTCCGCGAATCACGCCAAGGAACTCTCTGCCGCGCTGGACGATCCCGCTGCGGCACGCAATCTCAGGGAGCTTATACGCAGATACGCGGCGGAGGCGCTTTCCGGACAGAGCTACGATCTTTCGGAGGTCACAGAGAAGATCTACCAGGATATGGCCGGCCTCGGAATACTGACGCAGTACCTCCGCAGCCCTAACGTCGAGGAGATAAATATAAACAGCTACGACGCGGTGGAGATAATCTACCACGACAGGACTGAATACCTCCTCGGCGCTGACGCATTTCCGTCTCCGCAGGCGGCTATCGACGTTATCCGCCGTATGATCCGTATGGGCGGCAAGCTTATTGACGCTCAGTCGCCGCTTGTGGACAGCTTCATCGGCTCCGGTACGAGAATTAACGCCGCTATCCCTCCCGTTGTTCCCGCAGAGCGCGGAGTTTCCGCTTCCATCAGAAAGCAGAGCCGCAGCTGCATCACGCGGGAGGAGCTTATTAAAGCCGGGACTGCGACGGGAGATATGCTGGACTTCCTGACGATCTGTCTTTCAAACGGTGTTTCGGTAGGGCTCTGCGGCGGCACAGGCTCGGGGAAGACGACACTCCAGTCCTTCATCCTCAACGAGTATATCCATCACTGCGACAATCCGAACACGCGCATATTCACAGCGGAGGATAGCCAGGAGCTGACGCTGCTGAAATACGACGCCGTAAACGACCGGCCTGCCCGTGTGGTCTCGATGCTCACGCAGGAGGCTCCGACGAGGATAACAATCTCCGATCTGTTAAAAGCGGCATTGAGGCATCACCCATCGCTTATAGTTCCGGCAGAGGTCAGAGGTCCGGAGGTTATGCAGGCTATTGCGGCAGGTCAATCCGGCCATACGATACTGACCTCCTTCCACGCAGACGGAGCAAAGGACGGCTACCGCCGCCTTGTCTCCCTCTGCCGTATGGGTGAGACCACTCTCACGGACGAGATGCTGCTCTCCGAATGCGTCGGAGCGTGGCCTGTTATGGCCTTCGCAAAGCAGCTCAAGGATGGTACCCGCAGGATAGTGGAGATATTCGAGGCGACAGGGCAGAAGAACGGGCGCGTCACCGGCAATATGCTCTATTCGCTCAAAATAACGGAGACAAAACGCGACGAACGCGGACTTGTGAAAGAGGTAGCCGCCCATCACGAGCGTGTCGGGAATATATCTCCGAGGCTCTATGGAAGACTTCGGGACAACGGCGTTTCGGAGGATGAGCTTCACCGGCTCTTTCCCGACGCAAAGGGAGCTGATTCCCTATGAGCGCGCTACCGATGACCTCCCTCGTATTCCTCCTTCTCTGTGCGGCGATATACCTCCTGTTCGGCTTCGACGCCGACGTTCTGCGCCGCCGAAGAGCAAAGCGCGAAAGGAAAGAGAAAATACACAGCTTTAAGCCGAAGGGCAAGCTCTCAAAGCTTATCCACAAAATAGTGGAAAAGCAGCGCTCTCTGCGCTCCTGGAGTACTATGCCGCCGGCAATCTATTGGAGCTTCACCGCCTTATGCGCCGTCGGAGGTTATTTCGCAGGAAAGGCTATCTATGGCTCGCCGCTTATTGCCTTTGCGCTCGGAACGATAGGGACTGCGGGACCGCTCCTCTATCTGAGCTTCCGGCAAAACAACATCCGCGCTTCGGAGGCGGAACGGCTCTGCTCGGCTATGACAGTTATCTCTCACTCTTATCTAACCACGGAGGATATTATCCGTTCCGTTCGGGAAAATCTCGAAAATCTGGAGGTGAAAGCTCCGTTCCGCGACTTTCTGAGCTACGCGACCTATATGGATTCAGATGTCGTCGAGGCGCTGCGCCGTATGGAACGGCAGGTAAAGAACCCGTATTTCAGCCAATGGATCGACGTGCTCTGCATGGCGCAGCAGGACAGGACGCTCAAATACGCCTGCGTCGCCGTTACCGAGTCCATGCACGACATCATTTCCATCCAGCAGGAGGCACAGGTCGCTATGAGCGCCGTATGGAGGGATTATCTTATGACCCTCATCATGATCTTCTCCGTCCCCGTTATCTTCAAGGTGATGATGCCCGACGCCTATAAGGTGATGACGAGCTCACTCATCGGGCAGGGACTCTTCGTCCTGCTCCTAGGAGCCGTTATCTTCTCGGTGGTCAAGGCCTTGAAGATAAACAAGCCCGTTATATAGGAGGCGGCAGGATGAAATATATATTATTTACACTATTGTTCGTCACCCTTGCAGGCGGATTGTGGCTTCTCGCGGATATCCTCAACGCGAACACAAGAGCGAAGGAGATAAACGCCGTCGGCAAATGGTACAGGGATAAAAGCTCAATATGGGATAACGGTACGGTCAAAAGGCTGTGCCGCTTTTTTATGCGCTTCATCACCCTCGACGACAGCACAAAAGACCGCCTTTCGCGAGACCTCAGACGAGCCGGATATGACCTCACTCCCGAAGAGTACACGGCTCGGAAGGTCGTAATAATCACGGGCGGCGCAGTCGGCATCGGACTTTGCTGTATCCTTCGTCTTTGGATAGGTATAGGGGCAGTCGCGCTCCTGTGCTTCTACGGCCTTCTCAAGGAGAAGGAAATGCTGACGAAAAAGCTGAAGGCTCGGGATGAAGCCATACGGCGCGAAATGCCGAGCTTCGTGAGAACGATTTGTCGAAGTCTCAAAACAAACCGTGACATTCTGAGCGCCGTACAGTCTTACCGCAATGTCGCGGGCGCGGTGCTCGGCGAGGAGCTCGACAAGCTTCTCTCACACGCCCGTTCCGGCAGTATAGCTCAGGCGTTACAGCAGTTTCAGATGAGTATAGGATCGGAAGCGGCATTCCGCCTCTGCACCGCGCTTCTCGAGATCGATAGAGGCGTTGACCAGAGCGCCACGCTCGACCTTCTCGCGGACGATATGGCGCGAGAGTCGCGGCTTATTATCCAGAAGGAGCTGAGTCTAAGACCGGCAAAGATGCGCGCAACTTATCTGCCCGCTGTCGCCGTCTGCATCGTGATGATACTTTACGTCCTCGCGCAGTTCGTTATGACCCAGCTAAACACATTGTTCTAATTAACTCAGTCCTCGTTGTGTTCGCACAATACAAATAAAAAACCAAAAATACGAAAGGAAAAGAAAGAAATGAAAACCATCAGAAACATCGCAAACCGTATCGAGCTCGCAGTCCTCAATGTAATGACCTCCGTCCACAGCCTCGCCGAAGATAAGCGCGGTGAGATCACCACCGACACGCTCGGCGGCTTCATCATCGGCATCGTGATCGTGGCCGCACTCGTCACGGCTGTCAACGTCGCCCTTCCCGGCTTCTTCAACACGATGATGACCAACATCGTCACGAAGCTCACCGCCCTTCTCAACACCGCGCTCAGCGGCAGCGGAACCTAAGCATTCCTCCGGTCCTCGTTGTGCTCGCACAATAAAAATAAAAATCTAAAAAATGAAAGGAAACTAAACAAATGAAAACCATCACCAACATCGCTAACCGCATTCAGCTCGCAGCCCTCAATGTAATGACATCCGTCCGCAGCCTCGCCGAAGATAAGCGCGGTGAGATCACCACCGACACGCTCGGCGGCTTCATCATCGGCATCGTGATCGTGGCCGCACTCGTCACGGCTGTCAACATCGCCCTTCCCGGCTTCTTCACCACGATGATGACCAGCATCACCACGAAGCTCAACGCGCTTCTCAACACTGCCCTCAGTGGCAGTGGAACCTAATTCTCCTGTCCTCGTTGTGTTCGCAAAATAAAAAATAAAAATCTTAAAAACGAAAGGAAAACAAACAAATGAAAACCATCACCAACATCGCTGACCGTATCCAGCTCGCAGTCCTTACTGTTATGACCTCCGTCCGCAGCTTCGCCGACGACAAGCGCGGTGAGATTACCACCGACACGCTCGGCGGCTTCATCATCGGCATCGTGATCGTGGCCGCCCTCGTCACGGCTGTCAACGTCGCCCTTCCCGGCTTCTTCAACACTATGATGACCAGCATCACCACCAAGCTCAACACCCTCCTGAGCACCGCGCTCAGCGGCAGCGGAACCTAAGCAATCACTCCGGTCCCCGTTGTGTTCGCACAATCAGAATAAAAAACAAAAAAAGAAAGGAAAAGAAAGAAATGAAAACCATCAGAAACATCGCAAACCGTATCCAGCTCGCAGTCCTCAATGTTATGACCTCCGTCCGCAGCCTCGCCGAAGATAAGCGCGGTGAGATCACCACCGACACGCTCGGCGGCTTCATCATCGGCATCGTGATCGTGGCCGCCCTCGTAACGGCTGTCAACGTCGCCCTTCCCGGCTTCTTCACTACGATGATGAACAACATCGTCACGAAGCTCACCGCCCTTCTCAACACCGCGCTCAGCGGCAGCGGAACCTAATAAAAGCGCATGGCAGTCAGGTGTTTCTTTCGGGCGCTGTACGGCGACAAAAGGGGCGAAGCAGCCGTGGAATTCATCGCCGCGACTGCCATGCTCATCCTGATCTTTGCCGTACTTCTCGGCGCCCTCTGCTATGTTACCGCATTCTATAACGCAAGCTTCACGCTAAGGAGAGTTGTTCGCGCAATTGAGATCGCGGGCGAATACAACGAGGAAAGTATTGACTCTCTTGCCGAGGGGCTTGCAGGCGGGCTGAGCGGCTTGAAGGTTTCAGTGCCTAGTGCGGAGTATATCTCCGGCACACGGCACATACAGCTCAATAAGGGCTTTACAGTCAGCCTAGAAGCAAAATACCCCGTCTGCTTGGACTTTATGGGCTCTGCGCCGGTTTCGCTCGACCTCCCCATAAAGATAAGTATGCGTGGGCGATCAGAGAGGTACTGGAAATGAAAAGGATACTCAGGGACAGGAGCGGCTCAATACCGCTCCTGTTTTACGGGCTTTTATTCGCTCTTCTCGGGATAACCTTTGTTATTCTCGAGATGGGCTATGCCTTTGAGAAAACAGACTACGCGACGGACGTGATACAGCGCTGCGTGAACAGCGCAGTTGAGAGGAATATGCTCGATGAGTACCGGCAGGACGGAATACTGCTTCTCGACACCGACTCGGCTGAAAAAGACTTCCGCTATTATCTAGGACAGGACGTGACAGACGGCTATTCCATAACCGTCGATTCGATCTCTGCCTACGCCGGAGAAGCAGACGGCAGCCGGCTTCCATCTATGACCGTGGAGGGAACTATAAGCTTTGAAACGCTGATGAACACAGCTGCGGTCAGATATCCATTCAGAGTGAGGGCAACGAATTATGATACCACTGACTTCGAACTTGACCGTTCTTACTGAGCTTGTGAGCGCATCCGCACTCCTCTACGGCGGAGTTACAGACGCAAAAAGGCGTGAGATCTCAAATCTCGTTCCTGTTCTGCTGCTACTCTGCGGCTTACTGAGGGGAGATCATTTATACCGCGTCTTATCTCTGCTTGTCGTAGCTCTCGTTATGTGGGTATGCTCAAGGCTTATTCATCTGAGCGCGCCGGGCGGTGACATCAAGCTGCTGTGTTCGCTTGCCTTCTGCGTCGGCCTGCGTGAGACGCTGTTTGTGATGCTTCTCTCGCTTCTGGCGGTATGGCTCACAAAGCGAAAAGACGGTCAGATACCGCTCTGCACCTACGTTGCTCCTGCGTATATTATCGCTCGGCTTTTTGTTGATCCGTCAATCGCACGCTGGACAATTAGCCTTGCGTTCGGTATTATATACGCAGGAGCTTTAATATATTTAAGGAGGAATCCGAATTGAAAACGATCACAAGAACACTTTCAATAGTGCTTGCGCTCACTATAATCTTCACAATCTTCGCAATTCCCGCAAACGCGGAGAACGAGCTGGATATTCGCGTCAACGGCAGGGTCGTGACCTTCCCCGATGCGCAGCCCTACGTCAATTCAGACAGCAGAACGATGATCCCCGTCCGCTTTGTAGCTGAGGCGCTTGGCGCTGAGGTGAACTGGGACGGAAAGCTCCAGTGCGCCGTCGCAGAGAAAAACGGCATCCGCGTGGAAATACCCGTAGGAAGCCGTGAACTGAGAGTTATAAAGGATGGCACTACTGAGATCGTCACAATGGACACCGAGACCGTGCTGAAGGAATACCGCACCTTCGTTCCCATACGCTTCGTAGCGGAGGCTCTCGGCGCGTATGTGGATTACAGCGGCTATTACGGTAAGGTAGGCATCTATAACGACGTTCTCACTGCGGATGAGATAGCAATGCTCCGCGCGTTCGACTATACTCAGCCGGAATACGCCATCAGTTATGCGGAGGCGAAGGAGCGCTTC
>JAFPWN010000009.1 GCA_017412765.1 Oscillospiraceae bacterium | reverse complement strand
AGTCCTTCTGGCAGAAATTGCGCCATACTGCGTTAGCCCCCTTGACCATATATATCCATTATGCTCTGCTTTTCTGCCTTGTCTGGCACAATTTCTGCTCAGAATTACAAGTCAGTTTTATATCAAGGATTAGTATAAAAAAAGGGCGGGGTTCAGCGATGAACCCCGCCCTTTAGCGCGCTATATTACTTCTCGTCCTCGATAAGTCCGTAGCCGCCGGATTTGCGGCGGTAGACGACGGCGTACTTCTCCTCGTTGTCCTGATCGCGGAAAACGAAGAAGTCGTGACCGAGAAGATTCATCTGAAGCACAGCCTCCTCAACGCCCATAGGCTTGATGGCGATGCGCTTTGTGCGGATGATCTTGTAGTCCTCCTCCTCTTCGACGGGCTCTGCGACGAGCGCGGGCGCGTCAGCCAGCTTTTCGGTGAGGGAGCCGGCTCTGAGGCGCTTTTCAAGGCGGGTCTTGTTTTTGCGGATCTGCCTCTCGATGGAGGCTACCGCAGAATCAATTGAGGCATACATATCTCCCGTCTGCTCCGATACGCGGTAGAACATACCGCCGTTGCGAAGCGTGACCTCTGCGATGTGACGGCCCCTCTCAAGGGAGAAGGTCACGAATGCGTCCGACTCGTCGCGGAAAAAGCGATCGAGCTTGCCGATCTTACGCTCGGCGTATGCGCGGAGGTCGGAAGAGGTGGTGATCTTCTTTTCAGTAAACGTAAACCTCATAATAATGCTCCTTTCGTGTCTTCGGTCGAGGAAGCTTCTTCCTCACTTGAATTATAACATACTCTTTGTGAAAAATGAATAGTTTTTCACAAAAATCTTTAAAACTTTTGTGAAAAGTGAAAAGAGCCGTTTTACAGCGTTGCCGAGGCGTGACGGGTCGCGTGACAGGAGATGTTCACAACGCAGGGAGTGCCGGCGATGTGTGTCGCGTTAGGTATGATTTTCACGGCGAGGGCGGTGTTGTCGCCGCCGAAGCCCTGAGCGCCGACGCGCGTCGCGTTGCACTTATCGAGCGCCTCGCGCTCGAGACTGTCATAGAACGGGTGGGGGTTCGGCTCGCCCATCGGCAGGGTCAGCGCGAGCTTGGCGTTTTCGGCGCATTTATCGACTGTTCCTCCGATGCCGACTCCGACGATCACGGGCGGACACGGGTCGCCTCCGGCTTTTCTGACTGTCTCCGCGATGAAATCGGTAAAGTCGGAGGGCTTTGCGCTCGGAAGAAAAATCTTCATCGCGCTCTTGTTCTCGCTTCCGAAGCCCTTGGGCGCGACGGTGATCGTGAGTTTTTCGCCCGGGACGAGGCGCGTGTGGATGACCGCCGGGGTGTTGTCGCCGGTGTTCACGCGGTCGAACGGGTCGCGCACCACGCTCTTGCGCAGGCAGCCCTCGGTGTAGCCCCTGGCTACGCCGTCGTTTACCGCCTTTTCAAAGTCGCCGTCGATGTGAACGTCCGTTCCGACGGAGCAGAAAACGACCGCCATGCCGGTGTCCTGACAGATTGGGAGGCGTTCAGCCTCGGCGCAGAGGTAGTTTGCGGAAATATCGTCGAGAGCGCCCTTGGCGGCGGCGCTCGTTTCGGTGCTTCGCGCTTTTTCAATGAGAGCGCGCACGTCCGCGGGCAGAACGGTCGCAGCCTCAACGCAGAGCCGGGCGACGGCTTCCGTTATTTCAGATGCCGTTATGGTTTTCATCGGTATCACCTCTTTCGGCATTATAGCATATAGCGCCGGAAAAGTAAAAGTGTTATAATGGGCGCAAAGGGGAGATTTTCAATGCTGAATATCGGCTGTCATCTTTCAAGCTCGAAGGGGTATATGAATATGGCGCGCGAGGCGCTGTCGATCGGCGCAAGCACCTTTCAGTTCTTCACGAGAAACCCGCGCGGCGGCGCGGCAAAGCCGGTGGACGAAGCGGACTGCAGGGAGTTCAACGCTTTTTCAAAGGAGAACGGCATCAGCGTTATCCTCGCTCACGCGCCGTACACGATCAATCCCTGCGCCGCAAGGCCGGAGGTGATGGAGTTCGCGCTTCAGACGATGGCGGACGATCTCAGAAGGCTCGAATATGTGCCGGGGAATATGTATAACTTCCACCCGGGCAGCCACGTCGGACAGGGCTCGGAGGAGGGCGCAAAAAAGACCGCAGCGACGCTGAACGCCGTTATGTGGGAGGGAATGCACACGACGGTGCTGATCGAAACGATGGCGGGCAAGGGCAGCGAGATCGGCGCGACCTTCCGCGAGGTGCGGGACATAATAGACGGGGTCTCGCTCTCGGACAATCTCGGCGTCTGCCTCGACACCTGCCACGTTTTTGACGGCGGCTATGATATAGCCGGCGATCTCGAGGGCGTGCTTGAGGAGTTTGACCGCGTTATCGGGCTTGACCGCCTGAAAGCGATACATATAAACGACTCAAAAAATCCGCTCGGAAGCCGCAAGGACCGGCACGAGGTGATCGGCGGCGGAAACATCGGACTTGACGCGTTCGGGCGCATCGTAAATCACCCGGCGCTGAGGGAGCTGCCCTTCTACCTCGAAACGCCGAACGATTTAGCGGGCTATAAGCGCGAAATCGAGCTTCTGCGTGGTCTGCAGAGGTCATAAACCTTTACAAAACAAGAATACCTATGATATAATTATTTTTCCAGCACAGAGAGAAAGGAGCGGTGAGCGATGGCAAACGGAAACTACGTGCTTCCGGCGCCGGAGAAAATTGAGATACCCGGCGAGGCTGCGCGCCGGCTCATCGGCTGCGGCAGCGGCGACGCCGCTCTGACATACCTGTATATAATGCAGTCCGGCGGCAGATTCGACTGCGAGGACTGCGCCTCGCACACCGGCAGGACCGTAAGCCAGATCGAGAGCGCGTATTCGGTGCTCGAGAACCTCGGACTTGTCACAAAGCGCGCCGCAAAGGAGAGCGAGCCTGAGAGACCGGAGGAGATCCCGCAGTACACGACCGAGGAGATACGGCGCGAGCTGTCAAACGGCGAGAGCTTCCGCAGGATCGTAGACGAGGTACAGCGCACCATGGGCAGGCTGCTGTCCGGCGATGAGATTCAGCGCCTGTACGGGTTTTACGACTATCTCGAGCTGCCGGGCGAGGTAATAATCCTGCTCGTGCGATACTGCATCTCAGAGGCGCAGCGCAGGGGGAGCGGCAGGATGCCTTCCTTCCGGTACATGGAAAAGGTCGCGTTTTCCTGGCGCAGAGAGGGGATATTCACCCTCGAGGCGGCAGAGAGCCACGTAGAGCGCGAGAGTGAGCGCCGCGACGCTTACTTTGAGGCGGCAAAGGCTATGCGCGTCCGCGACAGACTGCTCACCGATACAGAGAAAAAATACGTTGATTCGTGGCGCTCTCTCGGCTTCGGCGCCGACGCGCTCGCTATCGCCGCCGACAGGACGATCACTCAGACGGGAAAGCTCGGGATGAGGTACATGAACAGCATCCTGAACTCCTGGCACGCCAAGGGACTTCACACCGCCGGGGAGATCGAGCGCGGCGACTCTTACGCTCAGCCGAGAAATACCGGCAAAGCCGCGAACCCGCAGCATACCGAGGTAACAGCGCGCGACGCGGAGAAGAACAGAGAAGCCCTTAAACGCATTAAGGAGGGATAAGCATGAGCATGGACGGAAAGCTCCTCGCCCGCGCGAAGGCGCGCATAGAGGAGAGGAGAAAGGCGCACGAGCGCGAGTACGACGACCGCAGAAGAGAGGCTTACGCTAAGGATCCGGAGATCGGGCGCGTTGACAGCGAGATCAAGGCGACGGTCATCGACGCGATCGGCGCGGCGCTCAGAGCCGGCACAGACCCGGAGGAGGCCATACTTGAGCTGAAGGACAGGAGCCTCACGCTTCAGGAAAACCGCGCGATGCTGCTTGTCAAAAACGGCTACCCCGCCGACTGGCTCACCGAAACTCCGATATGCCCGAAGTGCCGCGACACCGGCTACAACGGCACGGAGCTGTGCTCCTGCCTTATGGATTTTTACCGCGCCGAGCAGGTAAAGGAGCTGAGTCAGCTTCTGAAGCTGGGCGAGGAGAGCTTCGACGCCTTCGACATAAACTACTACCCCGATGAGTACGATCCGCGCGTCGGCGCCTCGCCGCGCGAGATGATGGACGGTGTTTTCGAGTCCGCCTACGAGTACGCGCGCAAGTTCCCGAGCAGAACGCGAAATCTCTTCTTTACCGGCGGCACCGGCCTCGGCAAGACCTTCCTTGCGACCTCTATCGCAAAGGTAGTCGCGGAAAAGGGCTACTCCGTCGCGTACTACACCGCGGTGGACGCCTTTGAGCAGTACCGCGCGACGCAGTTTGCGCGCTCTCCGGAGGAAACGGAAAGAGCAAGATACGAGATCGCCCGTCTTGAGAAGGCCGATCTGCTGATAATCGACGATCTCGGCACCGAGATACCCGGCGTGGTCATAACAAACGCGCTCTATCAGCTTCTGAACGCGCGCGAAAACGCGAAAAAATGCACTGTGATAACATCGAATTTCTCGATCAGCGAGCTCGGCAAGCGCTATTCGCCGCAGGTCGTGAGCCGCCTTGCGGGGAATTTCCTCGAGCTGAAGTTTGCCGGAAGGGACATTCGCCGCCTCAAAAACGGGGGCTGATTGACATAATCGAATTGGCGGTTGCGCGGATTATTTTTCTCCACATGGGAAAAAGCCTTGATTTTTCAAGAGTTTTTCACATTTTCCACAGAGTTTTCCACAATGGTTATGTCAACGCGGCAAATTTATGTAAATTTATGCCTGCGAGGTTGAATTTTTAATAATTTCAGCGTATATACTTTTAGCGTAGACTCCGATAAAAGGATTTGATATTTTGTCACAGACAAATAAGCAGAGCTATCTGAAGGGCGCGGCGATACTCACTATGACCGTCGCCATCACTAAGGTGCTCGGATTCATATATAAAATACCTATTTATAATATCCTCGGCGACGAGGGTACGGCGTATTTTACCATAACCTACAACGTCTATTCGCTGCTATTGAGCCTCGGAACGGCGGGAATCCCCGTCGCGCTGAGCCGCCTGATAAGCGCGGCGGCGGCAACGGACAGACATAATCAGGTGCGGCGCTACTATCATGTTGCGCTATGGTTTATGACGGCTCTCGGACTTTTCGGCGCGGCGATAATGTTCTTCTTTGCCGACGGCTTCGCATTTGCGATGCACGAGCCGCAGAGCGCCGTCGGAATACGCGTTCTCGCGCCCGCGGTGCTTTTTGCCTTCCTCGTAGCGGCGCTTCGAGGTTACAGTCAGGGCCAAAACGACATGATACCGACGAGCATATCTCAGATCTCGGAGGTGGCGTGCAAGCTCGTATTCGGGCTTGCGATAGCATGGTATCTTGCGAGCGTCCACGCTCCGCTTGCCGACGTCGCCGGGGGCGCGATCGCGGGAGTCACCATCGGAATGGGGCTTGCGGTGCCGATAATGGCGCTCTACAACCGCCGCCTCGGAAAGCGCGGGAGCGACGGCACCGATACTCCGCTGAGCCGGGGCGAAACGCTCGGCGAGATACTGCGCGTAGGTATCCCGGTCACGTTTTCAGCGATTTTTCTCAATATCATCACAGTTATCGACTCGAGCATGATAATGCGCTCGCTCGAGTTCGGAGCGGGCTTCGACCACAAGATGGCGGACGTTCTCTTCGGCGCATACTCCAAGGCGATGACGCTGTATAACCTGCCCATCGCGCTCGTCACGCCGATAGGCGTTTCCGTCGTGCCGGTCATAGCCGCCGCGGTAGCGACCAGACGCGTCGACGACGACAGATCAACGATGGAGAGCGCCATCAAGGTCGTGAACCTCATAGCGATGCCCTGCGCCGTAGGGCTCTGCGTGCTCGCGGAGCCGATCTTCAGGCTGCTTTACCCGGAGTCCAACCCTGCCGGCATCGACTGCCTGCGCGGACTGGGTATTTCAAGCTACTTTGTCTGCACCTATCTTATTACAAATTACATTCTCCAGGCATCGGGACATGAGAAGGTCGGGCTTATCGCCATGCCGGTCGGCGGCATTACTAAGGTCATAGTCAATATCTTCCTCGTTTCAGTCCCCGCTATCAACATCGTCGGCGCCGTGATAGGCAACGCCGCCTGCTATATCCTGATAACTACGATAAATCTCATCTTTATCTTTACGCGCCTGCCGGCGCCGCCGGATATACTCAAGGTCACGCTTCGCCCGGCGATCTGCACCGCGGTCATGGGCGTAGGCGCCGCCGCAAGCTACGGGCTTGCCGCAAGACTTCTTCCGGGTGGCAGACTGATGGAAATAGTGTGCCTCGGAGCGGCGCTCGTCGTCGCGGTAGTTATCTACGCCGCGCTCGTGCTCGCACTCAGAGTTATTAGCCGCGAGGACGCGCTTTTATTGCCAAAGGGAGAAAAAATAGCCGCAATTTTACACTTAAAGTGAATTTACGCGAAAAAAATGACAGATCAGGAAAATTATGGTTGATTTTGTATTCAAAGAGCGCTATAATATCGAGGACTTGCGAAAAATTGTCCATCTCCTGCGCTCTCCGGGCGGCTGCCCGTGGGATATCGAGCAGACCCACGCATCGATAAGGCGCGAGTTTCTCGAGGAGGCGTTCGAGGTCGCGGAGGCGATCGACGAGGACAGCGCCGAGCACCTCAGAGAGGAGCTGGGAGACGTACTGCTGCAGGTCGTATTCCACTCGGACATCGAAAGCGACAGGGGAAGCTTCGACCTTGACGACGTCGCGGACGGGATCGTAAAGAAGCTCATCTACCGCCACCCGCACGTCTTTTCAGATGAGGAGATGCCGTCGTGGGAGGAGATAAAGCGCCGCGAGCGCGGTCAGAGAGCCGCAAGCGAGGCTATGAGGACTGTGGCGAAGAGTCTGCCTCAGACCTGGCGGTATGAGAAGATCGCAAAAAAGGCGCAGGCCGCCGGACTCGACTCCGACTCCGAGGGCGACATCCGCAGGAATATCGCGTATCTTTCGCAGGATGAGGCGAGCGAGGAGAATATCGGCGCTCTGCTCGGAGAATGCTGCCGTCTTGCGTTAAGAGCGGGAGTAAATCCGGAGCGCGCGCTCGGCAAAGCGGCGGACAGGCTCATTGAAGATTGCGCCGCCCGTGAAATCTGATTATAATAAGTGACAATCGCTTATATAATAATAATTTAGAAACCGCATGTGCGGAAATATTCAGGAGGAAACTGACAAATGAACAAGACTGAACTCGTAGCAAGCATTGCTGAAAAGACCGGACTTTCCAAGAAGGACAGCGAGAAGGCTCTTGCCGCCGCTGTCGATACCGTTGCCGCCGCTCTCAAGGCAGGCGATAAGGTTGCACTCGTAGGCTTCGGTACCTTTGAGGTAAAGGAGCGTCCCGCCCGCACCGGCCGCAATCCCCGCACCGGCGAGGACATCACCATCGAGGCTTCCAAGAACCCTGTATTCAAGGCAGGCAAGGCTCTCAAGGATACCGTCAACGAGTAATCTTTTTCATAATAGAAGCTCCGCAGAAAAACTGCGGAGCTTTTTTCTGCCCGAAAAAAAGACCTCCCCGATTAAATGGGGAGGTCGCAGACTGTAGACAAATACCGCTTTTGGATCAAGCCAGAAGCGGTATTTTCGTGTATGGCGTGAAAATTTTGAGGAAAATTGAAAAATACGGCGATATCGCAGCTGCATAGTATGCTTCCCACCGCTCTTTCCATCTCTTTTTCGCAAGCTTTTTTAAATTCATGCACGCAAACGTGAGCGCGGATTTTAACTCCATCCTCGCTCTGCCGTATTCCTGCGTATACCGGAAACCGTGGTACTCCTTT
>JAFPWN010000056.1 GCA_017412765.1 Oscillospiraceae bacterium | reverse complement strand
TCTCGAACGGGTTCAATCGTTTCCTGCTCATTTCTTTTTCTCCTTCTTTCAGAGGTCTACTTTGAGCTGTTTTCTTCCTTTTATGATACCTGTCGAGAATGATTTTTTCTATCTTATTTGTCTACTTTTAGTATAGCAACAGAGGTCACAAAATGAAAAAGCTCATAGTCACACTTATCGTAACTCTTCTCTGTGCCGGCTACCTCTACTGCGGACTAAAGACAGCCGAGATGGAGACAGAGGCCGCGCATCTCAGAGAGGTGCTCCTCAGCATCGAAAGCTCCGACGAAGTTACGTCGGAGCTTTCATTTATATAGCTCCGAAATGCCGGTTATGTACCGCGCGAAGTCCTCGCGCACGTCCTCCGGCGCGACTATCTCAGCCTTTGTGCTGAGTCCCGCGAGCCAGCCGTAAAACTGAGGGCTGACGGAAAGTTCGGCCGTGACGGTAAAATGCTCCTGCCCATCCGGGATAAGAATGGCGTCAAGCCCGAGCTTGTCGATGACAACGGAAGCAAGGTCGTTTTGAAAGCGCATTTTGACCGCTTTCACATCGCCGGAGAACATTCCGAAAACGCGCGAGGTATAGGTCGCGGCGTCGAAGGAATCGAAAAGCTCCCTGCCCTCTCGCCTTTCTTCGAGCAGCTCTATCCTGTCCATTCTGTCAACGCGATAGTTTCGTATCTCGCCGTTTTCCCCGTCGAAGCCGACGAGGTAGTAATTCTCGTTATCCCAGATAAGCGCAAAGGGGCTGACGATATACCAGGCGCATGCGCGCTGCGCCGCGCGCTCCTTGCGCTCGTTCCACCGGAAGTATTTGAAGCGTATCTTTCTGTCCGTCGAGATGGCGGAGTGGATCGCGTCCACGCTGTAATATATCGACTCGCGCATATTCTTTATTCGCTTCTGCACGAAAACCTGCCGCTGGAGCGAGGCTGCGTCGTAGCGGTTCGTGAGCTTCTCGAGCTTGGCTATAAGCACCCCGGTCTTTTTGCGGGTTATGAATTTTGAGGACTGCACGGCGTCTACGAGCAGTCTCAGCTCCGCGGTTTCAAAGTCGCGCTCCGCGACGTAAAATCCTCTTTTCCCGCTCTCGATATCGGCTCCGAAATCACGCAGGGCGGCAATATCGGAGTAGATCGACTTTCTCTCCGCGCTTATTCCGCAGCGCCCGAGATATTCAATGAGTCTGCCGGCGCTTACGGGGTGGTTTTCGTCCGTTTCGCGGTTCAGATAGTCGAGAATATAGAGAAGCTTCAGCTTCTGATTCCCGCTTTTAGCCATTAGCCGCCTCCTGCGCGCGGTAGAGCATGGTGACGAGCATCGCTCGGCTGCACAGCGCCTCCGGCTCGAAGGTTTTTGCCGAGGTGCCCTTCGTTATCCCGCGCTGATACGCCCAGTTCACTGCGTTTATCTCACTTTCGCTGAGCGCCGAAATATCCTCAAACGGAGTTTCTGCGGCGAGCTCTCCCTCGCCGTACTTCTCATACAGCGCGCTGACGATCCCGATGCGGTCAAGCGTTTTGACGCCTTCGAGATATTCTCCGACAAATTCAGCGGTCAGCGCTTCATAGGGCATGAAGAGCCCGGTCTCCTCGCCCTCTTTCGCGGCGCAGATCGCGTCCACGGCATAGAAATACCAGTCCGAGGAGTTCACGTCGTCATAGTACCAGCCGCGCTGGCGCATCTCGTAGGAAACGGCGTCGGCAAGGCTTGCGAGGTACTTTTCGCTCATCGGCGACTCAACGCCGACCGCGGCAAAGCTCTCGTTGAAGCCCATGTCTGTCGGCAGCGCCGTAAAGCGCAGATAATCGTCAACGCCGCGGAAATAGTCGCTCTGCGCGTCAAGCCAGAACGAGAAAGCGCCCGCCGCGGAAACGGCATAGCTTATATAATAGAACGGGTTTTCGTAAATATGCGGAGTAACGAGCCAGAAGTCCGGATCTGACTCGCCGGTCAGGCCGAACTCATCTATTATCTCCTCAGCCTTCTCCGCCATCGTCTCCGCGCTCAGCTCCTCCTGCGAGTAGCACCAGCGCTCAAACTCGTCCACCATAGTCCCGTCTATTATAAGCGCAAGCTTCTGAAGCACGACGTACTCCTTGGCGCTCAGCCCCTCGGCTTCGCCGCCGAGCAGCGCGGGACAGTACTCGGTAAACAGCAGCTCCAGCGCCTGCGAATGTACTTCGCATATATCTATGGACTTTGACCAGACCCCGCGCGTGTCGAGGCACCAGTAGTCGTTGTTGTAGTGGCCAAGCTCGTGAACGGCTGTGAACAGATCGTCAAAGGATTCGTACGGAGAGTCGAAAAAGAACGGCGCGTTAAGACCGGGAAACGGGATCGTAAAGCCCTGATTGCTTTTCTTCTCGTCATATGCCGAATCATAGAAGCCATGACTTCTCATATATTCAAGGCTCTCGGCCAGCTCATCGCTCAGAAGGTCGATATAGGGCTCGATCTCATCGAGAGCGCGGTTGCCGGAGTAGTCCTCGAAGTAAAAATCGTAAGCCTCGCCGGTGCGTAATCTGTCCCTGAGCGCAGTGAAAACGGGTACGATATATTTCTTCACGCTGTCGGAAAAGCTCTGCGCTTCCTCAGGCGAGTAATCCCTTGCGAACGCGCTGTAATACGCGTATTCCGCGTAATCGTCCCATCCGGCAAGCCTTGCGGCTTCGCGGTTGAGTCTGAAAAGATCGATATATATCCCGGCTCTTCGGGCGTACAGCTCCTCCTCGGTCTCAGCATCATTCTCAGAGGTCCAGAATTCATTTTTCTTCTCGCTTATCTTCTCGTTCAGCTCCATCGCCTCTTCGTCAAGTCCGCCGTAGTCCGCGAAAGCCGTGAGCTCCCAATCAGTAAAATACGCCTTCAGAGCATCGGCGCACGGCGAATTGAGCAGGTCGCTTATAAGAACGTAGAGAGCGTCGCTGACGCGCATCGAGATCGTTGACGCCTCCACGTACTGATCCGCAGCTTCGCTCGCGGGGTCCTGGCACATATAGACGTAAGTAAGCGCCGCCATATCGTTTGCCATCGTTTTCACATTTATCGCCGTGCCGAGCATTCTCTCCACGTCGGCGGCGTTCCGGGCGCTGTCCGACTTTTCGCGTATGCGGTCAAAGAGCGCCATCGCCGCCTCAACGTCAACCGGCTCATAGCTGAGGTCAGAGAAGCTGAGCTCCGTATGCTCAGAGGGCGTAAAGAAGTTCGTATCCCTCGCCGCGAGCGCCGGAGCTCCGAGTGAAGCGAGGATTGCAAGCGCAAGAATGACAGCAGTCAGTTTTTTCATCTTCATCTCTCCGTGTTCTCAAGAAAATCGTTTTTCAGTATATCATCTCCGACCGTCGAAAAAGCGAGGCCGAAGTCATAGCAGGAGTTCCCGGACGATCTCGGGTAGACGTGGAAAGCCCAGTGCTGCTGGCTGAGGTGCTGGCGGTAGCCGTCCTCCGCGACCTCAAAGGCCGTCCTGCCGCCGAAGGCTTCAAGCGGAACGTCCCAGTCCATCGACATTCTGTTCTCGCGGTAAACGTGCAGATAGAGCTTCTGCGCCTCCCACACGCCGTATTTTTCCGCGCTCGAGGCGTCATATTCGGGGTCTGCGGCGAGAGATACGCTCTTCAGGAGCGTTCTGCCCGCGAGCATGTGCGCGCCGTGACCGTACTCGCCGTTTATATCGTGCCCGATTATGACAAGCGGCTTAAAGCGGCGTATCATCTCGATCTCATAGCGCAGAAAGTCCGCTCCGTAACGGCTCTGCGCAGCCTCGAGGTCAGCGACGTAGACGTCGTTGAATGGGCTCATAACGGGATAACTGCGCACGCCGACTGTCCACAGACCGTCGAGCTGCTCATGCGGTCGCGGCTGCTCGTTCCAGTGGTTTGTCATGTAGCATACCTGCACCTTTTTGTCAAGCTCTCCGGCATAGTACGGCATCGTGCCGCCGAAAAAGAGGTGCTCATCGTCGCCGTGTGTCGGAAAGAGCAGGATATCCGCCTCCTCGCACGGCGGCTGCCACACCTGCACAAAGTCCGGCAGCTTACCCCATCCGAGCGCCCAGAGATCGCAGATCGTCACATCCTTGGAAAACGAGAGCGTGAGCGATTTTTTCGGCTCGGAAAGCTCTCGGAAATCGTGTATAAAGCCGTTTTCACCGCAGGGAGCGCCGTCTATCGTCCACTCGCCCGGCTCCAGATCAAACTTGATATAGAGCGCGGTCATCTCCTCCCTGCACTCGATATTTACTTCCGAGCCAGCGGGCAGCTTTACCTTTGTGGATACGTCGCCGTCCGTGAGGCGCGCAAGCTTCGACGACGCCTCGGACGAGAGTGCGATCTCGAGCACCGGCGCTTCAAAATCCAGCTCCCCGCGCGTCGGTTCCGGCTCGGGCTCAGGTTCCGGCTCGGGTTCGGGTTCCGGCTCAGGTTCTTCTGCCGGTTCCGGCTCAGGTTCGGGCTCCGGCTCAGGCTCTTCTGCCGGCTCCGGCGCGGAAGCAATCTCCGGCGCGGAGTTCTCCGGCTCCGGCGCGGAAGCTATTTCAGCCTTTGCGCACGCCGAGAGCAGCAGAGCGAGCGCAAGAGCGAATACAATAATTTTTTTCACTTGCTTTTCCTCCGATTTTATGCGAATATTGTACCACAAAGGTATGGAAATTCCAACTGAATCATTGTATAATACATAAGAAAAAATAAAAATACGGAGGATAGTAAAATGGCGATTCATGTTATGGACGAAGCCAACCGCTGTCTCGGCTGCAAGAAGCCCCGCTGCCAGGAGGGCTGTCCGATTCACACAAACATTCCCGAGGTCATCCGCCTTCTTAAGGCAGGCAGGCTGAACGACGCCGGCTGGATGCTCTTTGAGAACAACCCGCTCACCACCGTATGCAGCATAGTCTGCAACCACGAAAAGCAGTGCGAGGGTCACTGCATCCGCGGCATCAAGGACGTTCCCGTGCACTTCTCCGTCATTGAAAACTACATCTCTACGACCTACGCCAATCAGATGGTCAAAGGTCCCGCCAAGTCCAACGGCCGCAAGTGCGCCATAATCGGCGCCGGCCCCGCAGGTCTGACGATAGCCATCATTCTCGCGCGCTACGGCTACGGCGTTACGATCTTCGACTCCCGCGACAAGATCGGCGGCGTCCTCAGATACGGCATACCCGATTTCCGTCTCCCCGATGCCGTGCTCGACGACTTTGCCTATCGTCACCTCGAGCTTAAGGGCATCCAGTTCCGCCCGAACACATACATCGGCTCCGCCATCACCATTGACGACCTCTTCCGCGACGGATATCAGTCCGTTTTCGTCGGCGCAGGTCTGTGGAAGCCCAACAAGCTCAACGTCAAGGGCGAGAGCCTCGGTCACGTAACCTACGCGATAAACTACCTCGCCTCCCCCGGCGCATTCCGCCTCGGCGAGCGCATTATGGTCATCGGCACCGGCAACTCCGCGATGGACTGCGCCCGCACCGCAGTTCGCCACGGCGCGAGAAACGTCACCTGCGTCAACCTCACCGACGTCATCACGGCGAGCCAGTATGAGTCGAGCTACGCTCAGCTCGAGGGCGTTGAGTTCCTTATGAACAAGGTAACGAAGGAGATACGCGACGACGGCGTTATCCTCGCGGACTCCGAGCTTGATGAGAACAACCGCCCGCGCGCGATACCCGGAACCGAGAAGCTCTATCCCTGCACCGGCGTCATCATCGCCATCAGTCAGGGCGCGGAGTCTAACCTCGTCACCACCACGAAGGGCATCGACACGACCGGCAAGGGTCTTCTCACCGTCGATGAGGACGGCCACACCTCCCGCGCCGGCGTATTCGCCGCAGGCGACGCAACGAGCGGCGCGCGCACCGTAGTCGAGGCGGTCGCAAACGGCAAGCGCGTTGCCGAGGCTATGCACGAGTATATGCAGACTCTGCCCATGCCCGTTTTCACCGATTATCCCGACGCGCCGGTCGTCGAGCACATCGACGCCGCGGTTCACGCCGAGCAGATCATCGGCTGAGAGATTTAAAATATACAAGGGAGCGGAAATTCCGCTCCCTGTTTTTTATTGCGCCGCGTCCGGCAGTTCCGGAAGCTCGAGGTCGAGATAGCTGTCTACTATCTCCATTATGCTCTCATCCTTGAGCGTTACGCTTATTTCGATTCTTCTGTTCTGCGCTCTGCCCTCTCTTGTATCGTTTGAGGCGACGGGTCTCGTTTCGCCGTAGCCGGAGGCGCAGAAATACTCCGCGTACTTATTGAGCTTATTGTTATCGGCGCCGAGAAGATAGCCGAGAACGGAGTTCGCTCTGTCGGTGCTCAGCACGCGGTTTTCCTCGTCGGTGCCGGTGGAATCTGTATGTCCGGCGATAACTATGCTGTCAACGTACTTTGCGTTCTCGCTGTTCTCGAGGAACGCGACGAACATCTCGGCAAGCGAGTCGAGCGCGCTCTTCGCGTCGCTCTTGATTTTTGACGAGCCGGTGTCGAAGAGTATCGACTCGGAGAGGATTATATTTCCGTTCTCGCCGATGGACACCTTCGACGCGTCTCCGGTTATCTCGACGAAGCTCTCGCGTATCTGCTCGAGGATGCTGAGGCGCAGCACCGCGATGGTCTGCATCTGGCCACGGAGCTTCAGAAGCTCCTCGCTCGCCGCCTTCATATACTCCTCCTGCTCGCCTATGAGCGCGCGCTGCTCTCCGAGGAGCGCGTCAAGCCCCGCAAGCTCCTCCTCCGTTTCCGCAAGAGTGAGCCGCGTTTCGTCGAGGTCTACGGTGATCTTGGCAAGGTCGCTCTCCGCCTTTTCGACCTGACTCAGCGTGAGCGAAAGGGTCTTTTCCGTTTCGTCAAGCTCTATCGTGGTCGCGTTCAGCTTGGAGCGCGTTTCGTCGAGCACGTCCTGCGTGTTTCGCAGATCGTTGCCGGTGATGAGATTCTGTATGTAGCTCAGCAGCATGAGGAAAAAGAGGATAAGCGCCAGCGCGCTCATCATATCGGCGTAGCTCGGCCAGAAGCCCTGCTCGCCCTCGGAGGAGCGCACAAGGCCGTCTGACTTGCCCTTATACGCTCTTCTCATTCGCTCTTACCCCCGATCCTGCGGTTGATCTCACGGAGCGCCGCCGAGAGATCGCGCACAGCAAGGTCCATGCGCTCTATACTGCCGCGGAGATTGTAATCGACCTCGGAGAAATCGTGAACGCCGTCGTTGAATCTCGCTATGGAATCGGCAAACTTCGTCTGCGCGTTGTTCGACAGCTCCGCGCTCTTGGCAAGTCCCATCACGCAGGTTCTTGTCGAATCATTGAAGCTCTTTGCCGCCTTGTCGATGTTCTCCTGGAAAGCGTCGGAGGCGTGGTAGAGCGCCTCGACAACGTCGTGGAGCATCTCGGCGTCGTCCTTCGCGGCGGTCGTTCTGAGGTCTGGCGCGATAGATGTATCGAGCCACAGCTCGATGCTCGTTTCGAGCTTCTCGCGCTCAGCCTGCGGGTTGAGGATAGTTCTGAGGATCGTAAGAAGTATCGAGCAGCCCGCGCCGACAAGAGATGTGTAGAAGGCTACGCCCATGCCGCCCAGAGAGCTCATCAGCCCGGAGCCGACCGAATCGAGAACACTCAGCCACTCCGAGGAGTTTGAGTACGAAATAAGCTCCGTGAGGCTTGAAACCGACATGCTCAGTCCGAGGAACGTTCCGAACAGTCCGAGCGTTACGAAGAGCGAGACCGCGTTATTGAGAAATCTCTCGCCGAGCAGAAGAAAGCGCAGCTTCGTCGCAATCGCGTCCGTTATAATGGCGGGAGTATTCGTATCTCTGCCGTATTTGCGATATGCGTCGGCATAGGTTTTGAGCACCGCGGAGAGAAAATCGTCCTTCGTATCGCCCTCCGAAACCTTGCGTCCGAGCGTTCTGTATCGCGAGTTCACGATCAGAAGAAGCGCAACGGCAAGGCAGAAGAGCGCAAGGATCAGCACGATGACTATCGCGCCGCCGATCGGAAGATCTCTTATAATATTCAACTTTATTTCCTCCCTTTCGATGAAATATGAGTCATTATACCATATATCGCGCCGCAAGTAAAGTCGATAAAGGTCTTGACTTTTGCCATTTAAAGTATTATAGTAACTTTCAGCGACTTTCATCTATAAAAAGGAAGGTTATTTAATATGAAAAAGGTATTCTGTCTTATTCTCGCTCTCACGATGGTCTTTGCTCTTGCCGCCTGCTCCACAGCGCCCGCCGAAAAGACCTATCGCGTAGGTATCGTTCAGCTCGCTCAGCACCCCGCTCTTGACGCCGCGACCCAAGGCTTTATGGACACCCTGAAGGAAAAGCTCGGCGACAAGGTCACCTTTGACAATCAGAACGCCTCCGGCGAGATCGCAAACTGTGCGATCATCGTAAACGGCTTCGTTTCCGACAACGTAGACCTTATAATGGCGAACGCGACCCCGGCAGTTCAGGCAGCCGCCTCCGCCACAGCGACCATACCCGTTCTCGGCACCTCCGTAACGGAGTACGGCACCGCGCTCAACATCGACAACTTCTCCGGCACTGTCGGCACGAACGTATCCGGCACCTCCGACCTCGCTCCCCTCGATGAGCAGGCGGCTCTTATCAAGGAGTGGTTCCCCGACGCCGCCACTGTCGGACTTCTCTACTGCTCCGCCGAGGCTAACAGCATCTATCAGGTCAAGGTCATGCAGGAGGAGCTCACAAAGCTCGGCTATGCGGTCACTCTCTTCTCCTTCAACGACACTAACGACGTCGCCTCCGTTACTCAGACCGCCTGCGAGAACGTCGATGTTATTTATATTCCCACCGACAACATCGCCGCAAACAACACCGAGGCGATCGCAAACGTAGTCATTCCTGCCGGTGTTCCCGTAGTCACCGGCGAGGAGAGCATGTGCAAGGGCTGCGGCGTAGCGACCCTCTCCATCAGCTACTATGACCTCGGCTGCCAGACCGGCGAGATGGCGTACAGAATCCTCACCGGCGCCGAGAAGGTCGAAGCTATGCCCATCGCATACGCACCCAACGTCACCAAGAAGTACAACGCCGCGAACACCGCCGCGCTCGGACTTACGGTTCCCGCCGGCTACGAGGCTATCACAGACTAAAGCTAAACTAAGTTAAGGATCGGTTCTTTGATGAATTTCTTTGTATCACTTCTCAATTCCCTGCCCGGCGCGGTGGCGCAGGGTCTTGTATGGGGCATTATGGCGGTCGGCGTCTACGTCACCTACAAGATCCTCGACGTCGCTGACCTTACGGTCGACGGCTCTCTCTGCACCGGCGGCGCCGTGTGCGTTATCATGATCCTGAACGGCTCGCCGATGTGGCTCGCGCTTCTGTGCGCATTTCTTGCGGGTCTCGCCGCCGGCTTTGTCACCGGTGTTTTCCATACCTTTTTCGGTATTCCGGCGATTCTCTCCGGCATACTGACCCAGCTTGCGCTCTATTCCATAAACCTGCACATTATGGGCTTCGGCACGGATAATGGCTCAAAGGCTAACCTGCCTATCTCCGTCGACAAGTTTCCGCTGCTCGTCTCCGCGCGCTACGTGCGCGACCTTGCTATAAAGAACCCCATTCTTGTGCTTCTCATCTTCCTTGCCGTTATAATCGGGATCTGCTACTGGTTCTTCGGCACAGAGCTCGGCTGCTCGCTGCGCGCCACCGGAGCGAACAGCAAAATGGCCCGCGCTCAGGGCATCAACACAAATTTCACCACCGTTCTCGGTCTTATGATCTCGAACGGCATCGTCGCCCTCTCCGGCGCGCTGCTCAGCCAGTATCAGGGCTTTGCCGATATAAACATGGGCCGCGGCGCGATCGTTATCGGTCTTGCGGCTGTCATCATCGGTGAGGTGCTTTTCAGCAAGGTGTTCCGAAACTTCGCGCTGAAGCTCATCGCCTGCGTGATCGGCGCGGTCATCTACTACCTCGTTATCCAGTTCGTGCTTAAGCTCGGCCTTTCCACCGACGATCTCAAGCTTCTCACCGCCCTCGTGGTCGCGATCTTCCTTGCAATTCCGCACCTTCGCTCAAAGTACTTCGGGAAGGGGGCGAAGAAGCGTGCTTGAGCTTAATTCCATCTGCAAGACCTTCAACCCCGGCACGATAAACGCCAAGACAGCGCTGAACAGTCTCTCCCTCAGCATTAAGGAGGGCGACTTCGTAACCGTCATCGGCGGAAACGGCGCCGGTAAGAGCACTATGCTGAACGCAGTCGCCGGCGTGTTTGAAGTAGACAGCGGCACGATAAAAATCGACGGCGCTGACGTCACTCGTCTCAGCGAGCATAAGCGCGCCGTTTTCCTGGGCAGAGTATTTCAGGATCCCATGATGGGCACCGCGCCCACGATGTCGATCGAGGAAAACCTCGCTCTTGCTCTGCGCCGCGGTCAGAAGCGCGGTCTCAAGTGGGGCATTACTAACGACGAGCGCGAACTCTACCGCGAAAAGCTCGCAACTCTCGGTCTCGGGCTTGAAACTCGCCTCTCCGACAAGGTCGGACTTCTCTCCGGCGGCCAGCGTCAGGCGCTGACGCTTTTGATGGCTTCGCTCAAGGCGCCGAAGCTGCTGCTGCTCGACGAGCACACCGCCGCTCTCGATCCCAAGACCGCGGCTAAGGTACTTGAGCTGTCGGACGAGATCGTCTCCGCCTCAAACCTCACGACGATGATGGTAACGCACAATATGCGCGACGCCATCGCGCACGGCAACCGCCTCATAATGCTGGACGCCGGGCGCGTCGTCGTCGACGTCTCCGGCGAGGAGAAAAAGCGCCTCACGGTGACCGATCTGCTCGACCTCTTCTCAAAGGCGAGCGGCTCCTCCGAGGCAAATGACGCTATGCTTTTAGGATAAAGAACAGGACTCACCCAAAAAATATGTGTCATTGCGAGGCTCCGCAAGGAGCCGTGGCAATCCGTTTCCCATTCGGGTATTACGGATTCCCACGCCGGTGTAAGCACCGGCTCGGAATGACACTTTTGTTTTTGGACGAGTCCTTTTATTTATTCAAGAGCCTGCCTGATATCCGCGATAAGATCCTCTGCGTCCTCAAGTCCGCAGGAGAAGCGGACGAGGTCGGGGGTGACTCCGGCTGCGCGCAGCTCCTCATCGTTCATCTGCCTGTGCGTAGCGCTGGCGGGGTGCAGGCAGCAGGTGCGCGCGTCCGCCACGTGAGTCTCGATGGCGGCGATCTTCAGCCTGCCCATAAAGCGCTCGGCGGCCTCTCTGCCGCCCTTTACGCCGAAGGAAACGACGCCGCAGGTGCCATGAGGCATATATTTCTTCGCAATTTCGTAGTATTTATCGCCCTCAAGCCCGGGATACTGCACCCAGGCGACCTTGTCGCAGGTCTGGAGGAACTTTGCGACCGCAAGTCCGTTTTCGCAGTGGCGCTTCATGCGGACGTGCAGCGATTCAAGTCCGAGATTGAGATAGTAAGCGCTCTGCGGCGACTGGACCGAGCCGAAGTCACGCATGAGCTGCGCGGTCGCCTTGGTGATGAACGCTCCGCCGAGCCCGAAGCGCTCGGTATATGTAACGCCGTGATAGCTCTCGTCGGGAGTGGTGAGCCCGGGGAACTTGTCCTTGTGCGCGTTCCAGTCGAACCTGCCGCCGTCTACTATTGCGCCGCCGACAGCGGAGCCGTGACCGTCCATATACTTCGTCGTGGAATGGGTTACGATATCCGCGCCCCACTCGAACGGGCGGCAGTTCACGGGCGTGGCGAAGGTGTTGTCCACGATGAGCGGAACGCCGTGCTTATGCGCGGCTGCCGCAAACTTTTCGATGTCGAGAACGGTCAGCGCCGGGTTTGCGATGGTCTCGCCGAACACAGCCTTGGTGTTGGGCCTGAACGCAGCCTCGAGCTCCTCGGTCGTGCAGTCCGGAGATACGAACGTGAAATCTATGCCCATGCGCTTCATAGTCACGGCAAAGAGGTTGTACGTGCCGCCGTAGATCGAGGACGAGGAAACGACGTGATCGCCGCAGGAGGCGATGTTGAAAACGGCGTAGAAGTTTGCCGCCTGGCCGGAGCCTGTCAGCATGGCGGCGGTGCCGCCCTCAAGCTCGCAGATCTTCTTCGCCACGATATCGCAGGTCGGATTCTGGAGGCGGGAATAGAAATATCCCTCCGCCTCGAGGTCGAAAAGCTTGCCCATATCAGCTGACGAGGCATATTTGAACGTAGTGGACTGGTAGATCGGAACCTCTCTCGGTTCGCCGTTTCCGGGCATATAGCCGCCCTGAACGCATTTGGTGCCGATGGACATGGAAATCACTCCTTGGTTTTCAGTAGAATGATGTAATTTTAGCACAAAGGAAAAATAATAACAATATTTTTTTATCTTTAAGCTACGATTAAGCTTCGCGTTTTATACTCTGGTCAAGCTCGAGAGAGCAAAACGATCCGAATGGAGGAAATCGCTATGACGACAACAAGGAAAAGAGATTTTGCTTTTACGGCGGCACTCGTCGTAATGGCGCTTTTAATAGGAATTATGGCATCGCCCGCTTATGCGGCGGCGCCGACGGCTGACGTGACCTTCACGTTCACCGACTCGGGCGTTACGGCGTCCGCAAGCGGCACCGGCTGGGAGATATCCGGCACCGATCTCACGATAACCGCATCCGGTACGTATCTTATAACCGGCTCAGCCTCTGAGGGCAGCGTAAAGGTCAAGAAAAACGTGACCGGCGTGACGCTCGTTCTCTCAGATCTCACCCTCGCAAGCTCGAAAACAGCTCCCGTTATCATCGGCAAGGGCGCGGAGGCGACTATCTACACCCTCGGCACCGTGACCCTCACGGACAAGGAGGACGCCTCCGCTGAATCAACGAATGAGGATTTCGAGGGCGCCGCGATCAAGGTAAAGAGCGGCGCGTCCCTCACTCTCACCGGCACCGGCACGCTGAACGCAGACGGCACGAGCTGCAAGAACGCCATCAAGGGCGCCTCCGAGGCAGTTATCACGATCGCCGGCGGCACGGTCAACGCAGGCGCGGCAAACAACGGCATCGCCTCCGACGGCGAGCTTATCATAACCGGCGGCACGGTAAACGTAGCCGCGGCTTCCGACGGCATCAAGGCAGACCCTGACGATGACGACACCGCCTCAAAGGGCAATCTCACGATCCTCGGCGGAACAATCACGGTCAGCGCAGGCGACGACGCGATCAAGGCGCTTTACGACCTCACTATCGGCACAGAGGGCGCTTCCGCCGGTCCCAGCATCACGGTAACCAAATCCTACGAAGCCCTCGAGGGCGCGCGCATCTACCTCAACTCCGGCTCCGGCAGCTTCACTGCCTCGGACGACGGCGTGAACGCCGCAACGAGCCGCACGACTAACGAGATCGCGCTCTATATCAACGGCGGAACGTGGTTCGTCAACTCCGACGGCGACGGACTTGACGCCGGCGGCGACTCCAATCTCGGCGGCAGCATCTATATGAACGGCGGCACGATGATAGTCCTCGGCGCGGCAAACAACGGCAACGGCGCGATCGACTACGACACCACCGGCACCTTCTCCGGCGGCACGATCCTCTCGGTCGGCACAAACGGCATGGCTCAGACTCTCGGCGGCAGCGGCGCCGTTTTCAGCGCAAACGTAACGAAGGGCACGACGATCTCAGTTAAGGATTCTTCCGGAACGGAGCTTGTCAGCACCACAGCTCAGAAGAGCGCTAACCACATCTACTTCGCTTCCGACGCAGTTTCTCTCGGCGATACCGTAACTCTCTATCTGAACGGCGCGAAGTCCTCCTCCGCAACGATCGACACCACCACCTCCGGCGGCGGCATGATGGGCGGCTTCGGCGGCGGTATGATGGGCGGACGCGGTCAGATGGGCGGCATGAACGGTCAGATTCCCTCCGGCAGCGATACCGAGCAGTCCGGCGGACTCTTCGGCCGCGGCGGTATGATGGGCGGTCAGCGCCCCGACGCGAGCGGCGAAGCTCCCTCTGAGGGCGAGATGCCGCAGGGCGGCTTCGGCGGCGGCATGATGGGCGAGGCTCCCTCGGACGGCGAAATGCCGCAGGGCGGCTTCGGCGGCGGTATGATGGGCGGCCGCGGTCAGATGGGCGCAAACCCCTTCGGCGGCAGCGAGCTTCCCACTGAAAACGCTCCCGCAGCTGACGAAGCTCCCGCAGTTGAGGAGACCCCCGCAGTCGAGAGCGAGGTAACCGAGGCCGAAACAAACGCCTTTATCGCCTGGCTCCAGAGCATCATAAACTACCTCAAAAACCTTTTCAATATCCAGTAAGCCAAAAGGTGCCGAGCAGTTCGGCGCCTTTTTTATTCTATTCTCCCCGAAAACACCGACCAGAAGTAGTCGGTCATATACGCGCCGTAGGCGCTATCGGGTACCGAGATCTTCGCCCTCGTACCTCTGAGAAGCCCGTCCCCCGCCCTCACGGACGAGGGCTTTTCGCTTTTCAGAATGATCCTCTCAAGGCTCTCGGCGCCGTCAAACGCGCCGGATGCGACAGAGCGTATATTCTCCTGGATCGTGACCTCTCTGAGCGTTTTGCACTCCGAAAACGCGCCCTCGAGGATCGCGCTCACGGGTCTGCCGTCAAAGTGAGCGGGGACCGTGAGCGTTTCTCTGTCCTGCGCTCCGCTTATCGCCCACGTTTCACCGAGGTCTGAGTAATAAAAATACGCGCCGTCGCCGTCATCGCCCTCCGTCCACGCGGCGCTCTGCGGCTCCGGCATATTCGGAAGCGGAACGGCGAAGGTCTCCGGGTCGCCGTAATGCGCCTTCAGCGCGCCGATGAGAGAGTCGGTGAATACGACCCTTCCGGCGCTGTTCAGGTGGTAGTTCGTATCAAAAAACCACCCCGCGTCCATAACGCTGTCGCGCGCGTTGCCGATGACGGGAAAGCTCAGCTCCCGGCAGAGCGCATCGTAAAGCTCACCGATATCGCCGGAGACAGCCATGGCGTTCACCGGAGCGAGCGCGAATACAACGTCGGCGCCGGTGCGCTCAGCGTACTCATTCGCGCGCTTAATAAAGCTCCCGTCGATCATCGAAGCCGACATCTCCACCGGCGAGGTCTCGTCCCACAGAAGCGGCATCACATTGCGAAAGGCGAGCGGAGTATCTGCGTCGCCGTATGCGTTGAAGACGTCGCGGCGGTACGCTCCCTCGCCCGCCGGCCGCTCGCCTCTGAGCGTAAAGCGCAGCTTCGAGGCTGCAAACTCCGGAAACGCGCCAAAAAGGCGCAGTATTTTATCCGACGGAAGCCGTGAAATAAGTCCATAGGCGCCGTCAAGCCCCTGCCACATCACCGCCGGGTCGAAGAAGTCCGAGAGCGTCTGCTGCGAGATCTCCGGCATTATCACGACAGTATCGCCCTCCCGGACGCTTTTTTCGCTCAGATCGAGCATGACCGTCGTGCCGAGCGCGGCGTACATTCCGAGGTTTACTATCTCTCTGTCCGGAAACGCCTCCCCGAGAAGCTCAGAGTCCACTCCGAACGCGGCGGCGGAGCCGCCGACGATTACGATGCGCCTGCCATCAAGCTCGTCGAGGCGGGATACCTTGTATTTTAGCTCGCCCATGAAGCTCTCTCCGTAGCATTCGGGCAGGGCAAAGCCCCACGACGCTGTCGCCGCGGGTATGAGGAGCAGTATGAGCAGTAAAACAAGGTATCTTTTCTTATTCATAGTCAGAATTGGAAGTAGATGAATGCGTTGCCGCCGCCCGAGCCGAGAAGCGCGAGCGCGGACAAGCCGAGCGTGAGCGCCATCGCAAAGGTCGCTATCGGCGATGGCTTACTGTTTCTGTCAAGCGCGAAGAGCGCGGCCGCGGCGCAGAGCGCTCCGGCGATACCGGTGGGAAGCGCGAAACTCTCCCAGCCGGAAATGAGGCGCGAAAAGAGCGTGAGCGCATCGCCTATGCTCGGCGCGCGGAAGAATATCCACGCGAGCGAAACGAGCGCGAAGGTGCCGAGTCTGCCTGCTCTGCGGCCTGTCAGTATCTCAAGGCTTATGAGCGCGCCGTGGATGAGTCCCCATACGACGAAGCCCCAGCCCGCGCCGTGCCACAGCCCCGAGAGCAGGAAAACGGCGAGCGTATTTACGATCTGACGCGCTCTGCCTTTGCGGTTGCCGCCGAGGGGAATGTAGACGTAGTCGGTAAACCAGCTTGTGAGGCTCATGTGCCAGCGGCGCCAGAAGCCGCGCACGGACTGTGCGGAATACGGGCGGTCGAAGTTTTCCGTCAGCTCAACTCCGAGAAGCCTTGCGCTTCCGCGCGCGATGTCGGTATAGCCCGAGAAGTCGCAGTAGATCTGAAGTCCGAAGAGCACAGCGCCGACGAGAACGCTCAGCGCGCCGGCGGCTTCGGGAGAAGCGAAAATCGGGTCAACGCAGGGCGCGATCGTATCAGCGAGCACCGTTTTCTTAAAGTAGCCGCGCAGAAGGAGCGCGCCGCCGTCGATCAGATCGCTCTTTGCGATCCTGCGCTCTGCGCGAAGCTGCGGAAGAAGCTTGTCCGGCCGCTCGATCGGCCCCGCGACGAGCTGCGGAAAGAACGAAACGAAAAGCGCGTAGTATCCGAAATGGCGCTCCGGCTCGATCTTGCCGCGATATACGTCGATGACGTAGCTGAGAGTCTGGAACGTGTAGAACGAGATGCCCACCGGCAGCAGTATTTTCAGACCGAGCTGCGGCGCGAAAAAGCCCGAGTATTTGAAAACCGCGAGAAGCCCGAGAGAGAACGCTATCGCAAGCGCGGCGAGCGCCCTTTTCGCCGCACTTCCGCGCGCTCTCCCGACTCCGAGGGCGCAGAGCCAGCTGACGAGCGTCGTCAAAACGAGCAGAGCGCCCGCAAGCGGCTCCCACGAAAAATAGAAGAGCCAGCTTGCAGCAAGCAGAAGCGCCCAGCGCCGCTTTTGCGGCAAAATGGCGTGTAATATCGCCACTACCGGCAGAAAAACAAGGTATTCGGGGGTATTGAAGTTCACTTTTCCCCACCTCCCCCTCTCAAAAGCGCGAGAGCGCAGTACAAAACGGCGGGCGGAAGTATCTCAGAGAGCGATAAGCCGGAATAGAGTCCGAAAAGCACCGCAAAAGCGCAAATGATCGCGCTGATCGCGTCAAAGGCGAAGCTTTTTCGCCCGAAAAAGAGCAGAATCGCCGCGATGGCAAAGATCATCCAGATCATCGCGCCATCTCCTCTCTGAGCGCCTTGATGACCGCCTCGGTGCGGAGCTTTACGCCCTCTGTCGTGAGGTGGTTGTCGGTGCCGTATAGATATTTTCCGTCCACGAGGGAGTCGAAAATATCGGTAATTATCGGAGAGGTGATATTCTCGCGGAAATAGCTGTCAAGCGCGCGGACAGTCTCGTCGGTGGTGTCGGAGGAAACCGCAAGTCTGTTGCGCGGAGAATACGTTATGTAAACCTCTGCGCCGTCCGCTTTGAACCGCTCTATCTCGGCGTTGAACGGGTCGAGGTAATACTCGCGCAGGTAATAGTCGGGTGTGTAAGGCACCTCGAGGCCGTAGAGCGGCGCGTCAGACTCGGAGTTCGGGCGGTAGACGATATAGTCGCCGTACTCGTTATAGCTCGGCGTGAGCGTACCGGCGCCGTCCTCATCAAAGTCTGACGGCGAAACGGCGTAATCGCGCTCCTCGAGCGCCGAGCGCTCCGAGAGGTACTCCGAGAGCGACGAAAAGACGAGAGAATACTCGCGCAGATCAAGCTCCTGCACCATGCCGTAATCCGCCTCCATGAGCCGCCAGAATGCGGAATCGAGAGCGTTTGTCGTGCAAAACTGCCTTTTTGCGGCGTCAAGCTCGGGGCTGAGCAGCAGAATATCGCCGGGGAGGATATAATTCCGTATGATCTCAAGTTGGGGAAGGGCGTTCGTATAGGCGAAAACGCCCATGTT
The DNA here is from genome assembly GCA_017412765.1 of Oscillospiraceae bacterium. Taxonomy (GTDB): domain Bacteria; phylum Bacillota; class Clostridia; order Oscillospirales; family Oscillospiraceae; genus RUG626. The sequence goes on along the minus strand of JAFPWN010000056.1, from coordinate 10,621 downwards.
GACGATTTCAAACTCCGGAAAAGCCGCGTCTATCGCGGCTGAATCGTAGCCAAATCGTGTGGAAGAGCCGGAAAAGAGGACTATTTTCGACTTTTCCGCTAAGCTGACGAGCCGGTCGTGCTTGTCGGCAAAGGTCGCGTAATACGTGCCGGAGTAGCGCGGCGCGGAAGCGGCGTTGAGATGGAGCGTTTCGAGCCGTTCACAGCCGGCGAAGCTCAGATCCGACACACTCTGCACGGAATCGAACATAAAAAGCTCTCTGATCTTCGCGTTTCTGAACGCGCCCGCCTCGATCGTGCGGACTGTTTTCGGCAGAATTACACATTCGGCTTCTGAGTTCTCAAACGCTCCGTCGGCTATAGTATGGACATAGCCCGGCACGCAGACGGTATTATCCGAGCCTGAGTAGCGCGTAAGTGCGCCGCCGGATATCTCAAAATCGCTCTCCGGCGACCATTTAACGAGGTTTGCGCTGAGGCGGTCGCTCTGAGTTCTCCCGCCGAGCGGCACGATATTGCCGCGCTCATCAATCCATGAGGCGAGAGTATATCCCTCTCGCTCGAAAAGGTCGGTCGCGGTATTGATTCGCAGGTGCGTCGCAGCCGCAGATTGGGTCACGCTCTCGTCCCCGAGGACGTATGTCACGCTTTTATCGCTCTTTCGTACGCGCAGGCGGACGCGCTCGGTGCAGTCAGCGGCAAGCGAAATTGTCACACCGCCGAGCGTGCGCTCGATCTCGCAGTCGCGGTCAGCACCGGTGATGACAGACCCGTCAAGCTCGGTCACGCGAAACTGCGCCCTTGAGCCGCGCGGAAGCGTAAGCGCGTACTCCTCGGCGGCAAAGCCCTCGCCCTTTTCAAGAACGAGCGTGACCAAATCCGGTTTTTCGGCGCTTTTGCACCCGGAAATACACAAAAGGAGGCACAAAACGGCTGTTAGTATGCACTTTTTCACAGTTTTTGCGCCTCCCTTCGAGTATATCGGATCTATTATAACAGATTACCCTCCGCTGTGCAAACAACGGAGGGTAATTATTTCAGCTTCAGCGATTACTTCGTTATATCGAAGAACGCGGCGACGAAGCTTGTGATCATGGCGATGAGCGCGGCGCCGATGGCGATAAAGCAGCTTATAGAGTCTGCCATATTGGAGGCGCTGTTCTCAAAGGTCATGACTGCTGCGATGTTGTTGACGCGGACGTTCACGAGGAACATAAAGCCGACGACAGCAAGCACTGCGGCGCATACGGGAAGAATATCAGCCCACATGGGATTAGCCTTCATGCCGATCACTATTCTGACGATGCCGACGAGCGCGGCGCCGGCGAGGCACAGAACGACGACGGTATCGACGCCCATCTTTGCATAGTAGGCGGTGCCGGTGTTGATCATATAAGCGATGAGGCCGACGAGCGCGCAGACGGCGGAGGCGCAGGCAATATACATTCCGGCGGAAATTTTCTTAGTCATTTTTTCGTCCTCCCTCTCTCAGTTTTCTTCCTTGCGGCTCTTGACGTACATGAATGCGCTGCCTACGGTCAGAACGGCAAAGCAGATCCATGTAACAGTGAGCGCAATATCGTACCAGGTGGTGACCTTTTCAAGTCTGGTGGAGCTGGAGTAGCCGTCCATGGCGTTGGAGTTGGCGAGCGCGTAAGCCTGCCAGGTCATGACCTGCTTGAGGGCTGCGGTGAGCTCGGGATCGTCCTTTACGTTCTCAACAGTCCAGCCCTGATACTTCGCGGAGACTGCCTCCATGGTGCTGTCACCGGTGTTGCAGCTCATGGTAACGCCGTTGATTACGGCTTCCTTAAGGGTAACGTAGGTCGGATCCATGATGAAGTCCTCGCTCATGAGGCCCTTGAAGCCCCACTCGCCGCGGACGATGTTCTTAAGAAGGGTCGGGTGAGCGTTATCGGTGTAAACGCCGTCACGATTGTAGGCGGTCATAGCGCCGAGGCACTGGGCGTCCTCGAAGCAGGACTGAGTTGCGCGAAGCTCGCCCTCACGCGCTTTCTGCTCGGTCATAAAGGTGGCGACGCCGGTGCGGTTCGCTTCACTGTCATTGAACGCGATGTGCTTCGGAGCGGCGATCACGCCGTAGTACTGAGCGCCCTCAATGGTGGCTGCGCCCATGAAGCTTGTGAGGACGGAATCCTCGGAGTAATACTCGTGGTTGCGGGCATTGTAGGGTACGCGATGGAGGTTGACGCCGATGCCCCACCAGATGGGGAGGTTGGACCACAGCGAGTAGTTGCCCATGACCTTGCCGTACTCTCTGGCGAGAGCCTTGTTGAAGGTGGAGGCGATGACAGTCTCGTTGCCCATGACGCCGGCGCGGTAGTTTGCGTTCTTGTCGTTCGCGTCAATGGCGCAGGGGTCGCCGGAGGTCTTGTCGGTGTTCGCGTACTGCGCGAGAGGATAGCTGTAAATGCCGTTCGGGCCGTCGTTCTGGACTGCCTCGGGGCTCATGATGGACTCGATCGCCTTGGTGGAGGTGCCGCCGAATCCGGTGCGGATCATGCAGTCCTCAAGCTTTATCTGATCCATAAGAAGCGCCCAGCGCTCGTCATCGAGGTCGGTTACGCCCTTGAGGTCGGCAAGCTTCAGGTTGTTATTCTGTCCGAATACTACGCTGGAGCCGGTGTGCTGGATCTCGTAGTTGTCGTTCTGCATTACGGTGACCATCTCAGCGGTGGCGGTGAGATTCTCATAGGTCTTGGGGAAGGTTCCCTCCCAGTCGGAGCGGCTGAGATAGGTTACGGTGCCGGGCATCCAGTAGTTGAGGTCGAGGTTATCGAGCTGGTTCTCAACAGCGGTGCCGTTCTTCGAGCGGGCAAAGGTGGTATCGTCAAGCGCGCCGAGCTCCCAGGTCTTGACTGCGGAGGCGTTGCCCTTCATTGCGTCTACTACCGCCTGGGCCGCCTCGTGAGCGTTGCCTATTGCGAAGTAATAGGTGCCGGCGTCGAGGATATAGTTACCCTTGGTGCCGAGAAGGTTATCAGCGGTGGAATCCCAGGATGCCATGTACTGGAGGTCTGCGGTGATGGTGGTGGTAAAGCTTCCGCCCGGCTCGATCACCTCGGTCTTGTCGAAGTCGAGGAGCTGAACTCCCGCCTTCTCAACGCCGTGGGTCTTGTCGTAATCGGTGTAGGGGGTGGAAACGTAGAGCTGAACGACGTCCTTGCCGGCAACTGAGCCGGTGTTCTTTACGGTGACGACTGCGGTCGCGGTCTGAGCGCCGAGGTCAACGGTCACGGAGTCGAGAGTCTGCTCAAAGGTGGTGTAGGAGAGGCCGTAGCCGAACGGATATGTGACCTCGTTATCGTAGTTCCATGCGCCGGAGGTGCTGCCGACGGAGCTTGTCGCGTTGCCCTGTCCGAGCTCTGCGTCGATGAAGCGGGTCTCATAGTACTTGTAGCCGGTGTAGATGCCCTCGGCCTCAACGATAGCGGAGTTGATGTTGATCTCCGGCTGAGCGTTTGCCCACATGAGGAAGCCGTAGTTCTGAGCGGCGGGGCTGAGAGATGCCTTGACAGCGTAGGTGTCGGGAAGTCTGCCGGAGGGGTTCACGGTGCCGTCGAGAACGTCGCAGACGCCGTAGAAACCGTAGCCGCCGGGAAGTCCGATTTGAAGCATGGCGTCGATGCCGTCGTTGTCCTTGAGCTCCTGGATCTCGAGAGCGGAGGCGTTGTTAAGGAGAACGATGACCTTGCCGCCGTTAGCGCTCTTGGCGTCGATAGCCGCCTGAATAAGGGCGCGCTCGTCGTCGGAGAGGCCGAGAGGATCGGTCTGATTGAGGCTCTGGCTGGGATCAACGCCCGCCTCGCCGGGGGTGTAGTTTGCGTTCTCACTGCCTGCGCGGGCGATGGTAACGATCATGACGTTATAATCGTTGAGCGTTCCGCGCCAGGATCCGTCGGCGCCGTCAAGAGCGGCAGGCGAGGGCTCCTTCGAGGTGAAGAAGCTGCCGGCGGAGTTTGCGGGGGCGGTGATGTTCGGATAGAAGCTCGAGCCGAACCAGCTTGCGACCTCGGTCTCATAGGTGGGACGGAGAGTCTCGTAGATAGTTTCGAGCGTCGGATTGTAGGTGTAGCCCTTCGCCTTGAGCGCGGCGACGAAATCGACGGTATCAGCGTCGGTGCCGACATTCTCGGTGAGGCTGGAGCCCATGATGCCGCCCATTACGGGGTGGTAGCTTGAGAAGCCCAAGAGGGATACCTTGCTCTTCTCGGACGCTGAGAGCGGAAGCGCGCCGTTGTTCTTGAGAAGAACGCTGCCCTCCTCGTTCATCCTCTCGCCGACGTCGGCGATCGCCTGAACGAGCTCTGCGGTGGTGGCATAGTCAGACTTGTAGCCGTAAGCGGTGGAGGGGTCTGCCTCCTCGCTGACGATACGGGTGCTTGACGTGCCGAGGAACTTATCAATGTCTGTGCGGAAGCCGTTTACGATGACGGAGCCGGTAAGGGCAAGCACCGTAAGTCCGGCGGTCAGGGTGGTCAAACCGCGCCACAGAAGCTGCTTGGCTCGACCGTTTGTGCCGTTTTTCATATTCTTCCTCCTCTATTTTTTCCCTTTTCAGGGTTTTTAACAACTAAAGGTATATTTGCCGCTGCCGACTGTCTTTGCTTCGCCGTTCGGAAGCACGACCTCGCAGGCGGTATCGACCGGGACCGTCACCGTGAGCGTGAATTTGCCGTTCTCAGCCTTCCACTCGCTTGCCGCGGTGCCGTACGGCGTTTCTACGGAAGCCTTCGCGCTCGTAAGTCCGCCGCCGACGAGGGGCTTTACGCGGAATTTCCTGTAGCCCGCTTCGATCGGCTCAAGTCCGGCGACGCGTCTGTAAAGGAACGCGCCGACCGCGCCAGAGGCGTAGTGGTTGTAGCTTATCATTCCGCCGGTGCCGTCGTCGCCGATGGGGCAGAAGCCGTCCTCGTCGAGGCCGTCCCAGCGCTCCCATATCGTGGTCGCGCCAACTCTGACCTCATAGAGCCACGACGGGCATTTGGTGTTCATAAGCATTCTGAACGCCGTCTCCTCCTCGCCGTTGTCGGCAAGGGCGAAGAGAATATACGGCGTGCCGGGGAAGCCGGTGCCGATGCAGTAATCGTTCTTCTCCACGAGCTTTACAAGGTTTTTGACAGCCTTTTTCTTCGTCTCCGCATTCGGGAACATATCGAGCCAGAGCGGAAGGACGTAGGCGGTCTGGAACTCCTCGAGAAGCTTGCCGTTGCCGTCCGTAAGGACGCTGCAGTAGGCGTCGGAGACCTTGGCTGCGAGGTCTGAGTAATACTTCTCATCCTCGCTCTTGCCGAGAATATGAGCTATCTCCGCGACCTTGGAGGCGCAGCTCTTGATGCTCGCTGTGCCGGTCCACTTTGCTCTCGCCTGCCACTGCTCCATTTTGGGAACGTCGGGCGCGACCCAGTCGCCGAAGTGGAAAATGCCCGGGGTGTTCCAAATATATCTGTTCTTGCCGAACGAGGCGAGTCCCGCCCAGAAGAGCTGTGCCTTTATGTACTTCTTCATGCCGGGATAGAGGTTTTCGAGAACGCTCTTGTCGCCTCTCGCCTCGTATTCAGCCCACGGCACCATGATTATCGCGTCGTCCCACCAGTCTACCGCCATATCCGGCATCGTAGTCGGGAAGCCGTAGCCCTGGCGCGGAACCGTATTCGGTACGCCGCCGCCCGGGAACTGCTCTGCTTTCACGTCCCTCAGCCACTTGTCGAGGAAGCGCGAGGTGTCGAAGTTGAACGCCGCCGTCGGGCCGAATACGCATATATCGCCGGTCCAGCCCATGCGCTCATCGCGCTGCGGGCAGTCGGTCGGGATATCGACGAGGTTCGATTTCGAGCCCCACTCGATATTCTTCTGAAGCCTTGTGAGGAGCTTGTCGCTGCACTCGAAGGAGCCGATCTGAGGCATATCGGAGTAGAGCGCGACGGCGCTGATCTCAACTCTCTCGGGGTCAATGCCCTCTACGGAAGCGTAGCGGAAGCCCATATAGGAAAATCTCGGTGAATACTCCTGCTCGCCGTCAACGCAGGTATAGGTCGCGGCAGCCTTTGCCGAGCGCAGGAAGGAGAGGTTCAGCGAGCCGTCCTTATTGAGTATCTCTGCGTGCTTGACTACGACCGTCTCGCCCTTTTTGCCTTTTATTCTGAGCTTTACAACGCCGGCGAGATTCTGACCGAAGTCGTAGATAGTCGCGCTGCCGACTCTCTTCGCGGAGATGGGTCTGAACTCCTCGTGGCTCTTAACCGGGGCGCCGTAGTCCGCGATGATCGCGGGGTGTATTTTGAGAGCTTCGGGAGCGGCGCTTCTCCATGCCGCCTTGTCGAGGTCGATCGTAGCGTCAAACGTCTCGCCGTCATATATGTCAGCCATGCGGACAGGTCCGTCCTCGGTGACCCTCCACGTTTCGTCGGTGCCGATTATCTCGCTCGTGCCGTCCTCATACTCGAGGCGAAGCTCCATAAGAAAAGCCTGCCTGTCTCCCATGAGGCGGTTTGCGCGGGTGAATACGAAGGAGCCGACCGCCCAGCCGCCGCAGACTATCGCGTCGAGCGTATCGGAGCCGGTGAGCATATCGGTTACGTCGTAGGTCTGGTACATGAGGCTCGTCTTATACGAGGTGAAGCCCGGGGCGAAGTAGCGGTCGCCGACGCGCTTGCCGTTTATATACAGCTCGTAAATGCCGAGCGCGGTGGAGTTGACGAGCGCTCTCTTTATCTTTTTCGCGGTGCTTATCGCGCGGCGGAACACCATCGGAACGGGGCTGACCCCCTTCTCTGTGAAGGAGTACGCCGCGTCGGAGATCCATTTTGCGCTCCATGCAGTCCCCATTCTGCCGGTCTCGAAGGAAACGCTCTTCTCCGCTCTCTCCCCGGCATCGTCCTCGACCGCAAGCACTGCCGTGTAGGAGGTAAAGGGCTTCAGCGCAGGGCCGTCGTAGACCGTGACCGCCTCGGACGCGCCGGCTTTCTTCCATCCGCCGAGCGTTATCTCCGCACTCGCCACTTTGACGTTTTCTCTGTCGGACTCGAGCGAGAACGCGAATCTCGGTCTCGCCTCATCGGTCACGCAGCCTTTTTCAAGGTTTTCGACAGCAAATCTTTTGACTCTAAGCATACCCTTCTCCTCCTATGATTATCTTGGTGATATATTATCAAACAAATAAATATTTGTGTTGACTTATTCATAAAATGTTGATTTTCAAGCATTATCCGTTGTGAGATATGTGCAAATGAGTAAAAAAATATCCCTCGCTTTTGTCTATTATAACAAAAGCAAGGGACTGTTTCAACATTTTATTTTATAGGCAGAAGCACGTTCAGGCTAAACCAGCCGTCCTTGACCCCGACGGTGGCAGTGCCGCCGTGCTTTTCAGCCGTCGCCACGATGCTCCGCAGGCCGTAGCCGTGGTTTTCTCTGTCGCCCTTTGAGGTCACGGGCAGAGCGCCCGAAAAATGCGGCTCCTCGCCGTAGCGGTTGCGGACTATGATGCTCGCAAAGCCCTTCTGCCTCGAGAGGGTGACGTGTATGAGCCTCTGCGCCGGGTCCGGGAGCTTCTCGACGCTCTCGATCGCATTGTCGAGGGCGTTTCCGAAGATCGCGCTCATGTCCATAACGCTGAGAAAATCGAGGAGCTTTCCGTCCGCTACGCAGGTGAGCGTTATGCCGTGCTCGTGGCAGTAGAGGCTCTTGCCGGTCAGAATCGTGTCGAGGATCTCGTTTCCGGTCTTGTTCTGCGCCTCGAAAGCGCCGATCTCGCGCTCCACCTCGTCGAGGTACTCGAGCTTTTTATCGTCTCCGATGCTGCTCCGCAGGAGCGCTATCTGATGCTTTAAGTCGTGGTACTTCTGATTTACGATGTTGATGGACTCCTGATTTGCGCGGAAATTCGCGTACTGCGTGTTGAGCACGTTCTGCAGTGCGTTGCGCTCCCGGCGGGAATAGTCGTCGCAGAGCTGAAAGTGCAGCGCAAACAGCATCGCCGTTCCGCCGAAGTAAACGAGGCTTCGCAGGGCAAAGATCTCCGCGTCGCGGTTTGACGTAAAGGGCGCGTCGGAGCTCATATAGCTGAGGCTTGAGAGAACGTAGACCGAGACCGCGAGCAGCACGGTAGTTATCGCCGTCGCCGGCTTTATGCTCATCTCCGCGTCCTCGCGGGCGTGTCCGCGCTCGGCAAGGTATGCCGCGAGGAAAACGACTGCGGCGGTAACTATCATAAACGCGCATTCGCCCGCAAAGCCGCTCATAAGGGCGACCGGCGATACGTAGAGCGCGTAAAACTGCCACGCTATCGAAACGCCGAACGCCGCGAGAATGAACGCCCTCGCGCAGTAATAGACCGCGTCGGCAATACCGATCTCGCAGAAGAGAACGAACGGAATAAGCGTAGTCAGCGCGAAGAGCGTGTTCGTGACGTTGAAATATACTCCGGATCTGTCTGCGACGAAGGCGATATAGAGCGCCGTCTGGATAGCCAGAAACGCCGCCGAAACAAGCCACGTCTGCCACGCCTTCAGCCTCTTCGGCAGTATCGAAATAAACAGCATATACCCGAGCCAGTGGAACACGCTCGTCCATAACCCAGGCACGTTGCGGACAACATTCATCAGCTTTTACCCATAACGTAGAGGCTCAGCGCCTCCATAAACGCCTTTTTCTTATTTCGGCTGACGGCTACCCGCTCCCCTCCGACGATCGCGTCGTCGCCCTCCACGGCGTCGACGTTCTCGAGGTTTACAAGAAAGCACTTGTTGCAGCGGAAGAAGCTCTCCTGCGAGACCTTCTCCTCCACCTCCTTCATCGTGCCGGTGGCGCCGAAATCGCCGTCCAGCGTATGGTAGACGAGGCTGTGTCCCTCCACCTCGACGTAGAGTATCCTGCTCTCCTCGACCTTCTTTATACCGTGCTGATTCGCGACGAAAACGTATCTCTTCTCCCTGCGGCGCATATTGTTTATCGCGCGCTCGAGGGTCTTTGAAAAAGCGTAGTAGCTGACGGGCTTCAGGATATAGTCAAGTGCGTTTACCTCGTAGCCGGATATGGCGTACTGCGCGGTGTTCGTGACGAAGATGATGATGACCTCGCCGTCCTTCTCCCTTATCTCCTTTGCCGCGTCCATGCCGTTCATGAAGCGCATCTGGATATCCATAAGGATTATATCATAGTCAGCCTTATAGCCGACCGCGATCTCGTCGCCGTCGGTAAATGTCCTTATGTCGAGCTTTTCTCCGCTCTCGGCGCCGAATCGCTCCAGCAGAGCTTTCAGCTCCCTGCGGTAGACGGCGTCGTCCTCAACAAGCGCGATCCTTATCATCACTGTCGCCTCCTGTATAAAATATATCATCACGAAAAAGCACTGTCAAGAACTTGAAGTTTTCTCTTTCGGTGCTATAATGACAGGGAAATCCATATATTTGTATCATTGGAGGCATATTTATGGATGAAAGAGCAAAGGTCGCCCGCTCTGTCGGGCGCACTACAATAATCGCAAACACCGTTCTGACGCTCGTTAAGCTCCTCGCCGGTATTTTCTCCCGCTCCGGAGCGATGATCTCCGACGCGGTGCATTCGGCGTCGGACGTGCTGAGCACCGTTATCGTGCTGATTGGCGTGCGCCTTGCCTCGAAGGAGGCTGACCGTGAGCACCCCTTCGGTCACGAGCGCTACGAATCAGTCGCCGCCATCGTTCTCGCGGTGATCCTCTTCAGCACCGGACTTCTCATCGGCGTGGAGGGGCTTCGGAAGATAGTATCGCGCGAGGAGCTGAGCGTTCCCGGTCCGCTCGCGCTCGCGGCGGCGGTGGTTTCCATCATAGTCAAGGAAGTAATGTACCGCTACACCGCCCGCGCCGCGAAGGCGATCGACTCCGACGCGCTCATGGCTGACGCATGGCACCACCGCTCAGACGCATTAAGCTCCGTCGGCGCGCTCGTCGGAATAGGCGGCGCGATGCTGGGCTTCCGGTATCTCGACCCCGCGGCGAGCATCGTCATCTCCGTTTTTGTTTTGAAGGCGGCTGTCGATATATTCCGCGACGCTTCGGAGAAAACCATCGACACCTCCGCCGACGAAAAGACAGAGGCGGCGATAATCGAGGCGGTGTCCGCGGTCGAGGGAGTGAAACACATCGACCTTCTCCTGACGCGCGAGTTCGGCTCACGCATCTACGTTGAGCTCGAGATCGCCGTTGACGGCGAAATGCCGCTCAGAGAGGCTCACGCGATCGCAGAGGCGGCGCACGACAAGGTCGAAAGCGCTTTTCCCCAGGTAAAGCACGTTTTCGTACACGTAAATCCGGCTCAGGGCTGAACCTGAGCCGGATTTCAATGCGTAGACAAGGTCTCCGCATCGAATATATTTTGCGCTCTGCGAGTGCAAAATATGACGCCTGCGGGCGGGTGATGCGACGTGAAGGGGCCTCTCGGCCGGCCCCTTCACAGATCCCCGCCTCCTTTATCCATCGCATGTCCTTTTAGTTATCAGTCAAAAATCCGGCTCAGGGCTGAACTGAACAGCACCCCATTTGTTAGACAAGTATGGTATACTACTAACAAGTGGGGTGTTGTTATATGCTGAAAGGAATACCGAACAAGAAATACACAGGC
>JAFPWN010000008.1 GCA_017412765.1 Oscillospiraceae bacterium | reverse complement strand
GTGAAGCCTGCGGCTGCTCCGGCTATCGTCATTGCGATGTATATGCCCTTCGGCATTCCGCTCTCTACGACGAGCGCCTTGCTCTTTCGTATTGCCTTGTCGATTGCGCTTCCTATCTTTCCGGGCGGCTTGAAGCTTTTTGCTTTCTCTCTCTGCAGGCTCAGTTCTCTAAATACAAGGTCGAGCCGCAGGAAAAGGAAAATCGCCGAGCTCATAAGAATGAACACTACGAAATACAAACTTGGGGTATTCAATTGTTATCCTCCTCCGGCTTCGCTTCCGGGAAAAGGCGCTTCAGCTCCTTCTCCGGCACTCCATTGTCTCTGAGTCGGGAGTACAGCCTCGGAGATATGCACCCCACTCTCTCGTGACTGCCGTGTATCTTAACAATCCTGCCCTTTTCGTCGCGCTCTGTTTCGGAGATTTTGTAGCGATAGAGCATTGTTCCGATGACGTGACCGTCCTTCTGCCCTGTCGCCTCGAAGATCTCCATTATCTTTCTCGTCTTATCCTTGAGCTGTTTTGCGAAAACCAGTATGGGCCAGGAACCTACGCACTCCTCCATCAGCATTTCATCAGTGAGCGTTGTATCCGCCATGTGGCAAAGGGATACGAGTCTGCGGTAGCCGTCCTTAGCTCCGTCAGCGTGGAAGGAGGTCAGGATCGTATGACCGGACTGCCCTGCGGCTACCGCCTGCAGCACAGTTCCGTCACGAACCTCGGCAGGTACGATGAGAGCCGGATGGTATCTGAGAGCGCCCTTTGTTAAGTCCATCATCGTTATCTTGACCGGCGTTTCCTGAGTCAGCATCGTCACAACCCTCGCAGGACGATCGTGTATATCGTCATATTTGAGGAGGTTCAGCTCCTGCGTATCCTCGATGGTATATACACGGTTGTTATAGTCCTCATTGCGGAGGATATATTCGTTCAGAAGGAACGATTCTACCGTGGTCTTTCCGCTTCCGGTGCCTCCCGCAAGACCGACCGAGACGTGGTTGCAGAGGCAATATGTTAAGAAGTCCAGCTCGTCCGCCGATGCTGTACCGGCATTCTCGAGCATCTCTCTCGTTATGCGGTTTCGGTTCTGCTTTCGAATGGAGGCAACAACGCCTCTGTCCTCCGGCACGATTGGCGGGATCGTTGCATTGATACGAGTGCCGTCACCTATGAAGCTGTCCACCTGCGGCGTCTGAGCGTCTATGATCTTTCCGCCCATACGCACCATACGCTTAACAATATCCAGCGCCGCTTCGGGTGTGGGGAAAGCGTCCTTGCCGGTGATGAAGTCTGTGCGGTTGGGGTATATGACCTCGATCATATCGTAGCTGTTGATGTTTATCTCCTCGACAACGGGGTCATAAAGGTACTGAGTGAGAATGCCGAGACCCGCCATATCCTGGTATATCTTTTCCACAAGCTCGTCGCGGTCATAGTCCTTGCCTGACATATACTCTGCGGCGTAGCGCATTATGAGGCTCTTGAGAGTTTTTGCTGACGAGGCGTCGTTCAGAGTTTTCGCAAGCTCCTCAGCGTGGTTTTTGGCTATCTCGCTTCTGACGTTTTCAAGGACTTCCATATACTCGTTCTGAGTTACGTCCTTCGGCGCTTCCTCCTTGTCGCCCACCTCGAGGATAGAGAGGTATTCGTAACAGGAAATGCTCATTTCGTTACCTCCAGCGCGGTGCAAATCTTGTCGAGGCTTTCGTTGTAGCGCTTCTTGTCTTTCCCGGTGTGCGGAACAGTAATGGCAGGCGCTGTTACATAAAGAGCGTACAGCGTTCTGTAGTCGAAGTCCTTTGTTACCTCAACGCATACCTCCAGGAGCTTATGCGAAAGTGCAGCGATCCCCCTCTTATATGCGCTTCGCCAGAGTGCCGAAGCAGTACTGTCGCCTGATAGCATAATTACCTTCTCAGCGAGGTGCTTTGCCCACGCCGCAATCGCGTTTTCGCAGTGGGACAGGCAGTCCACGATAACAACGTCGAAGACTGTGTTTGCTTCCGTCAGAAGCCTTCTTGCTTCAATAGACTTCAATAGGTCAGTAAAGGCGTCGAAGTCGTAGGGCACAGCCAAAACAAAAAGCAGCTCGCTCAGGGGATGAACAAGCTGCTTAATCGACTGCTTCGCTTCCTTTATGGCACAAAGGCTTTTCGCTGTCTCGATCTTAATGTTGAGCCTTGCGGACATTTCGCTGTACTGCTCCGGGGATATGAGGAGTACAGACTTGCCCTTTGCGGAAATTGCGTATGCAAGCTCAATAGCGAGTGTGGTTTTGCCGCTTCGGGGCGGTCCCCAGATAGAAACTATCATTTGTTATCCCTCCGCTTTCGTTAGAGTCAGATGCAGTGCCTTGTCTTTTTCAAGGCGAATGAGCGTTCCGGCTTCCTCTTCAGAACAGCGGAACACGACGTATGCAGGCTCAAAATCATAATCCGTGTCCTCTTCGAGTGTGGCGTTCTCCTTCAGCTCATCGAGCTTATTGAGGCTTTCGAGCTTCTTATTGAGAACGTCGTACACATACATTGAGGGCAGCGCCTTCGTGACAACAGTGACCTTCTCCTCGTCCTCGCCTATCTCATAGACGTCGACGATGTTACCGGCGCGGAGAACGCTTGCGATACCGGCTGAGGCTGTGGGGAATGCGATAGTTACAAGGCATCTGCCGGAGCTTATGCCCTTTGTCTTTGCTTCCTCAAGCTCGCTGTACGCTTCCTCCGTCATTATTCTGTCGCTCCAAAGGAACTCTCCTGCATAGAGCTGCTGGCTTGCGACCTTGCCGACCGCTTCATCGGCGGTAAGGACTACCTTCTTAGAAAGGCTGTTTCCGTTCGTTTCGGCGGTGGTGAGCATTGCTCGCGTTATAACTGTGCCGGTGGGTATATCCTGCGCGACTCGCACAACGCTCACTGTCTCAGCCTGAGAGCGGTACACCCACGGCAAAACACCGAAGGCAATAACCGCCGCCAGCACGATGCACACAGCGCCGAGAAACGCTTTGCTTTTGAGTAGTTTCAATTATTCTTCCCTTCTTTCATCGGGCGTCCGCCCTGTCTCGCTGTCGCTCTCGGTACTGTTTGTAGTAATCCAGCGCCTTGAGGACATATTCTTCGGTCTGTCGCGGCGTGATATTTTCCGGCAGATAAGGCCGCAGCTTGTCTGCCCTGATTGAGAACTTCTCCTTTTGGTTCGGTTTTGCCTCGCACATGATATTGAGGATAGCATCCTCATTGAGCTGCCCGCGTTCTGACATATTGCGCATCTTGATCGCCTGCACATGCGACGGCGTTGCGTCCTCGTAGGAGATTGTTTCGAGCAAAGCATCCTGTTCTTTTTCAGAAAGGTAACTCAGCTCAACTGCGGGACGGAGCGCGATTTTACCATCGTCCACAAGATTGAGAAGCCCCGGACGGAGATTTGTAAGACGGATATAGCGGCGAATTTGTTCTCTACTTTCGCCGATTTGATTTCCGAATTCCTCATTTGAACGCAACTTTGACACCACTGGTGTCGAAGTTAAATCTGTCCGTTTCCCTTGCCGATTCATCGCATCAAGTCTCATTTTGTACGCCTTAGCTTTCTCGCTTGGAAGTATCTCCGACCTCTGATAATTTGATTCCACCATAAGTACAATAGCCTCGTCCTTTGTAAGCTCCTTCACTTCCGCCTTGACAGTCTCCAACCCGGCAATCTCACAAGCTTTCTTGCGGCGATGCCCGGATACCATTTCATATCGCCCGTCATCCTTTTTACGAAGCGTGACCGGAGTAATTACGCCGTTCAGCTTTATGCTCTCCACAAGCCTGTCCATATCCTCATCCAGTCTCACCTGATAAGGGTGGTCGGGGAAATCGTCTATCTCGCTAATGGGGATGTTATAGATTTTTGGGAGCTTTCTCTCTTCGCGCGACTTGCCGTCCATAAAAAGCTCATCGTAAGCGCTCTTCAGGCCGAGGTCTAACTCTTTCGCCATCGGAAAGCACCTCCTTTACAAGGTTTTCATAGGCTGCCGCAACCTTTCCGCGACCGTCATGCTCGAATATGCTCTTTCCTTCGAGGCTCGTCTCAGCCGCTCTCACAGAGAAGGGTATCTCCGTATCAAAAACGCGGAGCATATTACCGGTCTGACGAAGCGCTGAGATAATGGACTTCGCGTT
>JAFPWN010000055.1 GCA_017412765.1 Oscillospiraceae bacterium | reverse complement strand
CATAATCCTCCTTCCGCTGAGTTGTTGCCCAACACCAGTGTAACGGATTATTACGCATTTGAAAATGGCTTTTTCCTTATTTGAGCTCGGTGTGGCGATTCTCGCTGAGCCCTACGGGGTCAATCTCGCCGAGCCGTAACAACTTTGTCGACGCATTGAACCGCTTCGGCGGTTTTTCTTTTTGCTCTATAAGGAGAAAATTCAAAATGGAGAAATCGATGGGTTCCAGGTTTAAACACGCCTGGAACGTTTTTTTTAACGGCGAACAAGACCCCACCCCGAGAATTCGGGATTTAGGCGCCAGCTACTCATACAGACCGGACAGATTCCGATTTACGAGCGGTTTCGCTTTCAAGCAGGATTTATTTTTATCGCTGCTTGATGAGGGGAATGTCGCCGCAGTGCCGATAGATACAGATACTGATCTGAATACCGGAAGCTGCGATACGACGCTCGATATCTATACCCATATAGATAATGCGTCCAAGAAAGAGACTTCTGTCACATTGGGCAATTTGCTCGTAATTTGAGCTTGTTATCATTTTTGTTATCAAATGCTCATTTTTTTGATTTAGTTTTAACGATTACTGTTCCGAAAAACAAGAAAAAGCCCCGGAATCGTGGCAGAAACCGGAGCTTTTATGGTGCGCGAGGCGGGACTTGAACCCGCACGTCCGGAATGGACACCAGAACCTGAATCTGGCGAGTCTACCAATTCCACCACTCGCGCATATCTGCCCTCAACAGGCAGATGTTATAATACCATTATTTGGCCTTAGTTGTCAAGCATTACTTTTATTTCATCAAGGGAGTCTGCAAATTTTATGCCGGAGAGCTCCTCGCGCTTTACAAAATCGCCCTCGATCATATTCTCAAAGAGCTTTTTGAGAGGGGAATAGAAGCCCTTGTAATCTGCGATTATGAGCTTTTTGTCAATAAAGCCCATCTTTATCATGGAAGCGGTGTCGGCAATCTCCTCGAGAGAGCCGGTGCTTCCGGGCAGGGCGATGAATACGTCGCTCAGCTCAACGAGCTTTTCCTTGCGCTCATTCATCGTTTCGGTAACGAGAAGCTCGGTGATACCATCGTGCTGAAACTCAGCCTCAATGAAAAATCTCGGCTCAACTCCGATAACCTTGCCGCCGGTCTCAAGCACGGCGTCAGCGACTGCGCCCATCATACCGGACTTTGAGCCGCCGTAAACGAGCGTATGACCGCCGTTGCCGATAAGATGACCGAGCTCAGTGACGAACGCGCGGTACTCGGGATCACGACCCTCCTGCGCGGAGAGATAAACGCAGATGTTCATCAGTACGCAATGCCCCAGACGACCATAGTCTTAGCGGCTTTGCCGCATACGGGGCATGTGTCGGCAAGATGCTCCTGCTTAAAGGGCATGCAGCGGCTGGAAACGCCCGCAAGCTCCTTCATCCTGACCTCGCACTCCTCTTCGCCGCACCACATTGTTTTGACGAAGCCGCCGCCCTTGGTCTCGAATACGTCCTTGACCTCTTCTACGGTCGCTGCAGCGTAGGTGTGCTTATTGAGGTTATCGAGCGCCTTTTCATAAAGCCCGTCGTGAACGGCAGAAAGAAGCTCAGGGATCTTATTTTCAAGCTCGTCGAGCGCTACTGTGACCTTCTCGCCATTGTCGCGCCTTGCGACTACGCACTGACCGGCCTCGATATCGCGGGGACCGAGCTCGAGTCGAAGGGGAACGCCCTTCATTTCCCACTCGGCAAACTTCCAGCCGGCGCTCTGCTCGCTGAAATCGCCCTTTACGCGGATGCCGGACTTCTCAAGTCTTGCTACGACCTCGGCAGCCTTATCGAGAACGCCCTCCTTGTGCTGAGCGATCGGAAGAACGACTACCTGGATAGGCGCGATAGCAGGGGGGAGAACAAGTCCGTTGTTGTCGCCGTGAGTCATGATGACCGCTCCGATGAGACGGGTCGTGCTGCCCCAGGAGGTCTGGAACGGATACTGAAGCTTATTGTCGCGGCCGGTATAGGTCACGTCGTAAGCTCTGGAGAACTTGTCTCCGAAATAGTGGCTCGTCGCGCTCTGAAGCGCCTTGTGATCCTTCATCATCGCCTCGATGGTGTAGGTCGCCTCTGCGCCGGCAAATTTTTCCTTATCGGTCTTACGGCCCTTTACAACGGGCATCGCAAGAGCGTTCTTGCAGAAATCGGCGTAGCAGTTGAGCTGCTGCTGAGTCTCGGCCTCGGCCTCCTCGGCGGTCTCGTGAATGGTGTGACCCTCCTGCCACCAGAACTCTCTGGAGCGGAGGAAGGGGCGCGTGGTTTTTTCCCAGCGGATAACGGAGCACCACTGATTGTAGAGCATCGGGAGCTGACGATAAGTCTGAAGCACATTGTGCCAGTGGTCGCAGAACATAGTCTCGCTCGTCGGACGGAACGCAAGGCGCTCCTCAAGCTTCTCCGAGCCACCCTCGGTCACCCACGCGACCTCGGGCGCAAAGCCGTTAACGAGCTCGCCCTCTTTTTTGAGCAGGCTCTCGGGAATAAGAACGGGCATAGCGACGTTCTGATGTCCGGTCTTTTTGAACTCCTTGTCCATGATGGACTGGATGTTCTCCCAGATCGCGTAGCCATAGGGGCGGAGTATGGTGAAGCCCTTTACGCTTGCGTACTCAACGAGCTCAGCCTTGCGGCAGATATCGGTATACCATTGGGCAAAGTCAACGTCCATATCGGTTATTTCGGTGACTTTTTTATCCTTGGCCATAGTATCAATCCTTCCTGAAAAATATCTTGTATATTTTAGAATAACAGAGAATATTTGTCAAGCAAAAGGATTGTCGCTTCTGTGCTTATGTCAAAATAATGAATTTAATATTGCATTTTTCTATAAAAAGTGTAAAATATACACAGTATGTTTGGAAGGAGAGGCTATGATGATAAGCCTTTGCAATTCCTGGGAATTTACCGAATCCTGGGATGACGATTTTTTGAGCGGTAAAAAGCGCGGAGCTGCGGTAAGACTGCCGCACAATGTGCGCGAGATGCCGCTTCACTATGCGCTGAACTCCGATTACGAGATGATCTGCGGATACCGCAGAGCTCTTGAGATCACTCCCGATATGGTCGGAAAGAAGCTTTTTCTGCAATTTGACGGCGCGGGACACATCGCAACGGTATTTGTAAACGGCATTCTTGCAGGCGAGCACAGAACGGGCTACACCGCGTTCAGAGTTGATATAACCGAGCTTGTACATACCGGCGAGAATACGGTAGCAGTCAAGCTCGACTGCACCGAGAACGGATCGATACCGCCGTTTGGCTTCGTGATCGACTATCTGACCTTCGGCGGACTTTACAGAGAGGCTTGGCTTGACGTCAGACCCAAGACCTACATTGAGGATATTTTCGTAACCACGCCCTCGCTCGATAAGGTGAACATCAAGGCAACCTTCTCAGGAAAGCCGGAATCGGCCGAGGTGAGGCTCCTTGACCCGAGCGGAGAGGTCTGCGGAATGGCGGATATTACCTCCGGCGAAGCGGAGCTTTCTCTGATGAATGCGAAGGTCTGGGATAATGACGACCCGAATCTATATACCTGCGTCATTAAGGCTAAAAGCGGCGGCGTGATCGACGAGCTTAAGACTACGTTCGGCGTGAGAACGGTAGAGTTCAAGGCCGACGGCTTCTATCTCAACGGCAAAAAGAGCTTCCTGCGCGGACTTAACCGCCACCAGAGCTGGCCTTATATGGGCTATGCCGCGCCGGAGAGCCTTCAGCGCGAGGACGCGAGGATCCTTAAGAATGAATTGCAGGTCACCGCGGTTCGCACGAGCCACTATCCGCAGAGTCAGTATTTCATAGATGAGTGCGACAAGCTCGGCCTTTGCGTATTCACCGAGATCCCCGGCTGGCAGCACATCGGTGATAAAAAGTGGCAGGATCAGGCTTGCGAGAACGTAAAAGAGATGATATTGCAGTACCGCAATCATCCATCGATCGTGCTCTGGGGCGTGAGGATCAACGAATCCGTCGATAACGATGAATTCTACAAGCGCACGAACGCGATCGCGCATGAGCTCGACCCGTCAAGACCGACGAGCGGAGTCAGATTCATCGAAAAATCGAGCCTTCTCGAGGACGTTTACGCGTTCAACGATTTCAGCCACATGGGAACGAACGACGGCTGCCGTCCCAAGGATAAGGTAACGACCGATATGTCGAAGGGCTTCCTTATCTCCGAGCATTCCGGTCATATGTTCCCGACAAAGTCCTATGACCCATGGGAAAAGCGTCAGGAGCACGCGCTGCGCCACGCGAGAGTTCTGAATGCCGCCCTTGCCGATAACGAGCACGCGGGCTGCTTCGGTTGGTGTATGTTCGACTACAACACTCATAAGGATTTCGGCTCCGGCGACAGGATCTGCTACCACGGCGTTCTTGACGCTTTCCGCAATCCCAAGCTCGCCGCCGCGACCTACGCGAGCCAGGGCGATAAGGAGCCTGTGCTTGAGATAGGCTCGAGCTTCGATATGGGTGACTACGCAGGCGCAAATCTCGGAAAGGTATGGGCTTTTACAAATGCCGACGAGATAAAGCTCTACAAAAACGATAATTTCGTCACAAGCTTCAGGGCGAAGGACTGGACGGGACTGAAGCACGGTCCGATACTCATAGACGATATAATCGGTGAGCTTCTGCACACTCAGGAGGGCTTCGAGGGCAAGAAGGAGTCGCTTATCCGCGAGTGCCTCGTTGCCGCGTGGAATTACGGTATGAGCAATCTTCCGTTACAGTACAAGGCGAAGCTCGCTTGGTGCAAGCTCCGCTACGGTATGAAATACGAGGACGGAGTCGCGCTCTACGGAAAGTACATCGGAAACTGGGGCGGCGAGGCGACGCGCTGGCGCTTTGACGCGATACAGGGTGGAGAGGTAGTCAAGAGCGTAACGAAAACCCCGGGAAACAAGCTGCATCTTGAGGTAAAAAGCACAAAAACCGCACTTTCCGAGGGCGAAAAATACGATATGTCCTCGCTTCGTATAAGAATACTCGATGAAAACGGCAATATCGCGTCTTACGCTCAGCTTCCGGTTTCAATTGAGACCGAGGGCGATATCGAGCTTGTCGGCCCCGCTGCTGTCACGGCAGAGGGCGGAATGTGCGGAGCTTACGTCAGAACAGTTGGCAAAGCGGGTACAGGAAGGGCTGTCGTTAAGGCGGCAGGCATCGCGCCCGTTTCCATAGATTTTACCATCGCGCAATAATTAACAGGAGGAGCTTCTAAAATGGATAAGACACTTGCAGACCAGAAAATGACCGTATGGCAGAAGGTGGCGTTCGGTATCGGCGCCGTCGGCAAGGATATGGTCTACGCGCTTTCCTCAAGCTACATTCTCTATTACTATCAGGATCTTCTTCACCTCAGCGCGACTTTCGTTGGTCTTATTCTTATGATTGCCCGCGTTTTCGACGCGTTCAACGATCCGTTCATGGGCATCATCGTCCAGAAAACCAACACAAAGTGGGGCCGCTTCCGTCCGTGGCTGTTCACCGGCACCGTTCTGAACGCTTTTGTTCTCTACGCGCTCTTTGCCGCGCCGGCAAGCCTTGATAACGCCGGACTTATGGTCTATTTCTCCGTCGTTTACATACTCTGGGGCGTTACATACACAATGATGGACATTCCTTACTGGTCCATGATCCCCGCGGTCACCAACACTCCGGCTGAGACCGAGAACCTCTCCGTTATCGGCCGTACCTGCGCCGGCGTCGGCTCGGCACTTATCGCCATGCTCACCATGCTTCTCGTCGGTATCCTCGGCGGAGGCAACGATGTTGTAGGTCTTAAGTATTTCGCGCTCGGCGTTTCTGTTATCTTTATCGTAACCGAGATCATCTGCTGCTTTGCCATAAAGGAGCACAAGGTCGCAGAGCAGAAAACCGCAACCGTCGGAGAGATGTTCAAGTCTCTCTTTGAAAATGATCAGGCGCTTATCGTTGTGCTATCCATCGTTCTCATAAACTCCGCGCTCTATCTTACCTCCAATCTTATAATCTACTTCTTCAAGTACGATATGGGCGGCGAGGGCTGGAGAGGCAACTACACTCTGTTCTCCACCGTCGGCGGCGGATTCCAGATCCTCGGTATGATGATCCTCTATCCGATCCTGCGCAAAAAGCTCTCCAACATCAGCATTTTCAAGGTTTCCGTCGGCATGAGCATACTCGGATATATCCTTATCCTCGCGTTCTGCCTCTTCGGCTTCAGCGGAAATCTCATTCTCATCACCATTCCCGGTATCCTCGTCTTTGCCGCAAACGGTATGCTCTCCGTTCTTACGACCGTGTTCCTTTCAAGCACTGTTGATTACGGCGAGCTCAAGACTGGTCACCGCGAGGAGAGCGTTATCTTCTCGATGCAGACCTTCGTCGTTAAGCTTGCCTCCGGTCTTTCGGTATTCATCACCGGTATCGGACTTGACGCTATCGGTCTTGTAGGCAACGCCGACGATGAAGCCGCCGTAGCCGTTCAGTCCGCGTCTACTCTTACCGGACTCAGGCTTCTCATGACCGTCGGCCCCGTTATTCTTCTCATAATCGTTTTCTTCTTCTTCGGAAAGAAGTTCAAGCTTGACGATAATGAGATCGAGAAGAACGCGCGCCTTGTCAAGGAAAGAAACGCATGATCGAGCTTGAATATACCGTCGTCGTCGAAACGGGCGAGGGAAGCGTCTCTTTTACAAAGAAAGCCTCCCTCAAGGACGGCGCAAATCATATAATCATCGGCCTTCCGAACGGAAAGCTTAAAAGCGCGGTCGGCAAGGCGACTGTACAGATCGCCCGAAACGAAAAAGCCTTCTTTAACGGCTATCAGACCTGGACTAACTGCCGCGAGGTGACGAGAATCCGCAGAACGCGCGGACTCAACAGACTTCCGAAAGCGCTCGTTGACAGATACCGATTCGATCGCTACGGCGACTATCATTTTGTCGATTACCCGTACAGACCCGGATTCTTCCAGGGCGAGAGCTACTGCTATTTCAGACTCGGAAGCCGCTATCGCTTCTTCGGCTCCATCGACGAGGAGCCGGGCTATACGCTCTTTACGCACGACGGCTGGACGGGCGAGTTCACCGTCACCCGCGACTGCGAGGGCTTGGCTTGCGGCGGCGATTTCCACGTATTTGACCTCTACGTTAAGACCGGCTCTGAAAACGAGGTTTTCGACGGCTGGTTTGAGGCTATGGGAATAAAAAGACTTCCCGCCGAGCCGATCAAGGGCTATTCGAGCTGGTATAACCGCTATGAGGACATATCCGAGCAGAGTATCATCGAGGACCTCGACGGCTGCGCCAGGGTGCTCGACAAAGGCGATCTCTTTCAGGTGGACGACGGCTGGGAGCCGAACGTCGGTGACTGGCTTGAGACCGATCCCGTAAAATTCCCGAACGGCTTGAAGCCCGTAGCGGACTCCATACATGAAAAGGGCTTCAAGGCTGGTCTGTGGCTCGCGCCTTTTGTGGCGAATACCGCGTCTAAGATCTATAAGGAGCATCAGGATTGGTTCATCCGCGTTGACGGTGAGCCGTGGAGCTGCGGAAGTAACTGGGGCGGCTTCTATTCCCTCGATTTCGATAAGCCCGAGGTCGAAGCTTATATCCGCGAGACCTTCCGAAAAGTGTTCGACGAGTGGGGCTTCGACCTTGTAAAGCTCGACTTCCTCTACGGTGCCGCGCCCTTCGGAAACGAACGGGAGAGCCGCGCCGGGCGCATGATCCGCGCGATGAAGCTGCTGCGCGAGGTTTGCGGCGACCATCCGATCCTCGGCTGCGGAGTTCCCGTAATGCCGGCGTTCGGGCTTGTGGAGTATTGCCGCGTCAGCTGCGATGTCAGCCTCGACTGGGACGACGCGCTTTATATGCACGCCATGCACCGCGAGCGCGTCAGCACAAAGCACGCCATGGAGACTACGTTCTTCCGCCGTCAGCTGAACGGCAGAGCATTCCTTTCCGATCCTGACGTATTCTTCCTGCGTGACGACAATATCAAGCTCACGCCTAAACAGAAGGAGAATCTTGCGACCGTTGACAGAGTTATCGGCGGCGTGTTCCTTTGCTCCGACAATATGGGAGCGTACACGCCGGAAAAGGTCGCTTTCTACAAAAAGCTTCTCGAGCTGAAGCCCGGCGATTACACCGTAGACGCCGATACCATAAAGGTAACTACAAAGCTCGGAACTATCGACTATTATTCAAAATAAGCTATTAATTGACTATCTTTAGTCTGCCTGAGTAACATAGAGAATATTTTCGTTTAACACAATGCAGAGAGGCTGAGAAGCCGGCACGATCAAACGGTCACGCTGGCTTCTCAGCCCTTTTTTCTTTTTGATAAGCTCAAGTGTGAGATCAAAAGCATCTGTTCGTGCAACATAATGCATTTTATGTTGACAGAAAATTCCGAGTTTAACATAAAACGAGTTCAAAAGCTTGAAAAGCCAGTGTTTATACGGCATTTCGGTTTTTCTTTTTTGCCTGTCAGATTATTTTGGATATTGCTTCTTTGGTAGTTCGTAGTTTGTGCTGAAAATAGACGCCACAAGGGCAACAAATTAAAAAATGCGTCGTTTTATATTGTCCTTTATCACAATATCGAATAATGATGCCATCCAAAAATGCTGTTATTTTTGACTTGTTAAGTCACGAACGATTATTTCTATACAATTCAATTGTTCGCAAGACAGACGCTTAAGGTTGTTGATGACATCCCTTAACTGAGACGGGTTGTGACTTCCGGTGTCAAAAAAATACAGCTGGTGTTATACCGAGGTAGTCACATAAAACAAAAACGAAGACATTGAGGGAAGCGATTTCCTGTTTTCAATATTATTGATATAACCGGCATTCTGACCAATTGCAAGGCTCATCTCTTTTGCAGATACGCCATCTGACACTCTGAGTTGAGCAAGTCTTAAAGCAAGTACATCTTCCCACATCTTATCTACCCCCTTTTTGCATAGTATTTTACCTAATGCAAGCAAATAAACGTTGGAATATAGATGCTATTTTACTTGCAATATCAGATGTAAAATGATATATTATATTTGAAATAGTCTGATTTTATGAGTAATTAGGATATAACATGATGAAAAAACAGGAAACGATTTTAAGGAAACAGATCAGATAACGGAATCGTCACATTTTCTATTGCATTATTACATATACCTCTTTATATGATTTATTGATATAATAGAATCGCAATACGTTTTACTGCTTCGGTAAAACTATGATAGATGGCAACAATTTAATCCGTTCAAGTTAAAACAATTAAATATGAAGGAGCGATTAAATGGGAAAAAGGTATATGTCTATTTTACTTGCCGTTGCTTTGCTTGTGGCGCATTGCGCGGTTGCATTTGCAGATGGCACTGAATTTACCGTCATACAGCCGGATGAACCTGTAAAAAAGGATCAGAAATTTACAGTAGACGTTGAACTGAGCGGCAATCCCGGTTTCAGTGTACTGGGTTTTACGCTCGAATATGACAAAAACGACGTTTTATGTTCATCCATCCTTGCGGGTGAGCTGATGGAGAATCTGCTCTACGTCACAAATCCAAATGGCACAGACGGAGCTATAGTCGGTGGTGTGACCGTTGAACCGCAGAGAGAAGACGGCAGGATCGCAAGATTCTACTTTGTAGCTCAGCGCGATCTGGAAAGCGTCGAGCTTGCCATCACAAACGTCACTTTTGCAGACAGCGACGAGAAACCGTTAGCTTATTCGATCTCAAAATCGACTCAGTCGCCGGAAGGCACTAAGCCTGACCCTGAAATCACAAACACCACCGGTTATAGTAATTATTTAGACGAAGAAGAGCAGAAAAAGGCGGTATTTTCCGACGTAGAAAATCACTGGGGCAGGGAATACGTCGAAAAAGCGGCAGAAATGAAGCTTTTCAACGGCTACCCGAACGGGAACTTCGGACCGGACGATCTCGTAACGCGAGGTCAGTTTGTCACGGTGCTTTATCGTTATTGCGGCAGTCCGGCGGTAACCGGTGAAGCGCCGTTTACCGACATTAAGGACGAGCCTGAGGAGTTCAGAAACGCGATCGCCTGGGCTTACTCGAAGGGCATAGTAAACGGCATTTCAGCCACCGAATTTGCACCGAAGGCATACGTTGAGAGACAGCAGGCTGTGAAAATATTGTTTGCTCTTTCCGGAAGCAATCCCGGAGCGGAGCTGATGTTTTACAGTATTTATGACGAGACGTTCTCAGATTCCGCGAGTATTGCATATTGGGCGAAAACTCCGATGTATTGGGCTATATATAACGGGATCATTTCAGGCGCTTCAAAGACAACGCTAGCGCCGTCGAATCATGCAACACGAGCGCAGCTCGCAAAAATACTCATTGAATACATAAATGAATTTGGAGGTGCCAGCGAATGAAAAGAACCATATGCGTCGGACTTGCGATTATTATGCTGTTATCAGCATTTTCAATAACCGCACTTGCCGATAACCCTGAGCAGGACGGTATCTACGATGTCACAAAGAGTAATAACGTGACTATCACATTTTATGATGAAAACAATAATGTGATAAAAGCGGCAAATACTCAGATTGATGACAAAAATACAGAGTTCTATGCCGATGCGGTCAAGATGGAGCTTGAGATTTCCGGTGCTACCGATCAATATGAGCTTATAATTGTCCAGAGCGAAGAGGGAGCTCCTACGGCAGACAACATCGTCTATATCGATCAGACAAGCCCGAAGGATGAAAAGGTCACGTTTATGGTTTACCCCTCAAAGCTCGAGGGCGGGGAAGAGTACTTTATTTATCTTGCAACGAATGGAAAGAGCAGAGAAGTTATAGTAAGCTTTAAGTATTATACTGCGAGACTGAAGGGCGATGTCAATGGTGATGGCATAATAAACCCTGAAGATGCTCTTTCATGCTTAAAGCACTATGTTGGCATTGAAATCCTAAGCGGGAAAAGTTTTAAAGTTGGTGACACAAACGGAGACGGCGTTGTAGATCCTGTGGATGCTCTTTCGATTCTTAAGCACTATGTTGGATTAGAAGTATTGAAATGATTATTGGAGGAAGCGTGATGAAAAGAGCTATATCAGTAATAATTATTTTAGCTATGATGCTTAGTATGCTTTCTTTTTCTGCAACGGCGGATGCTGTAGTAGAAGGAGATAACGGCAAGAGCATTTATATATCTCTAATTCCGATGTCAACATCAAATCCTCATGTTGAAATTGATTCGATTGATGCAGGAAAAAACTTCCTGGTTGCTGTAAATTTTGCGGGTAATCCGAATGAAAAGGCTGAATCAATTCAGTCATTCGGTTTTGTTATTCAGTATGACTCAGACAATGTGAGCTATATAAATAAAAGCGCAGAAGGATTAACTAGCAGCGCAACCGTGAACAATCATCAAAATGATGCGATTGTAATAGCAGGATGGAGCGATACAGAAGGAATTCAATCGTTCGATGAGGACTATAATCCCATTATCAACGAGAGCGGCACCCTCTTTTATCTTGTTTTCAGGAGTAAGACCCAGTTGAATTCTGAACAGTTGCATAATTTCAAGATTATTAAGTCCGGTGTATCTCGAACTTCTGTAGTTTCAGATGGAAAGTCAGGACATTTCTCTATCGTTCTGGCCCCCGCGCTTACTGCGGAGATCGACAGCACCAAAACGATCTACACCTCCAGTGTTGCTAGCGATGTCAAGGCCGCACTGACAAACATTAAGTACATCGACGCTGCCGGAACGGTTTCCGACGTCGCTTCAGACGATGCCGATCTGACCGTAACTCTCGGCGGTGACATCATTGCAGGGGAGAACACAGCTACCGTCACCTATAAGGGCGCGAGCACAACCGTAACCTTCGCCGCTGAGGCTGTTGCCGTAACTTCAATCTCGGTAACCGCACAGCCCTCGAAGCTCAACTATAAATCCGGTGAAGCTCTTGACCTTACCGGACTTGAGGTAACTGCAACCTATAATGATAACAGCTCAAAAGCAGTTACCACATATACCGCTGATCCCGCAAACGGCACTGTGCTTACTGTTGCAGAAAACAACGGAAAGGGCATAACCGTTACATACGAAGGTAAAACGGCGTCAACTTCCAATCTTATTGTGGAAAAGAATCCGGTTGCTGTCCCGGATCTTCAGGACGCTGAGTACACCGGCTCTGCAATAACTGTAACAGATAACGGCGCGGATAAGGATAAATACATGCTTTCCGGCACAACCTCCGCTACTGATGTCGGATCACATTCGGTAACAGCTACACTTAAGGATAAAGCTGAGACGAAATGGGTTGACGGAAACTCGGAAGACAAGTCAATCACCTGGAGCATAACACCTAAAACGGTATCTTCTGTTGGCTTCTCGGTTACCGCACCTGCTAAGAACGGTACGCCACAGTCTTCTATCGAGGCAACTGACGATTTTACCGGTGCAATTGAGTGGGAAGGTAATCCCGCGACTTTTGCCGGCGGCACAGCTTATACAGCCACGGTAACCCTTACCGCGACCACCGGCCATGTATTTGCCGCAACGGTTACTGCTCCCGAGGGCTGGACTGTGACGCGCGACAGTGATACTCAAGTAACTCTTACCAAGACCTTTGAAAAAACCGAAGATAAAGTGCTTACCGGCATCGAAGTCACGACCAAGCCAGCTAAGACAATGTACGTCCACGGCGAAACGCTTGACACAACCGGTATGGTCGTAACCGCCTCCTACGATGATAACACAAGTTCTGCCGTTACCGGATATAACATAGCCTATGCAAACGGCAGCTATCTCAGAAATGGCGACACCTCCGCGACCGTAACCTTCGGCACCAAGAGCGCAGCCCTTAACGGTCTTTCCGTTGGTAAAAAAGAGCTCACAGTCACGGGACTTACCGCGACAAACCGCGCATATAATGGCACTGTTGCTGTTGACCTCACCGGAGGTGCCCTCTCCGAAGTTGCTGAGGGCGACACAGTAACCGCAAACTTCCCGACAAGCGGCACTGTTGCTGATGCAAATGCCGCGACCGGCAAGGTTGTCACCTACGCAGACATTACTCTCTCCGGTGCTGACGCAGCTAACTACACAGTTGCTAAGCCGACACTTACCGTAGATATCTCCAAGGCGGATCTGACGGCTGACGTGTTCGACATTACCGCTCCGGAGGGCAAGACCTACGACGGAAATACGGTTCCCATTACATTGCCTACCCTCAAAGCGCCCTACGCAAGCGACGGGCTTCAGCTTTCAGTGTTTGTAAACGACGTTCAGGAAGCTGCCGTACCCGCCAACGCAGGAACTTACACCATAACATTCAATTCACCCAACGGCGGCGCTAACTTCAATGCCACCGCCAATAAAATGACTATCGGCACTGTAACGATCGCGCCGAAGGACGTTACGATCACCGGACTTTCCGCAGAGAACAAGACCTATGACGGAAATACTGCCGCGACTGCCAACGGTACTGCCGCAATCGACGGAATGATTGAGGGCGATGACGTTACAGTTAGTGCCGGCACTGCCGCGTTTGCTGACGCTTATGCCGGAACCGGCAAGACCGTGACCTTTACCGGCTATGCACTTACCGGTTCGAAGGCAGGAAACTACAATCTTACCGCTCAGCCCGCAAACACAACTGCGGACATCACCGCGGCGGATCAGGACCCGACCATCACTGCGGCGGCAAGCCTTGCCAAGGGCGGCAACACCCTTGATCTCAGCACTTTCGTTACTAACGCAGAGGGTACAGTCAGCTTCGAGATAAAGAACGGCACAGCTGCAACTCTCGATGGATCGACGCTTACATCTTCCGCGAATACTGGCGACGTAGTAATAACCGTTAACGTCACCGCAAAGAATGTCAATAATGACGGAGCCAACGAGTACAACGCATACACCGGCGACGGCGCAATCACAGTTACTGTCGTTGAAAAGGATAATGCGAACGTAACCGTATCCGGCGAAGCAGCTGTTACCAAGACCTACGGCGAAGATTCGTTTAAGCTGAGCGCAAATGTCGGAAACGCGGGCACCGGCACCGGAACGTGGACTTGGACAACCGGCGACAATAATGTTGCAACCGTTGACAATAACGGCAATGTTAACATAGAAGGTGCGGGCAGCACAACCATCACCGCGACCTATGAGTCCAACACCACCATCGGCACCGCTGCCTTCGATCTCACTGTAAACAAGGCAGCTCTTACCGTAACGGCAAACGCGAACAGCATCGTATACGGCGACGCGCCCGCCGGTAACGGCGTGACTTACTCCGGCTTTGTAAAGGGAGATGCCGCGACCGTTGTAACCGGCACTGTCGGCTATACATTTGACTATGAGCGGTACGGCAACGTCGGAACATATGAGATCACACCGAACGGACTTAACGCAGCAAATTACGAAATAACCTACGCAGCGGGCGCACTCACCGTAACTGCGAAGGAAGTAGGACTTACCTGGGGCGAATCCACCTTCACATATGACGGAACAAGCAAGGCTCCGACCGCAACGGCGACGGGACTTGTGAACAACGATGCAGTTACCGTAACCGTAACCGGCGGTCAGACCGACGCGGGAACCGAATACACCGCAACTGCAAACGCTCTTAGCGGAGCTAAGGCAGGAAACTACACTCTACCGAGCGCAAAAACAACGAGCTTCACCATAAACAAGGCAGCTTCTTCTGTAAACACCGCTCCTTCGGCTGCCCAGAATCTTGCCTACACCGGAAATGCACAGGCTCTCGTCAGCGCCGGAACGGCTGCCGGCGGCGAGATGGTTTACTCTCTCACTGGGACCGGAACATACAGCAAGAATATCCCGACCGGAACTTATGCCGGAAGCTATACTGTTTATTACAAGGTAGCAGGAGATAAGAACCACAATAACACCGTTCCCGCAAGCGTAACGGCAACGATTGGAGCTGCAAACCAGACCCCGACAATTACCGCGACCGCGAGTCTTGCCAAGGGCGGCAATAAGCTCGACCTCAACTCTCTTGTTAAGGATGCGCAGGGCACCGTGAGCTTTGAGATAAAATCCGGCACCGCCGCGACTCTCGAAGGCTCGACACTCACATCCACTGCGAATACCGGCAACGTTGTTATTACCGTAAACATCACCGCAAAGAATGTCAATAATGACGGAGCCAACGAGTACAACGCATACACCGGCGACGGCGCGATCACCGTTACTGTCGTTGACAAGACTGACGCCAACGTCACGATCGACGGAGAGGCCTCCATCACTAAGACCTACGGCGATGCAAGCTTCACTCTTACGGCAGACGCAGAGCATAAGGGAGACAGCAATCGCACTTGGAACTGGACAAGCAATAACACCGCTGTTGCTACGGTAGCAGACGGCGTGGTCACTATCAAAGGACAGGGAAGCGCAACCATCACCGCTAAGTTCGAGTCCAATAATACGATCGGCGAGGCTTCCGTAACCCTTACCGTCAACAAGAAGGACGTTACAATTACAGGTCTTGCTGCCGCAAATAAGGTCTATGACGGCAATACTACCGCCACAATTACCGGAACCGCTGCTGTAGACGGCAAGGTCGGCTCTGACAACGTTTCCGTAGTTATGGGTACTGCGGCGTTTGCGGATAAGAACGCTGCAAACGGCAAGACCGTTACCTTCAAGGGATTCTCACTCACCGGCGCAGATTCTGATTACTACAGCCTCAAGGCTCAGCCTGCAAGCGTTACGGCAGACATTACTCCGAAGGCTGTTACCATTACCGGAGTTACCGCGGCAGATAAGGTCTACGACGGCACTGTAGCTGCTGTAATCACGGGAACTCACACTGTTGACGGCAAGATCGGCGAGGACGATGTGACCGTCAATGTAGGAACTGCAAGCTTCGCCGATGCAAACGCAGGCGAGGAGAAAGAAGTTGCATTCACAGGCTTTGCCCTTGATGGAACAGATAAGGCTAACTACGTTCTTTCGGCTCAGCCCGCGGGTGTAAAAGCGAAAATCACGAAGGCTGACCGTGATCTTGCAATCGACAAGGAAAGTGTACTTCTTTATCCGGGCGCAAACAGCGCTGACATTGTAGTGACGATCGCAAACGACGCGGATAAGAGCGCTGTTGTCAGCTATGAATTTGAGAGCGGAATCGCCTCCGCGTCGCTCAATGGCAAAGTTCTTACCGTTAAGAGCGTTGATGAGGGCGTAACTACGCTTACAATCAAGGTAGCCGAAACAGCCAACTATAACGCTGCCGAGAAGACGGTTTCCGTCAAGGCGGTAAAAGAGTTCATCAGCGCCATTATTGCCACTGCCGGAGCAGACGATAAGGTCGCCGGACAGCTTGAGGGCGACGTTATTAAGATTTACGGCGTGAAAGCTGCTGAAAATGCTATAAACGTTGACGTTACCGTTGACAGCTCGTTTGACAAGACTGTAGCTGGAGATACCGTCACAATTAAGCTCAAGAACAGCAGCACAGTAGTTAAGACCTACAGTATTGATAAGAGCGAAATAGTAGCGAAGAACGAAAACGTTGATCTCGGCGGCGGAAGCAATACGACTCAGCCTGTGGACAGTTCGCTTTCCGGCGTAACATTCGGCGAAGAGACAAAGGCGGAAAACGTTGTTGCGGCAGCGGCTAAGGAGCTCAATGACATCGCCGAGAATTACAAGACGAGCGATAATACAAAGGTTGATGTTGAGCTTACGATAGATATTGCGCCGAAGACCTTCGATAATACTAACAATAAGATGGTAGTAGACATCACCCCGTCGATAATCGTAAAGGTTGACGGCAATACAATAGATGATCAGCCGGAGATCAAGGAGTTCAGCGGTAAGATCAAGGTCAGCGTTCAGCTTCCCGAAAGCTTTATTCCGACGATAGCAAAGCTTATCCACGGTGAGAAGGATGTTGAGTTTGTTGACGTTACGGTAGACGGATCAGTTGCAAGCTGGGAGCAGAACCGTTTCAGCGATGTCGAGCTTATTGAGGGCAAGACCGTTAGCGTAGGCTATACTTTCTTCGATAAGACCGAAAAGACAGTGCCCTATAAGATGACTGATATAGGCTCTGCACTTGAGAAGGATTCCAGAAGCGGATACACATTCAACGGCTGGGTAATTACTGCTGACGGAGAAAAGCTTGACGGCAAGTTCAAGACTCTTACCGAGGAGCTGTTCAATGTACTTTCGGCTGCAAAAGAAATTACCGCAGAGCCATACTTCGTCGTTAATTACAGCGGCGGATCATCTGTAAAGACAGTTGAAGTTAAGGATTCTGCAAACGGTATAGTATCTGTCGATAACGACACTGCCAAGACCGGAGCAACAGTAACCGTCATAATCACCCCTGACGCAGGATATGTACTTAAGAGCATCAGCGTTAAGGATGAGAACGGGAATGACGTCACAGTAAGCCGCGCGCTTATGACAGCGAAGTTTACGATGCCGGAGGGCAAGGTAACCGTTGAAGCTGAGTTTGAAAAAGCTCCGGAGTTCGTTGATGTTCCGGCGGGTAGCTATTATGAGAAGGCTGTCGATTGGGCGGTTGAGAAGGGTATAACCAACGGCGTAGACGAGAATCACTTCGCACCCGGCGCAACCTGCACGAGAGCGCAGGCGGTGACCTTCCTCTGGAGAGCACTTGGCTGTCCGGAGCCTACGGCAACCAAGTCTGAGTTTACCGACGTAACCGACGCTGACGCCTTCTACTACAAGGCAGTCCTTTGGGCAACCGAGAACGGCGTGACTAACGGTATGGGCGGCGGAAAGTTCGGCGTTAACGACACTGTCAACCGCGCACAGATGGCGACCTTCCTTGCGCGCGCAATGAACGGCAAGGCAAAGACAGCTGAGAGCTTCGCCGACGTACCTGCAGATGCTTACTATGCCGAAGCAGCAGCGTGGGTGAAGGAGAACGGTATATGCAACGGAACCGGCGATAACAAGTTCGAGGGCGATACAGATTGCCTCCGAGCTCAGATCGTAACTATGCTCTACAGATATTTCGTGAAGTAATAAATTTCCGCTAAACATTTTTAGAATATTTTGCCTGCCTACGTCTGGTCCGAGGATAATGCGAATGTAACCGCGACACGCGTTTGCGGAAATGACAAGTCTCACGTCGAAACTGAAACAGCAACCGCGACCTCTGCGGTAACGAAGCAGGCTGAATGTGAAGTCGAGGGTGAAACTACCTACACCGCAGTCTTTGAGAACAAAGCGTTCAGCACTCAAACGAAGACTGTCGACAACATCTCGGCGCTTGAGCATGATTGGAGTGATTGGGACATCGGTTGGACGATTGACGGAAAACTGATAATCAGCCGTGTTTGTGCTCACGATTTGTCGCACATTGAAGAGAAAACCGGAGACACGTATGAGGATGCGGTAACACTTCTTAAAGATGTGATCAGCGAAGAACTGCGTTACGTCTTTATTGCATCATACAGCGAAAACGGTAAGATGCTGGGTGTCAGAATGATCGACATTAGCAACAAGCACGAGAGCTTTGAGCTTCCAAAAGATGCAGAACAGATCAGAATCATGTATCTTGACGCATTTTTTAAGCCGCTCCGAGAAGTGTCGACATCTGTTAAATCTAAACTCGCAGTGTCCGCTGAATAACACCTTTATCGACAGTTCTGCTTACAGACAATAAACAGTACCGTTCAAAATAACATAAAGCATCCGAAAGGGAATAGCACAGAGGCGTCTTTTGACGCCTCTGTGCAAAAGCTTTATATTTGATATTTTCGCGCGAACGCTCGCGCGGAGATATGAAGTATAAACAGTAAAAATTCATAAGGGGCTGATGTTATGAAAAAACTAAAAAGGACTATAATTTTGCTCTTTGCTTTTGCTGTGTCAGTTATTCTGCTATCTGCAACTGCGCTTGCAGACGGTTTGTTTGTGCTTGACGGTTTTCCAGGCCTTGATAATTCTGAACTTTATTACAGAAGCGAGCTGGAAGGAAAAAATCTTTGGCTCTTTGACAAAATAGTTGATGCGGCGATGAATGGTGAAAAAACCGTCGATTTGGAAAACGCCGAATACAGCTTTACTCTTTCAGAGGCACGGGCGGTTTTCAACGCCGTGCAGAAAGAATATATCGGAGATTATGTCTATACAGGTGCTTATTATTATATTAATGATTCAGATAATACAAATGATTGCACCTGTTCAAATATCGAATTGAGCTACAACCTCGGTTATCAAGGAGATTATTCGCTGCGCATGAAAGAGGCAGCAGAGGCAATCCTCAACGATGCCGGCATTACAAAGGACAACGTATATACCCTGAGCGCAAAAGAAAAAGCATTCAGAATACATGACGCCTTAGTTGATCATATTGATTATGTTGAAGCTTCGGATGTTGAGCTGGGTGCGCGCCGCGATCAGGTTGCATATTCCGGAATAGTCGATGGAAAGACCGTATGCGCCGGGTACGGAAGAGCGTTTCAGCTTTTGATGGTACAGTGCGGAGTGGAAAACATTTATGTATCAGGAACGTCTAAAAACAGTAACGGGGGAGCGGAAAATCATGGCTGGAACCTCGTTAAAGAAGACGAAGGCTGGTATCATATTGACGTGACTTGGGATGACGGAAGAACCTACGATTTTTTTAATTTATCGAGCGAGTCTATCAGCACCGATCATGAGCTTGAAGCTTTTACGTTCGGTTATCCGGCTACACCGCAAAACGATGGATGGAATCCGGCAAAAGACCCGGCGTATGATCGAGTTGTTTATCAGTCGGTTTCGGATGACTGGTATATTTATGGAGTACACAGCAGAACCAAAGGCAAAGACTATACCGCTGACAAAAAAGGATTTTCGGTAACATACGGCGACTCGATACAGATTATAATCAAATACGGACCGGGGTGCAATAAAAGCGAAGATATGAAGGTTTACTTAAATGGTAAACAATATGATTTCACAGATAAAGGTACATATTTCTATGTGTTTGCAGATTCTTGCAGAGGAGATATTGAAGTTAAAATCGAGGGCATCGAAAAAAGTGAAAAAATAATCTCCGGAAGTGTTGCTATTAGTGAAGAGAACGGGGTGTTGAGTAAAAATATCATCTCTTTGCCGGACGGCGTGAGCAGTTATTATTATTTGTGGGTAGTAGACGGAAATAGAGCAAACCTATTTACCTCTCAGACTATTACGCTTTCGAATCTTGAATACGGTCAGACTGTACAGCTTTACGTTTGGGTTGAGGGGTATTACGGATACCTTAAAAGCGACGTATACATTGTTTCTCTGATGAATATTGATTTGGCAAATGATTGCAAAATTGTAATGAATTCCGATAACGGAATATATAATTTCCACTTCAGCGTCGAACCTGCAAACTGGATCCCCGTATGGGTTGGCGTATATGACAATGACGGGAGATTTGTTGACGTCATTATGCTCAATGAAGCAGCTGACTTCGAGATAGAGAGCGATGTTTATGAGCTGAGATTTTTCTCGATAGGCACAAACAGCAATGCTTTTTGTCCGATTTCTGATTCGATCAGCGTTTTACTTTCTGCTTGACAATATTATGCATGCACTATTTTCGCGTTGAGATATGAAGTATAAATCATGAGGATCAAAGGAAGAAGTACCATGAAAAAATGGAATATTAAGACTTTTGCATGCATTTGTATTGTGTTCCCTTTCAGCTAAAACTGCGAACGCAAAGAACGAAGCGCTGACAAGGGCGGAGCTTTGCCAAATGATTGTAGATTACATGGTAAGCGGCTCAATTATCGCATAATACTTGACATTTTCGCGCCGATTGACTATAATTTATAAGTTAATTTTATTCTGAGGGAGACAGAAAGAATGAAAGAGCTTCCGAAAATCTACGACCCGAAAGAGGTCGAGTCGAAAATCTACGATATGTGGATGGAGAAAGGCTATTTCCACGCTGAGCGCGATGAGTCCAAAAAGCCCTTTTCCATCGTAATGCCACCACCCAACGTAACGGGACAGCTCCACATGGGTCACGCGCTTGACTGCACGCTTCAGGACATTCTCACAAGATACAAGCGTATGCAGGGCTATAACGCGATGTGGCTTCCCGGCGTAGACCAC
The DNA here is from genome assembly GCA_017412765.1 of Oscillospiraceae bacterium. Lineage (GTDB taxonomy): Bacteria > Bacillota > Clostridia > Oscillospirales > Oscillospiraceae > RUG626. The sequence continues at coordinate 30,349 of JAFPWN010000055.1, read as the reverse complement.
GCTGGAATAGCAACTCAGATCAAGGTTGAAGAGGAGCTGAGAGTCAAGGAGGGTCTTACCCGCTATGACCTCGGCAGAGAAAAATTCCTTGAGCGCGTCTGGGCATGGAAAGAGATGTACGGCAGCCGCATCGTTGAGCAGCAGAAGAAGATGGGCGTATCCTGCGACTGGGAGCGCAGCCGCTTCACTATGGACGACGTTTGCGCCAAGGCTGTACGCGAGGCGTTCGTTTCTCTCTACGAGAAGGGACTTATCTACAAGGGCAGCCGCATTATAAACTGGTGCCCGCACTGCCTCACGGCGCTCTCCGATGCCGAGGTCGAGTATGTGGACAAGCCCGGTCATCTGTGGCACATCCGCTACCCACTATCCGACGGCTCCGGCGAGATCGTCGTTGCGACGACGCGCCCCGAGACTATGTTGGGCGATACCGGCGTCGCCGTCAATCCCGAGGATGAGAAGCACAAGCCTCTCATCGGCAAGACCTGCATACTTCCGCTTGTCGGCCGCGAGATACCCATCGTAGGCGACGAGTATTGCGAGATAGGCTTCGGCACCGGTGCAGTCAAGATGACTCCGGCGCACGACCCCAACGACTTTGAGGTCGGTCTGAGACACAACCTCGAGGTCATCCGCGTTATCGCAGACAACGGTACCATCAACGAAAACGGCGGCGCCTACGAAGGACTTGACCGCTATGAGTGCCGCAAAAAGATCGTCGAGGATCTCGAGCGCGAGGGCTATCTCGTCAAGGTTGAGGATTACAGCCACAACGTCGGAACCTGCTATCGCTGCCATAATGACGTTGAGCCGCTTATCTCCGCTCAGTGGTTTGTAAAGATGAAGCCGCTTGCAAAGGACGCTATCCGCGTTGTTGAGGACGGCACCGTCAAGTATATTCCCGAGCGCTTCTCCAAGACCTATCTCAACTGGATGAACAACGTCCACGATTGGTGCATCTCCCGTCAGCTCTGGTGGGGTCATCAGATCCCCGCGTGGTACTGCGATGACTGCGGCCATATCAACGTCAGCAGGGAAGACCCGACCAAGTGCGCCAAATGCGGCAGCACTCATCTTACCCGCGAGGAGGACGTTCTCGATACATGGTTCTCCTCCGCGCTGTGGCCTTTCAGCACTCTCGGCTGGCCCGACAAGACCGAGGATCTCGACTATTTCTATCCGACAAGCGTGCTCGTCACCGGCTACGATATAATCTTCTTCTGGGTCTCCAGAATGATATTCTCCGGCATGGAGCATATGAAAAAGCAGCCGTTTGACAAGGTGTTTATCCACGGCATCGTCCGCGACAGCCTCGGCAGAAAGATGTCCAAGTCCCTCGGCAACGGCATCGACCCGCTGGAGATCGCCAATAAGTACGGCGCAGACGCGCTGCGCTTCAACCTGATAACCGGAAACAGCCCCGGAAACGATATGCGCTTCTATGAGGAAAAGTGCGAGGCTATGCGCAACTTCTGCAACAAGATCTGGAACGCGAGCCGCTTCGTTATGATGAACCTCACCGTTACCGAGAACAAGCTCCCGGAAAAGCTCGAGCTTCCCGACAAGTGGGTACTTTCAAAGCTCAACACACTCGCAAAAGAGGTTACCGACAATCTCGACAGCTATGAGCTCGGCGTTGCCGCGCAAAAGATCTACGATTTCATTTGGGATACCTTCTGCGACTGGTATATCGAGCTGTCCAAGCCGCGCCTTCAGGCGGGCGACGAGGACGTTCAGCACGTTCTGCTCTACGTTCTCACCGAGATACTCAAGCTGCTGCACCCGTTCATGCCTTTTATCACCGAGGAGATCTACGACGCGCTTCCGCACAATGAAGAGGCGCTCATTATCGCAAAGTTCCCCGAGTTCAGCGACAAGCTCAGCTTCCCGACCGAGGAGCGCGATTTTGAGATGGTCATGGAGTCCATCAGCGCGATCCGTTCCCGCCGTGCTGAGATGAACGTTCCGCCCTCCAAGAAGGCGAAGGTGATCGTTTCCACCGCATATCCGGAGGCTTTCAAGGGCACCGAGATGTACTTTGAGCGCCTTGCTTCGGCAAGCGAGGTCGATATTTTCGGCGCTGACGCTGAGATCGGCGGCGACGGCTACGTTGTTATAAACTCCGCTTTCGCTAAGATGGCGCTTCCGATGGCGGAGCTTGTCGATCTTGACAAGGAGCGCGCAAGGATCGAGCAGGAGCTTAAGAAAAATCGCGGCTTCCTCGAAAACCAGGAGCGCAAGCTCGCAAACGAGAGCTTCGTTTCCCGCGCGCCCGAGGCGGTCGTTCAGGCTGAGCGCGACAGAGCGGATAAGCTCCGCGCACTCATCAAAAACCTTGAGGAGACTCTTGCCGGACTTAAATAAATATAGTCTGCGACTTACTTCGACCTATATTGCAAACAGAATAATATACAATATCCCTGTAACGATGTTGCAGGGGTATTTTTTTACACTAAGGAGCTGATTTTATGAAAACAAGCCGAAGTGACGACGGCACGAGGCTGACGATTTTTTTAAGCGGCGAAATAGACCACCATACAGCGGCTCATATCATGCGCGAGGTCATGGACAAGCTTGAAGCAGAGCTTCCACGCGACTGTATTCTCGATATGTCAAAGGTCAGCTTTATGGATTCGAGTGGTATAGCAATTATTCTCAAGGCGTACAAGCTCATAAATTCAACCGGAGGCAGGCTTGCCGTATCTAACGTGCAGGCACAGCCGATGCGCGTGCTCGACGCTTCAGGACTTGACAGAATTATTAAAATACTTGCTCCGATGAGCGAATAAGGGAGGTACATAGATGAATGAGCTGAACTCAATGAAGGTCACTTTTCCGTCGCTCTCCGCAAACGAGGGCTTTGCGAGAGGAGCTGTCGCGGTATTCGTGTCACAGCTGGATATGACGATATCAGAGCTTGGAGATATAAAAACCGCGGTTTCCGAGGCAGTGACGAACTGCATCGTACACGCGTATCCTGACAGCATCGGCGAGATCGTTCTCAAATGCAGGCTTCTTCCCGAGGACACCGTTGAAATCACGGTAAAGGATAGAGGCAGGGGAATAGAGAACGTCGAGGAGGCGAGGGAGCCTCTCTTTACGACCGGCGGAGAAGATCGCAGCGGCATGGGCTTCACGATCATGGAGAGCTTTATGGACTCTCTTCGCGTGCGTTCCACACCGGGTAAAGGCACGACAGTCGTCATGCGGCGTAAAATCGCAAAGCGAGCGCGATGAGCCCTGAGGTCATAAGAGCGGCGCAGAATGGCGACAACAGCTCGATGGAGCGGCTGATTGTGGAAAACTCCGGCCTGATCTGGAGCGTTTGCAGGCGATTTTTGGGAAGAGGTGTTGAAAAGGACGATCTGTATCAGCTCGGCTGCGTCGGCTTCATGAAGGCGGTCATGGGCTATGACGAGGAATACGGCACTCAGTTCTCTACCTACGCTGTACCGAAGATCGCCGGCGAGATACGTAGGTTTCTGCGCGACGACGGTGAGATCAAGGTCTCGCGTACTATAAAAGAGCGCGCTATCATAATAAAAACCGCCCAGAGCAGACTATCTCATGAGCTATGCCGGGAGCCGACAATATCCGAGATAAGCGCGGAAACGGGTCTATCAAACGAGGATATTGCCCTCGCGCTGGAGGCGACAGCAACACCGGAATCGCTGCAGGCTGAGATAAACGACGGCTCAGGGCGGCTTGAGGACGTTATCGCCGATAAGAGGGGAGAGAACGATTTAGTTGAGAGAGTGGCTCTGAAAGAGGCGATAAGCTCGCTCGGAGATAGGGAAAAGAAGGTCATTCTTCTCCGCTTTTACAGAGATCTGACGCAGGAAAAGGCGGCGAGCATACTCGGTATCAGCCAGGTGCAGGTATCGAGAATCGAAAAGCGCGCGATAAACGAGCTCAGGCAGCTGCTTGCCTGAGCATTTTTGTTGCAAAAACGTCGTTTTCAAAGTATAATGTACCTGCGCCCTCTCATAAGCTTTACGAGAGGGGAGTGGGCAGGTATGAATTACAGACCTTTTGCCGGAATAGTCTTCAGCGCTGTCGTACTGTTTTCGCTTTTCTACGTATCGATGAACAGTGCGTCGGAATTGGTCTCGGTTCCGGCTATCTCGGAATTATCCGACAGAATTCTGATTATCGACGCGGGACACGGCGGCGCTGACGGCGGCGCTGTTTCGGTCACCGGAAAATGCGAGAGCGAAATTAATCTTGAGATCGCGAAAAGGATCAAGCTTCTCGCTGAGTTTATAGGATATAAGCCGGTAATGACCCGCGAGACTGAGGAAATAATCTATCCCGCCGAGGCTGACACGATCAGAAAGAAAAAGGTCGCGGATACGCGCGCCCGGGTCGAGCTTGTCAATTCCTGCAAAAACGGATTTCTTTTGTCGATACATCAAAATAAATACACGTCCGCTTCGCCGTCCGGCGCGCAGGTTTTCTACAAGGGCGACTGCGAAGAGCTCGCAAAGGCTGTTCAGAGCGACTTTACGAGATACGTAAACTCTGATAGCAAACGAACGGCAAAGCCCGTTGCGAGCGATATCTATCTTTTTTCAAAATCAGAGTGCTCCGGAGTTCTCGTAGAGTGCGGCTTTCTTTCTAATCCCGCTGAGGCTGATAAGCTTGAAACAGTTGAGCATCAGAAGCTCCTCAGCACGATAATTATGGGCAATATTTCAAACTATTTATGATGATATGAGGCAACTATGAAGCAAAAGACAACGTATTACTGCACAGAATGCGGAAATGAGTTTCCGAAATGGATGGGTCAGTGCTCATCCTGCGGAAGCTGGAATACAGTGATAGAGGCGCCGGCTGAGACGAAAAGCACAAAAAACGCCGTCAGCCGCGGAATAAAGCGCCTTCCGAGAACGCTTGCAGAGCTTGATACCGCCGAGGAAGAGCGCTTTTCAAGCGGCATAGCTGAGCTTGACAGAGTGCTTGGCGGCGGCTGTGTAAAGGGCTCGCTCGTGCTTTTCGGCGGCTCGCCGGGAATCGGCAAATCAACGCTGTTACTGCAGATCTGCGAATATATCTGCCGCGAGCAGACTGTTTTATACGTTACCGGCGAGGAATCGGAGCGACAGCTGAAAATGCGCGCAGAGCGCCTTAAAGTGCGCACCGGGAATCTGTTCGTGCTGAGCGAAACGAATATGGACGACATACTCAATACGCTTGAGTCCGCGAAGCCGGATATGCTGATAATCGACTCGATTCAGACGCTCTATTCGCCGGAGCTAAACAGCTCGGCAGGCTCGGTCGCGCAGGTTAAGGAATGCACGAACGCGCTGATGAAAATCGCAAAAACCTACGGCGTTACCGTGTTCGTCATAGGCCACGTCAACAAAGAGGGCGCGATCGCCGGTCCTAAGGTGCTTGAGCATATGGTCGATTGCGTACTATATTTTGAGGGTATTCAATCGGCGAGCCACAGGATATTGCGTTCGGCTAAAAACAGATTTGGCTCAACCAATGAGATCGGCGTATTCGAGATGACAGAAACGGGGCTTCAGGAGGTTCCGAATCCGTCTGAGATGCTGCTGAGCGGCAGACCGGAAAATACTCCCGGAACCTGCGTGACCTGCGTTATGGAAGGCACGCGGCCGGTGCTTGCCGAGATCCAGGCGCTGATGACGGCGTCGAGCTTCAACGTACCGCGAAGAACGTCGAACGGACTCGACTATAACAGAGCGATGCTGCTGATGGCGGTCATTGAAAAACGCGGCGGATTGAAGATCGGCGGGTTCGACGGTTATATCAACGTGATCGGCGGACTCAGCATAGACGAGCCGGCAGCAGACCTTGCGGCGGTGCTGGCGATCGGTTCAAGCTATAAGGACAAACCTATACCGGACGATCTTGTCGCTATCGGTGAAGTCGGACTGACCGGAGAGCTCAGAAGCGTAACGCAGCTTGAACAGCGGATCGCTGAGATAAAAAGACTCGGCTTCAAAAAATGTCTTATACCGGTGCAGCGCAGAAAGCTGATCAATATACCTGACGGAATAAAGGTTATCGAAGTAAAAACTGTAAAAGAGGCTTTTGAGCTGCTCATTAAATAAAAAACCTCCGGAAATGGCTTTCAGGCTGTTTCCGGGCGTTTTAGCCTCCCCTAAATTGAACAAAATTTTTATTTTGTTCATAAGTTTGTGCATTTTGCCAATAGAACTCCCTCTCGATTTATGCTATAATATTCATAAAGTGAGGTGTTATTATGGACTATCGAACCGAAGCGCCCGAGATCATCAAATCTTTTCTCGTCTATCACGAAACCGTCAAAGGTCACTCGAAGAAAACCGTCGACGAGTATTATCTTGATCTAAGAACTTTCTTTAAATATATGAAGCTTGAAAAAGGCGTCGTTCCTCCGAAAACTCCATTTGACGATATTTCGATCAGCGACGTTGAGATCAGCTTTGTCCGAAGCATTACCCTTTCTGACGTCTATTCCTACTTGGCGTATCTCTCCAGAGAACGTGAAAAAAACCCGAACAGCTCTCATTCAGCCAAGGGTCTGACGGCAACAAGCCGCGCTCGCAAAATATCAACTATCCGCTCTTTTTATAAATACCTGACTAATAAAGCTAAGCTTCTCGATGTAAATCCTCTTCAGGATCTCGATTCCCCCAAAATACTTAAAACACTTCCTCGTTATCTCAGCGAGGATGAAAGCGTTAATTTATTAACGAGTATTGACGGCTCCAACAGAGAGCGTGATTTCGCAATAATCACCATCTTTCTGAACTGCGGGCTTCGTATCTCCGAGCTTATCGGTCTCGATATTTCGGACGTACACGGCGACAGCCTCAGAGTTCTCGGCAAGGGCGGCAAGGAGCGCGTAGTCTATCTTAACGACGCCTGTATCGACGCTCTCGACGATTATCTTACAGTTCGCAGATCGATCGCCGCGAAGGATCCGGAGGCGCTTTTCCTCTCCTCTCAACGTACGAGAATATCGCGTTCGACTGTACACGCTCTCGTAAAAAAGCACATCAAGGCCGCGGGTCTTGACAGCTCGAAGTATTCATCGCATAAACTTCGACACACCGCCGCAACGCTGATGCTCCATAACGGAGTTGACGTCAGAACGCTGCAGGAGCTTCTGGGGCATGAGCATCTCAATACTACTGAGATCTACACTCACGTCGAGTCCTCCGGTCTCAGGGAAGCCGCCAAGCTCTCTCCCCTCGCCTCTTTCAGAAGAAAGGACAAAGACGCTGACGACACTGAAGAATAGAAGCTGAGGGGTTCATATTGAACTCCTCAGACTGTATACAAAAAGAAAAAGCGTTGGATATAGGAGGCGGGGTTCTGTGAAGGGGCCGGCCAAGAGGCCCCTTCACGTCGCATAACCCGCCCGCAGGCGTCATATTTTGCGCTCCTAGAGCGCAAAATATGTTCGATGCGGAGACTTTGTCGACGCATTGAGGGGTTCATATTGAACCCCTGACACTTACTTTTTGAATAAAGCCGAAACAGCGCCGGAGATCAGCATGATGGAGCCGATCAATCCGTACATTCCGGTCATGGAGCTGTCTGTTCCGTATATTTCAATCACGCCCTGAAACAGTGAGCCGACCGTAAGCGCCGCGATTCCGGCTCTCCATAGCTTTGACGCCATCGGCGGAGGCAGGACCGCTCTCTCCCTCATTCCGAGATACATTGCCGGCAGAGCGCCCAGGATAAGCGGTATCGCAAAAGCGAACACCATGAAGAATGAATATACCCCGAAGCTGAAATGCTCGTAGACGGCGCCGAAAAGCGCCACAAGCATTGATACAATGAAATATGCGCGGGCTTTTCTCAGCATATTTGCCCGAATTGCGTTGTTATCCGATATAAACAATGTCGCTCACTTCCCTTTCTTTGATATTATTGCCGCTTGTTGTCGGATTATTTATGACTTCTCCCAGATAAACCATCGTTGACGAGCCGCCTCCGTCGAGATTGTAGACGGTTTCCGCTCCGAGAGATTTACAGAATTCAGCAAGCTCAAGGAGGCTCAGACCCTCACTCTCGCTCGTTCTTCCGTCGCTGACTACGAAAATATAGTGATTCTCGTCGATAATACCGATCGCAGTTCTCGGATTTGAAGCCATCGCCTTGCCGACTTCGTCTGATTTTGTTACGCTGACCTCTCCGTTTTCCACCAGCGCCGGGCCAAAGGATAAAACCTGAACCGCGCCGTTATTCACGAGCTCCTCGGCGGTGGTATCGTCCTCATTAACTATCTCGAAGCTGCCGTCAGCGTAGATCACCAGAGCCTCGCCTCCTGAGCTTATATCGCGGTAAATCACGCCGTTTCGTACAACAAAACCGGTATTGCGCGAGCCGTAGAAATCGCCGTTTATTGCGAGTATCGCATTGTGCTCCAGAGCTATCTCGCTCGTCTGATCCTTTATATTCCGCCCATAGGTATCATATGCAAACGCGGTTTTGAGCCAGCTTGAATCCGACACCACTATATCGGCAACGTAAATCGTAGTATCATTTTCCCTGTACGTGGATATCGTGATTTCCGGCTCTTCACTCGTTACATCTGAATTAAGCTCTGTCTCCCGGCTTTTGGTTTCTTCATCCGTTTCCTGCGCTTCCGCAATTACCGCTCCGGCATAGGTGCGCGGTATAACAAAAACATCTAAGAGTGAATATAGCGTAAAAGCAGTCAGAAACAGACTGAAAAGTATTCCGAATGTGTATTTTTTCATAAGAAAAAGCTCCTTTCTTACTCTTTGGGCATATTCTATACCCGAGAGCTTAAAAGGAGCTTAATTGATTTTTATTTCTTATTAACCAAGTCTGAACATCGCGGCAAACGCTGCGGCTACCACCGCTGCGATATCGAGGCACACTACGAAGCTGACTCCGACAACGCCGATAAGCGCAAGCAGTATGCTGATCGCCTTCACCGCAAGAATTGCGATCGTGCAGACGCGGACCATCACGCTGATTCGCTTGGCTTCGTTGATAAGCGCGGGTATCGCTGCAATATCACCGGACGGGATAAATACGGTACCGGGAAGACTTGACGTATTCTCACCGAGCACGATCTTGAGGTCGGCAAGCTCACTTGCGCGAATTTCGCTTCTTGCGGAGGTTATGTAGCCGAGGCACTCATCCTTCTGCTGCTGACCCATGATATACTGCACTCTCTCATACTTATCGTGAGGCGTGCAGTCGGCGTAGACCTCGCTGATATTGATGCCGCGAGCGAGTCTTGTAGCGCTGAGGGTATTGTCTCCGGTCATAAGGGCAACGTTCGCAACGCCGCATTTCCTGATCCGGGCCACTGTATCTGCTGCGCCGGGCATGACCTCGTCCTCGAAATCAATTCTACCGACGAAGATTTTACCTACTGCTACGTAGACGGAAACGCAATCGGATGGTATCATATCGCCCTTTACGCCGAGCTTTTCCATAAGCTCAATATTGCCGACGGCAACGATATTGCCGCCTGCAAGCTGAACAAAGCTGCCGGAGCCCTTCTCCTCGCGCTGCTGAGTTATCCTGCGCGGGTCAATCTCCGCACCGTACTCAGCCTTGATTGCGTCGGCAAGAGGGTGATTTGAGTAGATCTCGGCGTATGCAGCGAGAGCGATAAGCTGCTTTGCGGTGATCTTGACGGGATAAACTCCGATGACGTAGTACTTTCCGGAGGTGACGGTTCCGGTCTTATTGAAAATTACGCTCGAGAGCTTTGAAGCTGAAGCTATACTTCTGACGTCAGTAAAGCGAATGCCTTTTTTGACGGCGCTCCCCTTTCCGATATCATACACAAGAGCGGTGATCGCGGTGACCATAAGCGGCGCGCTCGCGGCTAAAACGGCGCAGGAGCAGCACAAACGCGCGAAAAGAGCATCGCCGGCAAATATAAGCGAAAGAATTCCGCTGATAACAGCAACCAGCGCGACTGCCGGTGTAAAGTAAGCGTCGATAACGCGGAAAATCGACTCGACTATATCGCGCTCAGAGTCGGAGCTTTTACCGCCGAGGAGCTTATCCGCCTCTTCGCGGTACCAATCGAGCGCAAAATCTCTGAGGTTAAAGCCTATATCGGCAATAACGAGCGCAATCACACCGTCAAACACTCCGCCGAAAAGCACGCAAAGAAGCGCCGCGGCAAAAACGATGACATTTTCATTCAGATATCTTCTGCTCTTGAAATCTTCAAGCGCGCGCAGAACGAGCGGGATACCGCATAATGCGACTGCCGCGAGCGCCAGGATCGTATCAAAAGGCGCCGCAACAAAGCTCATTCGGCTGAATACGAGAAGTATCAGACCTGCGAGGATCCTGATTGCTTCGTTCAGAAATGCACCGGAAAGCACAAACGACGGTTTTTTAGAGCCGGCGTCGGCTTCCGGCAGCTCGCCGGTTTCTACTGTATTTTCGATCGTCTCGCCAATCGAATTAAAAAACTCTTCCTCCTCCGACAGCTCTTCCGCAGGGGCTTCGATCTCCTCCTCGGAGGGTTCGGCATCGCTGTTTTCGTCGAAAGCGACGTCGTCCAGTTCAGCGCCGCCTGAGGCGTCCGTGTTTTTCTCTGCCAGCTTATCGACCAGCATTTCCTCGACGGGGTCAAGCTCATTATTCACGTTATTTTTCTCATCCATAATATCACCGTCTTCCGTTGTGTATAAAAATAGACACTGACTTTTATGTCAGTGTCTATTATATACTATATCATATCAGAAAATCAAGCTTTTCCGTCGCAGCCGAGAACATTTACGATCTTATGCTTGACCATCTCACGGATTGCGGCGCGACCGGGGGTGAGATACTGGCGCGGATCGAAGTGATCGGGGTGCTCCCAGAAGTGCTCGCGGATGCACGCAGTGAGCGCAAGACGGAGGTCGGAGTCGATGTTGATCTTGCAGACTGCCATCTTTGCTGCCTCGCGGAGCTGCTCCTCGGGGATTCCTACTGCGTCGGGCCTCTTGCCGCCGTACTTGTTAATCTTGTCAACGAACTCCTGAGGAACGCTGGAGGAGCCGTGAAGAACGATCGGGAAGCCGGGCAGACGGCGGGAGACCTCTTCAAGAATGTCGAAGCGGAGAGGAGGCGGAACGAGCTTGCCGGTGATCGGATCGCGGGTGCACTGCTTTGCGGTGAACTTATAAGCGCCGTGGCTCGTGCCGATAGCGATTGCAAGGGAGTCGCATCCGGTGCGCTCAACGAACTCCTGAACGTCCTCGGGACGGGTATAGCTGGAATCCTCAGCGGATACGTTGACCTCGTCCTCAACGCCGGCGAGAGTGCCGAGCTCGGCCTCAACGACAACGCCGTGGTCATGAGCGTACTCAACGACCTGCTTGGTGATCTTGATGTTCTCCTCGAAAGGCAGACCGGACTTGTCGATCATAACGGAGCTGAAGCCGCCGTCGATGCAGCTCTTGCAGAGCTCGAAGGAGTCGCCGTGGTCAAGGTGAACAACGATAGGAAGATCAAAGCCGGCAGTCTGCTCAGCGTCCTGAACAGCGGCCTCAATGAGCTTCATGAGATAAACGTGTTTTGCGTAGTTGCGAGCGCCCTTGGAAACCTGAAGGATAAGCGGAGCGTGAAGCTCGATAGCTGCCTCGGTTATGCCCTGGACGATCTCCATGTTGTTGACGTTGAAAGCGCCGATCGCGTAGCCGCCGTCGTATGCTTTCTTAAACATTTCTTTGGAAGTTACGATTCCCATTGCAAACATCTCCTTTAACATTTGATGGATAGATATATTTTACCATAATGTTTTCCGATTTCAAGATATATTTTGGAAAAATGCACTTTAAAATCAGAATGAAATATGTTATCATCTATGCGTAATCAAAAAAATAATGGGAGGTAATTCCAATGAGCGAAAAACTTATCGGTGCTGCCGTGATCGGTCAGTCCGGCGGCCCCACCTCTGTAATCAACGCGTCTGCCTACGGCGTTATCCGTACCGCGCTTGATTCTGAATGCATCACCAATGTCTATGGCATGGCGCACGGTATCAAGGGTATGCTCGCAGATCAGCTCTATGATATGGGTCAGGAGGACGCCGAGGAGCTCAAGCTTCTTCTCAACACCCCCTCCTCCGAGCTCGGCTCCTGCCGCTATAAAATCGCCGATCCTGATAAGGACGACACCGACTATAAGCGTATTCTTGAGATCTTCAAGAAGTACAATATCCGTTATTTCTTCTATAACGGCGGCAACGACTCCATGGACACCTGCGACAAGGTCAGCCGCTACATGGCAAAATCCGGCTGGGATTGCAGAGTAATGGGCGTTCCCAAGACCATTGACAACGACCTTTACGGTACCGACCACTGCCCAGGCTTCGCCTCTGCAGCAAAGTACATCGCCACCTCCGTCTGCGAGGTCTATAAGGACGCGAGAGTTTACGATACCGGCATGATCACCGTTATCGAGATCATGGGCCGTCACGCAGGCTGGCTCACCGCTGCCGCTTCCCTCGCCTCCACCGTCGGCTGCGGCCCCGACCTCATCTACGTTCCCGAGGTCGATTTCGATATGGACAAGTTCCTCAAGGACGTAACCGATATCTATAACAAGAACGGCAAGTGCATCGTTGCCGTATCCGAGGGCATCCACTATGCCGACGGCACGTTCGTTTCCGAGGCAAAGGCCTCCGCTACCGACGGCTTCGGTCACGCTCAGCTCGGCGGACTTGCTGCTCACCTCGCAAACGTCGTCAAAGAAAAGACCGGTGCCAAGGTTCGCGGCATCGAGCTCAGCCTTCTCCAGCGCTGCGGCGCTCACCTCGCCAGCCAGACAGATATCGACGAGAGCTTCCTCGCCGGCAAGACCGCTGTTGAGGCTGCCGTTAACGGCGAGACCGGCAAGATGGTCGGCTTCAAGAGAGTCATGACAGACGGCAAGTACTCCTGCGAGATGATCCTCCTCCCGCTCACCTCTGTCGCCAACTATGAAAAGAAGGTCCCGCTTGAGTGGATCACCCCCGATCACAACGGCATCACCTCCGACTTTGCCGATTATGCTCTTCCCCTTATCGCCGGTGAGCCAGATCGCAAGCTCGAGAACGGTCTGCCCCGCTTCGCAAGACTCAAGAAAGTCCTCGCAAAGTAATTTATCCGTAAAAAACAGATCCGGCAGGTTTCCTGCCGGATCATACTGTAGACAAAGAAGAACAGCGTTGGATAAAGGTGGCGGGGTTCTGTGAAGGGGCCGGCCAAGAGGCCCCTTCACGTCGCATAATCCGCCCGCAGGCGTCATATTTTGCGCTCTGAGAGTGCAAAATATGTTCGATGCGGAGACTTTGTCGACGCATTGATCCGGCAGGTTTCCTGCCGGATCATTTTTATTTTGCGAACATTGCAAGCGAGACTATTTTAGACATCTCACCGCGCGTTATTGTGCTTTTAGGGTTCAGCTTTCCGTCAGAGCCTATCACTATTCCCTTTGCAATAAGCGCGGCGACTGAGTCAAGCGCGTACTCGCTTATCTCTCCGGAATCACTGAAGCGCGAAAGACCGGTATAGTCGGAAGTGCTTATCTTGAACGCCGCGGAAAGCATCGTAAAAGCTTCCTCGCGCGGAATATCGCCGTTCGGCTCGAAATTGAGCTCATCGCGTATCACAAGCAATCCGTTCTCTTTTGCCCACAGGATAGCGTCGTGGTAGTACATCTCGGAAGTAACGTCGGCAAAGGGCGCTTCACCGCTCACCGCGCGGCTTCCCATAGCTCTGTAAATCATTAGCGTAAAATCGCCGCGCGACATTTTCGTATCAGGATGAAATCCGCCGTCAGGATAGCCGTTGACTATTCCCTCTCGGTAGATAGTTTCGATAAAATCCTTTGCCCAATGCGCACGCGTATCCTCAAAGCGGAGCGGGATATTGACGTCTATCGTCTTTGAAAATCCCGCAAGCTTTACCGTAACGGAGCCGGTGTCACCCGCTGATCCGAGTATCGTCACAAGTCCGTCGTCATCCGCCTGCGCGCAGCCTGCCGCTGAATACTCAGCTCCGTCCCTATCAAAAAGGACGTCCCTGCCGAGCTTCTTTGCCGAAATCGACAGTTGGACTGTACTGCCGGACTCCATATCCGACAGCACCGCTCTCTTGCCGGTATCGTCGTTCATTATCTCGATTTCACACTCATCCGGCGACACTACGTAGACGATCCCTCCGTTCGGCGCCTTGAAAGCGCCGGTCTCGGAAGGCGCGACCGCTGTAATAGAATCTCCGTCGATAGTTTTATTCAGCAGTTCGTCGGTATAAAAGTAGTTCAGCGTGGTTTTTGCGCCGGCAAGAACGAAAGAGCCGTCCTCAGATAAAAACAGCTTCGAAGATAAACCGTTCGGCTGCTTATCGGAAACGAACAGTATGTAGGTCGGGCATCTGCGCCTTGAGCTCGGCTCATCGACCGTAGCCGCCGCTTCAAAGCCGGCGAGCTTCACGTTAACGGAGGAGCTGCCGCCGCCGTCCAGATTGACGACTGTCATACACCCCTCGTCGATAAGATCCTTCGCCGCCTCACTCAGACGCGCGCCGACGGAATGCGCCGAATTTCGCCCGTCTATGGTATAAGTGATAATCGTTCCGTCCTCGCGTATTCCGACAGCAGAGCGCGGATTAAGCCCGAAAAGGGCGCTGTCCCACGTTTTGTCGTCGGTAACTTCGCCTTCGGATACAAGTATATCGCCGCAGCCGGTCGCCCATTTCGCGCTTTTTAAACGCTCATCGTCGGTTTCAATATCAAGAGTTATGGAATCGCCGACGGCAAAATCCTTATAGCCCTCCGGGCTCATTCCCGCGGAAGCAGCCGAGAGAATGATCTCATCGTCCGTAATAGTGTAGTTCAGACCTTTTTCAATAACCTCAGTTACCTCAAGCTCGAGAGATGTACCGATCCTCATCTCGCCGCTTTTTATCCTGCATCTGACTGCCCAGCCTTCAGTAAAGGTCTCAGTCGTCTCGGAATAAGCCGAAGTAAACACGTAAATGCCGTACTGCTCGTTGCGGCCTTTATTGAGGGTGCTCAGAATGAGCTCCTGACCGGTGCGGGAGTTTGAAAAGCGCATCTGTACGTCAGCTTTTTCAACAATGGCAGCGCCCTCTTCAGTAAAAATAAGCGCGTTAAATAGTGACGGGCTCGACTTATAAATACCGTTTTCGATGACTATACCGAGCGGAACATAGGTCTGCATTGAGAAAAAGTCCGCGTTGATCGCGCCGAATACGGTATAGCCGAGGTCATTTGCGTATGAAACTACGTCGTCGATAAACATAGCGTTTATGATTCTGTCGCAGCTCAGAACTATCGGCTTTACCTCCGAGCCTGCTCTCAGGTCGAGCTTATAAGTCTCAACCCGATTGCCGGAGCTGTTCAGAGATATCTCGTTTTTATAGAAAAAGCCGCTCTGAAGCTCGACTGTGTGCGAATATACAGCCTCACCAGTGCCCGTTCCCGCAGCAAAGGCTGTCGGCATGGCAAGGATAATAGCAAGGATAAGCGCTGTTATGCGGGAAAAAATTTTCATTTAAGCATTTCCTCAAATTCGGATTCTGAAATAATTTTAATGCCGAGCTCCTCAGCTTTTGTAAGCTTGCTTCCGGCGGCCTCGCCCGCGAGAACTATACCGGTTTTCTTCGAAACCGAGCCTGACACCTTGCCGCCGTTCTGCTCGATAAGCGCCTTTGCCTCATCGCGTGTATATTTTTCAAGTGTACCCGTAAGCACAAACGTAATACCCGCAAATTTCGTTCCGACCGGTTCTTCACGGGATACCATGTTGACTCCCGCGCTTTTCAGCAGTCCGAGAAAATGGCGCGACTGTTTGGATTCAAACCAGTCAATAATGTTCTGCGCCGTAATACTGCCGATATCACCGACCTCGCAGAGATCGAAATGCGTAGCTTTTTCAAGGGAATCCATATTGCCGAATGCGCGGGCAAGCGCTCTTGCGGCGCTTGAGCCAACCTGCGGTATGCCGAGAGCGCATATTACGCGCCACAGGTCGTTTTCTTTGGATTTTTCAATGGCGGCGACAAGGTTTTCGGCGCTCTTCTTGCCGAAGCCGGGCAGCGCCGCAAGCTCCTGCGCCTGAAGTGAATAGAGGTCGCCGGCGTTTTTGATAAGCCCGTTGTCAATAAGAAGCGCGCTGACGGATTCTCCGAGTCCTTCGATGTCCATCGCCTCGCGTGAGGCAAAGTGTACAATATGGCGCAGCCGCTGAGCCGGACACTCGGCTCCGTGACAGCGTACAGCCGCGCCGCCCTCGTCGCGGTAGACCGGCTCACCGCACACGGGACAGACCTGCGGAAAAACGAATTTTACGGCGTCAGCCGGGCGCTTTGAAAGATTGACTGAGAGAATTTCGGGTATTATCTCCCCTGCCTTCTGCATAAGCACAGTGTCGCCAATGCGAATATCCTTTTCGTTTATGAAATCCTCGTTGTGCAGCGTCGCGTTCGTTACTGTCGTGCCGGCAAGACGCACCGGCTCTACGACAGCCTTCGGCGTGAGAACGCCGGTTCTGCCGACCTGAATGATGATGTCTGTTACTCGGGTTTCCTTTTTCTCCGGAGGATATTTGAAGGCTACGGCCCATCTCGGCGCCTTCGCGGTGCTTCCGAGAGCGCGGCGCGAGGAGAGATCGTTAACTTTAATAACCGCGCCGTCTATATCGTAATCGAACTCGTCGCGGTTATCGCCTATGAGCGCAATACGCTCCATTCCGCTCTTTATATCCGTGTACTCCCAGTGCGGAACGGTGCGGAAACGCATGGTTTTTAGAAACTCAAGGCTTTCGGAATGCGTCCTGAACTCAATGCCCGTAGCCGCCTGCACGTTGAAGCAAACTACGTCGAGCCGCCTTTCGGCGGCGATTTTCGGGTCGAGCTGTCGGAGTGAGCCGGCGGCGGCGTTGCGGGGATTTGCGAAAAGCGGCTTTTCCTCGGCTTCACGCTCCTCATTGAGAGCGCGGAATACCTTTTTCGACATATACACCTCGCCGCGCACCACAAGATGCTCAGGTGCATTCTCAAGCTTCAGCGGAAGCGAACGGATCGTGCGGAGATTCTCCGTGACGTCCTCACCCACTCTGCCGTTGCCGCGCGTCGCGCCCTGAACGAATACGCCGTTTTCATATCTGAGTGCTACTGACAGTCCGTCTACCTTCGGCTCTACGTCAAACTCAAAGCCTCCGATGCTCTCGGCGCATCTGTTGTAAAAAGCCTCTACCTCGTCCGCGGAGAAAACGTCCTGCAGAGACTCGAGCGGCACCTCATGCTCCACCTCGGCAAAGCTCTCCACCGCCTTGCCGCCGACGCGCTGAGTCGGCGAATCTGGTAAAATCAGCTCCGGGTGATCCTTTTCGAGGTTTTCAAGCTCCCGAAGCAGCATATCGTATTCATAGTCGGAGATTGTGGGATTATCAAGAACATAGTAGTTATAGCTGTGCTGGTTTAACGTATCGCACAGCTCCCTGATCCTCTTTGCGTAGTCCATCGTATTCTCCTCATTTATCTAAATTCGCGTAAGTATTAGGCACTGAGCCGACTATAACGGTTTCGGCAACCGTTATTTCCGTTGTTACGGTATCCCATCTGTTCTGATAGCCTGCAAGCAATATTCCGAGCGTAACGTCCACGTCCATCATTATACGGTGGCGAGTCTGATTTATTCCCGCGTCGGAGAACTCATTGCGGAACGTTGTATTTACGTTTGTTACCGAGAGGATATTCGCGGATATCCTCGGCCCGTGACCTGACAGAAAGGCGTTGCCGAAAAGACTTCCGAGAGGTATCTCGACCTTTGTAACGTCGCTCTCGGCAAATTTTTTGACTATCGCGTTCGTTATCTTCGCCTGCAGATAGTTCACGTTCGCCATGTTAGTCACAAGAGCGGTAATATTGCCGTTGTTGTCTGTAAGCAGCGAGACCATGTCGTTGTAGTCGATAGTCTCCGCAATCACCTCCTCGGCAAGAACCTCGTTTACCGTGTAGGTGATGTTGTCATAAGCCTCGCTGACAGCGAGATCAACGATCACCGAACTGAGAGTGCCGTAGGAGATCAGTATGACAAGCAGGACTGCCGCCGCAAGAATAAAAATAAAAAGTCTGAGCTTAAGCGGCTTCGGGCGCTGTGAACCTAAAATGCGCATGATCTTCACCCCTACGGGAAGTATATGCGCATTTTTCAGCGTTTATTTCAAAAGCATATCAATAGCGTTCATAACTCCGAGCTTGCCGAGCTCATAAGTCAGACCGCCCTGCATGAAGGCTGTGTACGGCTCGCGCATCGGTCCGTCGCAGCTGAGCTCGATCGAAGCGCCCTGCACGAACGTACCCGCAGCCATTATGACCTGATCCTCATAGCCGGGCATATCCCACGGGATCGGCGTTACGTAGCTGTCTACCGGCGAAGCAAACTGTATTCCGCGGCAGAACTTTTCAAGAAGCTCCGCCTTTCCGAGCTCTACGGACTGAATAATATCGTATCTCTCCTCATCAGAAGCCGGAGAAGCCTTGTATCCGAGCTCCTCGAGCATACCGGCGCAGAAGACAACAGTTTTGAGCGCCTGAGCGACAGTATGGGGCGCGTTCATGAGGCCCTGAAAGTGCAGTCTGTAACCGCCCTCGTAAGACCCGCACTCGCCGCCGATGCCGGGAACGGAAAGCCGCATCGCCGCGGCATCGACAAGTTCACTCTTTCCCGCAACGTAGCCGCCCGTAGCGATAAGACCGCCGCCGGGATTTTTAATCAGCGAGCCTGCAATGAGATCGGCGCCGACCACAGGCGGCTCAGTCTCCTGAACGAATTCGCCGTAGCAGTTATCGACGACTACCTCTGCCTCGGGATTGACGGCGTGAACTATATCGCAGATCTCCCCTATCTTCCGAGCGCTGAGAGTCGGGCGGTTCGCGTAGCCGCGCGAGCGCTGTATCTCAACGCATTTTACTCTCTTGTCGGCGGCTTTCAGTCTGATATTTTCGAGATCCGGCTCGCCGTTATCAAGGAGCGGGACCTCATCGTAACCGATGCCGTAGTACTTCATCGAGCCTGGATAGTCTCCGGTAAGTCCGATAGCCGCCTGGAGAGTATCGTATGGAATGCCCGTCGCCGCGAGAAGCACGTCGCCCGGTCTGAGACACGCAAACATCGCGGTTGCGATAGCGTGAGTGCCGTTTACGAAGTTATTGCGGACTATCGCCTTTTCCGCGCCCATCGCTTCCGCGAAAACCTTCTCAAAAGTATCGCGTCCGAGATCGTCATAGCCGTATCCGCTCGTTCCGGCGAACATATTTGCGGAAACTCGGTTCTCTCTGTATATTTCAAGCAGACGCCCGGTATTGCTGAGCGCGGTTTTGTCTATTTTTGCAAACTTATCTTTAAGCTTTGCCTCGACCTTGTCGGCAAGCTCTGTTACTCTTTTGTCCATCATTTAAGCTCCATTACAGTCTTTTTGAAGAGACGCCCTCGCTCCTCGAAGTTTTTGAATCTGTCAAACGAGGTGCAGGCGGGGCTCATCAGCACTATGTCGCCGCTCGAAGCAGCCTTATAGCAGGCTCTGACCGCGTCGCAGAAATCGTCCTCGTGGATGATCTCACCTGTGAAGCCGGCGTTCTTCGCCGCCTCAGTGATTCTGTCCGCAGTCCAGCCTGTTACGACGAGCGTCTTGACGTGTTCAACGATCTCAGCGCCAAGCGAGTCAAACGGCACGCCCTTGTCCTTGCCGCCTGCCATAAGGATCACCTTCTGATTAAAGGAACGCAGTCCCGCGGTAGTGCGTGAAGGACTTGAAGCTATAGAATCGTTATAGAATTTTATTCCGTTCAGCTCGCGTACAAATTCAATGCGATGCTCAACACCTCTGAAAGAGCGCGCGGTCTCGACCATAGCGGCTTTCGAGGCTAAGCCCCACGTCGCGGCAAACGCCGCCATGTAGTTTTCGATATTGTGCACGCCCGGAAGGAAAATCGCGTCCGCGCTCATTATGCGTTCGGTTTTGCCGCCGAAAGTGGCGATTATATCGCCGTTTTCGAGATAAACTCCCTCTTTTACGGCGCTCCTGCGAGAAAACATAACCGGGTTCTTTGCCTCATCGGCAAATCCGGCAGTGATTTCGTTATCGGCGTTCAGAACGACCTTTTCCGGCTGAACGGCGCGGTCAAAGATGTTTTTCTTTGCCCAGACGTACTCCTCCATGCCCTTATGTACGTCGAGATGATTCGGAGCCACATTAGTTATGACGGCGATTTTCGGGCTTTTGTTCAATGTCATTAGCTGGAAGCTCGAAAGCTCAAGCACGCAGACGTCGTCTGGGCGCATCTCGTCAGCTTTGTCAAGAAGCGGAGTACCGATATTGCCGCCGACCCATACCCGTCTGCCGTCGCGCTTGAGTATTTCGGAGATGACTGTCGTCGTTGTTGTCTTTCCGTCGGAGCCGGTAACGGCGATAATATCGCACGGGCAGACCTCGAAAAACGCCTCCATCTCGCTTGTGAGCACGGCTCCGGACTGAACAGCAGAAACGATCTCGGGCAGATCGGGACGAATTCCGGGCGAGCGGAAAATAACGTCTCCGTCGATTCCCTTTAAGTAATTCTCTCCGAGAACGAGCGCTGCGCCGCACCTCTCAAATTCTTCTTCAGCCTCGCCGAACTTCATACGCGGAGTTTTATCTCTCGCAACTACCTCGATACCGTTTTTCAGCAAGAGCCTGATAAGCGGACGGTTTGATATACCGATGCCGAGAACCTCGACCTTTTTTCCGCGAAGTGAGGAAAGATATTCATTGAGAGTCATTTTGCACCTCGTTAGATTTTTTCATTAACCTATATATTATATACCTTCAGCGCAGAATTTTCAATCATTCCATTTGACAAGACCTGATTTTTATATTAAAATACCGTCTTGAGCAGGTCGGACGGTCGCGGGCATAAGCCGAAAGGCTGTGCGTGAGGAAAGTCCGGGCTCCACAGGGCAAGGATAACCGGTAACACCGGCCAGGGGTGACCCTCGGACAAGTGCAACAGAAATAGACTGCCGCATTTGCGGTGATGGTGGAAAGGCGGGGTAAGAGCCCACCCGAGGCGTGGAGACACGCTTTCGCTGTAAACTCTATCCGGAGCAACGCCGTGGAGGGACATTGAGAACTGCCCGTTCGTCCCGAGGAGGCGGCTTGAGCGCACCGGCAACGGTGCGATTAGATAGATGACCGTCTATTACAGAACCCGGCTTACAGACCTGCTCTCTAAAAAAATAATGGCATTGGAGTGATTTGATTCCAATGCCCTTATTTTATAATTTTGCGTATATCTCGGATATTGCCGTAAGAGCGGCCTTTCCGCTGATTTTCATTCTTCCGTTCTCCGTCTTGCTGCAATAGAGCCAGCCGCCTCGTTCAGATGCCTGATAAGCGGATATTTCACTTTTTCCAAGCTCACGTGACCAGTAATCCGCAATCTGACAGTGCGCAGAACCGCAGACGGGATCCTCCCTGATACTCAGCTTCGGACAGAAGCTTCGTGATACGCAGTCAGCGTCCGTACCCTTTGCGGTGGCGTTCTGTATCCTCCCGGGAAGCTTCGTAAGCGCGGAGCTGTCCGGAACCATATTTCTGACGATCTGCTCATTTTGAAAAACGCATACAAGATCGAGTCCGATAACGGCTTTAACCGGTTTAGCTCCGAACGCGCGCTCCATATCTTCTGTAACCGGTATCTCACGGAGCTCATAGGTCGGAAAATCCATTTCAAACAGGTCGCCTCGGCGTTTGACAGTGAGAACTCCGCTCATTGTCGAGAAGCTGATTTCACTTGACTCCGGTTCATAGAAGCTGAAAATCACATATGCCGAAGCCAGAGTCGCGTGCCCGCACAGCTCTACCTCTGTACCGGGTGTAAACCAGCGCAGGAGGTAATTATCCCCTTCCCTGACGATAAACGCGGTCTCGGATAGGTTGTTCTCTGCCGCAAGCTTAAGCATGCTATCGTAAGACGGCCACGAATCCATCATGCAAACGGCTGCGGGGTTACCGGAAAACGGCACGTCCGAAAATGCGTCAACGATATACTGTTTCAATAGTCCATCTCCGTTCTGAATGAGGATTCATACATGTCTGTCGGAAGCTTTTTAATCTCAACGCGATCGATCCTAATATAAAGACTCCGGTTAAGGCTCTCGATAACGCGGTCGATTGCCGCTTCCTGGCCCTGAATCTCCATTGTGACAGAGCCATCCCAATCGTTTCGCACCCAGCCGGTACAGCCGTAAATATTTGCGGCTCTGTTTGCTTTGAAGCGGAACCCCACGCCCTGCACCGCACCGTAAAAACAGTATCTCCGGCGAATTATCTCGCTCATAATACGCTCCCTCGTATAAAACGATCCTCCGACCGAAAGGCCGGAGGATCACTCATTACTCAGTCCTCGTCGCGGTTGTGCCAGACGTTCTGAATGTCGTCGTTGTCATCCATAAGCTCGAGCATCTTCTCAAACTTTTTGATGTTCTCCTCGTCGGTGAGCTTGATGTAGTTCTGCGGAACCATCTCTTCCTGAGCGGAGAGCAGCGTGTAGCCCTTTTTCGTGAGAGCGTCGGCAACGGCTGCGACGTCGTCAGTCGCGGTATATACTGTGAACGTCTCGCCGTCCGGCTCGAAATCCTCAGCGCCGGCGTCAAGAACTTCCATCATGACCTCGTCCTCATCGAGCTCCTCATCTTCGTTGTCGATGATGATAACGCCCTTCTTGTCGAATGACCAGCTGACGCAGCCGGCTGCGCCCATATTTCCGCCGTACTTATCAAAGAGATGACGAACCTCGGATGCGGTGCGGTTGCGGTTATCGGTCATAGCGTCAACGATAACGGCGACTCCCTCGGGGCCGTAGCCCTCATAGGTGACGGTCTCGAAGTTATCGGTATTGCCGGAGCCGAGCGCCTTGTCGATAGTGCGCTTGATGTTGTCGTTAGGCATATTGGCTGCCTTTGCCTTGGCGATGACGGTTGCAAGGCGGGAGTTGTTCGCGGGATCGCCGCTTCCTCCCTCTTTGACCGCGACGATCATCTCGCGGGCGATTTTAGTGAATGCCTGAGCGCGCTTTGCGTCTGCGGCACCCTTTGTTTTCTGAATATTATGCCACTTGGAATGTCCGGACATAGTGCTTCATCCCTTCTGAATATCTATTAACCTAAAGATTTTAGCACATATTTACGCCCGTTGCAAGATATTTTTAATTTTTCGGCACAAGAATAATGCTTCCCGGCTTAATTTCTTCCGTTTCCATTCCGTTTGCCTCCATAACGAGCGACTTTCTCGCAGCGTAGCGCTTGGCGATAGACCAGAGGGACTCCGTATCGTTTGCTCTGCACAGAATGACGGAATGCGTCATTTTCGGCGCGTCCGCCTCAGTCTCGACGAGAGAGGTTATATAAGACATCGACTCGTCATCGGAAATGCCGAGCTTCTCCTTCATTATCTCAAGATTACCCTTTGTCGAGTACGCGTCCGCGATATATTCGATCTGTATTTCTCCCATCGAGCGGCACTGACAGACGAGGCTCAGCTCAATATCGGCTTCTCCGGCTCCGCTCTCGGCGTCGATTCGCTCCGATGCATAGACTCCCGATGGCATAATGGTACAATCCACGGCCTTCGGCTCAGAATCCGTCTCGAGGTCGATGACCTGCGAAAACGGACTTTCAACCCTCTTTTCTTCCTCGCCTATGAGCAGCGTAGTAATTGCGATGCCCTTTATAACTGCCTTCGTATCGACGATTTTTACGTCCTCGACCGTAAAATCGACGTCCCCGACGGTGATCTCTCCGTCCGCCGGTATGCTGTCGGTTACGGAAAAGACCTTTTCACTCAGTCCCGACGCGCAGCATATAGTTTTTTTGCTTGTCAGAAGCTCGACCGTTTCCGAGCCGGTGACAGAATACGGAACCGAAGCTGTTTCCCTGTTGTACGCCTCGACCTCGTACTTAAGCTCAAGCTTTATTGAAACCTTGCGGGAGTTTATGGTACGCGCGTCAGCATTCGTGACAGTGATCTTTGCCGACAGAAGAGAATCCGTATTGATCTCCGGCGCCTCAAACGTATTCGAGAACTCTATCGAGGTCGAAAGCTTCTGCGTATTCTCAGCCTCGCCGGACTCATAGAATACGGCGACGTCGCATACGCCGGAAACGTTCATCTTTCCGAGAAACGCCTCCTTTTCGCGCATCATCGGAACCGCTGTAACAGAGATGATGCTGTCAACGTCCGGCATTGAGTCGGAAACTACCACGTCAATGCCGACCTCTTTCGTTTCGGTCTTTCGCAGTACGGGCTTAAGAAATCCGAACTCGTTCTTTAAAAGAAAAAGCTCCATAAAATCTTCTCCATTCATAATGATTTATCTGAGAAGACTTTATGAAGCGTTAGGTTGAATTATTACAGCTTTCAGCTGTTCAGGTACTTTTCAAGGCGGTCAAGACCGCTTTTGATGTTCTCCATGCTGGTGGCGTAGCTCCAGCGGACGTAGCCGTCACAGCCGAAAGCGGAGCCGGGAACTGTTGCGACAAGACCGCTTTTCAGAAGCGACCTGCAGAAATCATCGCTTGAGCCGATATAGTCCCCGCAGATGGTCTTCCCGATGACCTTTTTGATGTTCATAAAGATATAGAAAGCGCCGTCAGGCTCGGTGCAGCTCACAAGCTCCATTGCGTTTACGCGATCAACGAAGTATCTTCTGCGCTTAATAAACTCATCGCGCATAAGCTTTGCGCTCTCTTGCGAGCCGTTATATGCCTCGACAGAGGCGTACTGCGCGACGTTGGACGCGTTGCCGGTGGAGTGGCTGAGGAAGTTTGACATAGCCTTTGCGATCTGTGAGTTGCAGGCGGCAAATCCGATCCTCCAGCCGGTCATGGCGTAGGTCTTGGAAACGCCGTTTACGACGATAGTGCGCTCCTTCATATCTTCAGAAACCGCGGCAAAGCTCATAAACTCGCCGGAATACGTGAGGTAGGCGTAGATCTCATCGTCAACAATATAGAGATCATTTTCACTGATAACCGCGCTGAGCGCCTTTACCTCATCCGGCGAATAAAGCATTCCGGTAGGATTGGAGGGGTTTGTCATTATAACGCACTTCGTCTTATCGGTGCAGGCGGCTCTGAGCTCATCAGCGCTCATCTTAAAGCGGTTTTCCTCGGTGGTGTTGATTATTACGGGTACTCCGCCCGCCATCTTGATGATCTCCGCGTAGGTGACCCAATACGGAGCAGGCAGTATAACCTCATCGCCGGGGTTAAGAAGAGTCTGCAGAACGATATAAAGTATATGCTTGGCACCGCTTGAAACGACGATCTGCGAAGGATCGTATCTGAGGTTAAATGTCCTGTCGAGATAGCCGCAGATCGCCTGCCTGAGCGGAAGGATGCCGCCTGAGGGGGTGTAATGCGACATATCATCGTTGATAGCCTTAATAGCAGCGGCCTTGATATTGTCCGGTGTCGGAAAATCCGGCTCGCCGGCGCCGAAGCCTATTACGTCGATCCCCTGTGCTTTCATCTCTTTTGCAAGCGCGCTTATTGCAAGAGTTGCGCTCGGAGCTATTCCGGCTGCAACTTTGGAAATAGATTTCATAGTTAAAACTCCCAAGTTTGAATTTCACAAGTATTATATTCACGAACTTGCAAAATTGCAATACCCAAAAAGTATTTTCATAGGAATATGAATAAAACAAGGTTTCTTTAATTCACTTTTGTGCAATTAGCGCAAAAAACGCGGAGATGACCTTTTCTCCGCGCTTTTATTTCATTTTTTCGGCTTTCTCGTGAACGCCGCATTCTCCTCACGGGCGTGTCTGCGCTCGATCTCCTCAAAGGTTTTGCCTGAGTTCAGCTGGCGCTCCTTTGCTCTTATCTCCTCTATCCGCTCGCGCGCAAGCTTATCAGCCTGCTCTTTCTGCTGCTTGCGGCGGATATTGTAAACCATAATGAAAGCGATATACAGGATAAATATTGCGATTATAATAACGATCGAAAGCTTTACGTAAAAATTATCAAATGTATTTCTGATCTCTCTGGCTATATATTTGTTCCTGTCAAGTGCAACAGATGAGTTTGCTACAAGCTTGACTTTTCCGTAGTCCACTCCGCCAAGCGAGATTTCAGCCTCACCGAGAACCTCTCCGGCAGTCACCGGAGCAGTAAGCGGCGAACCGCCTTCTTCCGAATAGATATTAATTTTATATTGCACATCAGAAACGTTAACGTCATTACCCATCAGAACTATGATATCTCTCTCCGGACGGAGTACGACCGTTCCGGTTCCTTCTCCGAGCTCTACCGGGATCTCTTCAATGAGGTCGAGAGTACTCACTATTGAGCGGTAGTTGAAATTATTGAATGCCCAGCGAAATAGCCGCCTCGTTTCCGAAAAGCTCTTGATAAGCGGCTTGCCGCTGTCCTGAATGACGCTCTCCGCGCCCAGGACAACGCAGGCAAGCTTCATTTCACCTCGCTGCGCGATCGACGAAAGGCAGAAGCCCGCGGCGTTTGTATAACCCGTCTTTCCGCCCTGGACGTACTCGTAATAATAGCTTGAAGAGCTGCGAATCAGGTTGTTTGACGACGTTAACTCGCGCTCCTCGGCAAACGCGGTCGCAGGAATTTTATACGTTTCTGTCGCCGCCATTTTCGAAAAAAGCGGGTCCTCCATCGCGTCTGCTATGATCAGGCTCTGATCGTATGCGGTTGTATAATTCAGCTCTGAGGGCAGGCCGTGAGTATTACCGTAGCTTGTCATTGTGCAGCCGAGCGACGCTACTCTGTCGTTCATTCTTTGAACAAAAGCTTCTACGGTACCGGCCACGTGCTCGGCAAGCGCGTTGCAAGGCTCGTTTGCGCTTGTCATAACTATGCAGTACAGAAGATTTTCGAGCTTCACCCGCTCCCCTGCCTGAAATTTATAGGAGCTTATATCTTTTCCGATATCGAAAAAAGCGTTTTCGGAGAACTCAACGGTATCGCTCAGCGAAACCTCGCCGTTGTTGACGGCGTCGATCACGACCATCGCGGTTACGATTTTCGTCAGACTTGCCGGATAGAGCCTGTCATAGGCGTTTTTGCTGTAAAGGATCTGCCCGGAGGCGATATCGGTCACGATTGCAGCCCTGCATTCCGCTTCGGGATCCTCGAGAGCTGCGGCGGCAGGAGCAAAAAGCGCCGTAATTACCGCAGCTATTATTATAATAATTGTTATTCTTCTTATTTTTTTCATTTATTTCTCCGAAATATATGTTATAATGATCTCAGAAGCGATCAATAAATCAGATTCAGGCTCTATTTTTATCTCTATATATAATACGAAATTTTTTGCCAAAATTCAATAGATAAAAAGAGAAATATTATGGACGATAAGAAGATAAGAAAAGTCACGTTGAATGTCTTTGCCGCCTTTCTCATCGCAGTCGCCGCATTTTACGCAGGCAGAAATACAAACCGCGATCAGCTCGTCGTAACAAAAACCGAATATGTTGAGGTACCGGTCGAAAAGATAGTCGAGGTTCCTGTCGAAGCTCCTCAGGAGCGCGGTATTGCCGCTGCCGAGGCGGATGAGCCGGCCGTGACGGACGAGCTTGTGACGCTCGACCCGGCAGAGCCCTCTCCCCCTGCTCCGGAGATAGAGGACAGAGTGCAGGAGCCTGTCGAAAAAGGCAAAGAGACCTCAGAACTTATAAATATCAACACAGCCTCAAAGGATGAGCTTATGACGCTCCCCGGTATCGGCGAGGTACTCGCTCAGCGCATTATAGACTATCGAAATCAATTCGGCAGATTCTATTCTAAAAACGAGCTTACAAAAGTCAGCGGCATCGGAGAGAAAAAGCTTGCCGCCATAATCGATCTCATTTGCTACTGATTGGAGGGTATATATGAAAATACTTGTTGTAGACGATGAAAAGCTGCTCGTAAAGGGCATAAAATTCAATCTTGAAAACGAGGGTTATGCAGTAGACTGCGCCTATGACGGTGAAGAAGCGGTTTCGCTCGCGAGGACCGGCGGGTATGATCTTATCATTCTCGACCTTATGATGCCGAAAAAGACAGGCCTTGAAGCCTGTCTTGAGATACGGGAGTTCTCCGCCGTTCCGATAATTATGCTGACCGCCCGTACCGACGATATGGACAAAATAATCGGATTTGAGTACGGTGCGGACGACTACGTCACGAAGCCATTTAACATTCTTGAGCTCAAGGCGCGCATCCGCGCTATGCTTCGGCGCACTAACAGTCAGCTCCAGGCCGATACAACACAGCGCCTCACTATCGGCGGAATCACTCTCGACTTTATACGGCACGTTGCAGAAAGAAACGGTCAAACGATCGAGCTCACCGCGAGAGAGTTTGATCTTATAGAGCTGTTTATGAAAAATCCGGGCAGAGTTTATTCCCGTGAGAATCTTCTCAATATCGTCTGGGGCAGAGATTATCAGGGCGATATTCGCACCGTAGACGTACACGTCCACCGCCTGCGCGACAAGCTCGAGGCAAACCCGGCTGAGCCGGATCATCTCATGACAAAATGGGGAGTTGGGTATTATTTCAAGGGCTGACAAGAAAAAGCGCGGCTTCATCAGCGTAAAGACGAAGTTTCTTCTATCCTACGTCGTCATATTAGCTATGGTGCTGACGCTTCTTAATACATATCCTATCATGCTCTCCCGCGACCTTGTTTTCAGGGCAAAGCAGGAGACTCTTTCCGCGCGCGCAAATCAGATAAGCATCTCCGTCGGTTCTCTCGATTCGATGACGCAGAAGAACGTCTTTGGCGTAATGCAGCTTATGGACACCTCTTCTCTCGGCAGGATAACCATTGTCAACGCGGATAACGAGGTACTTTTTCAGGAAATATCGCGTAACGTCCGAGTAAATGAGATCGACCCGCGTCCGATAATGACGGACGCTCTGAACGGCAACGATTCTTTCAGATCCATTTTCTCAAGCGGCGCGTTTCTCAGCGGAGTCGGAGTACCGGTTTTCTCAGGTGGAAAGATTGCCGGATGCGTTTATATTTTCGAGTACGATGAGAATGTCGGCTCAATCGTAACCGGGCTTCGCAACGATATCGGCATAATCTCTGTTGTGCTTTCTATAACGACTCTCATTCTCGGCTTTATATTTTCCGGAACTATCACGCGGCGCATAAGAATGGTTCTGAACGCGATCAAAACCGTTCGCGAGGGCGAATACACATACCGTATCAACGTAGAGGGTCACGACGAGCTTGCCGGACTTGCGGACGAATTCAACTCCCTTACAAAGAGGCTTCAGTCAACAGAGGAAACTCGCCGCAGATTTGTTGCCGACGCCTCGCACGATCTTAAAACACCGCTCGCCTCTATTCGCCTGCTGTCAGACAGCATTCTGCAGACGGAGAATATGGATAACGACACTCTGCGCGAGTTTGTCGAGGACATCAGAAACGAATCGGAGCGCCTTGCAAGCACGACAGGTCAGCTTCTTGATCTCACAAAGCTCGATAACGATATTGCCACCGTGCGCGAACCGACTGCCGTCACGCCTGTTTTGGAGAACGCCGCGAGAATGCTTAAGCCTATTGCGGATGCCAAGGATATTGAGCTGAGCGTCGAATCAAGCAGCAGAGAGATGACTGTTCTCGCCTCTGAGGACGATCTGTTCAAAATCATCTCCAATCTTACTGACAACGCCGTAAAATATACTAATCCCGGCGGAACCGTAAAAATCAGCGCGCAGAAGATCGACGCAAGCGTTGTGATCACCGTATCCGATACCGGAATCGGCATTCCGGAGCAGGATATCCCGTATATCTTCGACCGCTTTTACAGGGTTGATAAATCACGCAGCCGCGAACAGGGCGGCAGCGGTCTCGGGCTTTCAATCGTCAAATCCACGGTCGAAAAGCACTCCGGCAAGGTTGAGGCGATCAAAAACGGCGCCGGAGGAATGGACTTTTGCGTTACATTCCCTCTTTACTCTTTCTGAAAAGTGTGTTATTATTTCATCAATGCGGGTATGGTGGAATTGGCAGACACGCTGGATTTAGGTTCCAGTGGGCAACCGTGCAGGTTCAAGTCCTGTTACCCGCACCAGAATGTAAAAATCCGAACCTCTCAGTATGCAGAAAGGTTCGGATTTCCTTTTTCATTAAAAGATAAAGAAAGAGCCGAAATCCGAAGATTTCAGCTCTCAATGCGTCGATAAAGTCTCCGCATCGAACATATTTTGCACTCTCGGAGCGCAAAATATGACGCCTGCGGGCGGGTTATGCGACGTGAAGGGGCCTCTTGGCCGGCCCCTTCACAGAACCCCGCCTCCTATATCCAACGCTTTTTCTTTTTGT
>JAFPWN010000054.1 GCA_017412765.1 Oscillospiraceae bacterium | reverse complement strand
TACCTCAAGTTTTGCTGCGTGCTTTATCTCGTTAACCTGCATCGTCTGCCTCCTGTGTATTATTCTGTCCTTAAATTTCCGGAACGTTTCGGAACGTACCTAGTCTTTCCAGAACACTTTGCACACATTTTAGACGATGATCGCGCTTTTGCATAGGGTACCACTTATTTAGCGATTACCTATGATGAAGTCACAAACAAATAAGGAGGGCATCAAAATGGCAGAAATCACATACCACCGCGAGGGAGACTATAATACCATGTGATATCTGCGGCAGACAAAGGAAATGCCCTTTGGTTGTCTGTACAATTTGACAGAATTTACTTTTGTTGAAATTTCATGCGGCAAATACCGTTTAGTTTGTGTTATACTATCCATGGCGATTGAGCTCCTTTCGTTAAAATGGCTGTGTGGTAACTCTATTCTAACGAACTCAATCGCCTTTTGCTATTCTTTTTTAGTCTCATATCTATTGTAACGCTACAGTTTTTTAGTATTCTCGCAAAACTCCCGTTGCATAAACGGGAGCTTTGTGCTATAATGCTTTTCTGAATAATAGGGGATAAGTATACCCTAAAATAGTACGGAGGGTACTATGGAGACTTTGCAGCATTATTGGGAGGTGCTGGTAAACTATCTCAGTCAGTTTGCCCAGCTAATCAAGATAACCGATATAATCGACATCGCTATTCTGGCGTTCCTTATCTATCAGCTCATCAAATTCGTGCGCAAGACCAATGCGACGGCTGTTATGAAGGGTATCGTTATTCTTGTCATTGCCCTCTTCCTTTCGGGAATTTTCCAGCTGAACGTTATGAACTATCTTTTAAGCCGCGCCTTTGAGATGGGTCTGTTCATACTCGTTATACTGTTCCAGCCGGAAATACGCAGAATGCTCGAGCAGGTGGGCAGCTCCAAGCTCTCGGATTTCTTTGGCAGGCAGGCGGGGCAGAGAAACATAGAAACTGCCATTACGCAGACCGTTCTCGCCTGCACGGATATGAGCATCTCGCGTACCGGTGCGCTGATAGTATTTGAGCGCGGCATAAACCTCGATAACTACATAAAAACCGGCACTATCGTCGACGCGGCGCCCGCGGCTGAGCTTATAAAAAATATGTTCTTCAACAAGGCGCCTCTGCACGACGGCGCGGTCATAATCCGCGAGGGCAGGATCGCCGGCGCGGCCTGCATGCTCCCGCTGAGCGGAAACAATAACATTCCCGCCTCTCTCGGAATGCGCCACAGAGCCGGAATAGGCATGAGCGAGCGCAGCGACGCCGTGGTCGTCATCGTTTCCGAGGAAACGGGCGATATTTCAGTAGCCCTTGAGGGCATAATAAAGCGCGGTCTCACACCAGAATCGCTTGAGAAGGTGCTCAGAAACGAGCTTATGCCGGCAGAGACTGAGGAAAAGAACATGTGGCAGAAGTTTACCGATTTCTTTGCGCCGAAGGCAGGTGAGAAGTAATGCAGCCTACAAGAAACGACAAGAAGAACAAATGGGGCGGCTGGTCTAAGGCTGCCTATATCGCGCTGGCGATAATCGCGGCAATAACGCTCTGGCTGTATATAACGCTCATTGAAAACCCGGAAAGCACTACGAGAGTTACGAATATCCCCATCTCGTTTACGGGCGAGGAGCTTCTTCTCGAAAACGAGCTGACGATCACGAATATCAACACGAAAAGCCTTGACATCACGTTCACCGGACGGTGGAACAACCTCACGAGGCTGACGGACGCGGACATCACCGCCTCGGTCGATCTCGGCGTGATCACAACTGTCCACGAATCACGCCCGGGAACTTATCAGCTGAGCTACCGCCTTAATTACAACGGTGTTTCAAGCGCGGGCATAACGGCCTCGTCAAAAAGCTACGACTTCGTGACCGTAACGGTCGAGCAGCTCGTGACGCGCGCGGTGCCGGTCAGAGCAACGAACAACGCCACCATAGCCGACGGCTACGCCGCCCAGCCTCTGGAGCTCAGCGTTGACACGATAACCGTTTCCGGAACGCAGGCGGACGTCAGCAAGATAAGCTACGCCTGGGTCTCGATCGAGCGTGAAAACCTGAACAAGACCGTCACCGAGGAGGTCGATATCCAGCTTATGGACGACTCCGGCAGAGTTCTCGATGAGGACGGCTTCATTCTCAGCCAGGAGAGCGTTATCGTAACGCTTCCGGTGCTCATGGAAAAGGAGCTGCCCATCACCGTCACCACGGTTTACGGCAACTCGACAAACGAGGAGAACACCACGATCACGATAGAGCCGCAGACGGTAAGAGTTTCCGGCGACCCTGAGACGCTCAGCGCTGTAAACTCCATTAACCTCGGCTCCATAAATCTCACGAAGCTCTCCGGCGGCAACACCGAGTCCTTCCCGATTGTCATACCGGACGGCTG
Organism: Oscillospiraceae bacterium; assembly: GCA_017412765.1. Classification (GTDB taxonomy): domain Bacteria; phylum Bacillota; class Clostridia; order Oscillospirales; family Oscillospiraceae; genus RUG626. Next base: position 11,820 of record JAFPWN010000054.1, on the reverse strand, counting down.
CAACAACCTCTCCGATACGACTACGGCGACCGTGACGTGGACGGTCACGGGACTCTCCACAAAGCGCCTCTCCGCGACCAAAATCGAGGCGACGAACCTTGCGGACGGCTTTGGTGCGAATATAATCACACAGTCGCTCGATATCCTGCTCCGCGGCAAGGAGCTGAGCCTCAACAAGATAACAGAGGACGACATAACGATAATCGCAGACCTCGCCGACCAGGGCAACACCACCGGCGTGAAATACGTAAACGCGCGCATAGTCATAAACGGCGGCAGTGAAATAGACGCCATCGGAGAATATAAGGTCACGGTCGAGGTTTATATCCCGACTGCGGCGAGTGAGGAGACAGACTGATGATAAAATCCATGACGGGCTACGGCTCGGCAAAAGGAACGAGCGGAAAGCTCAAAATAACGGTCGAGCTGAGAAGCGTGAACAACCGCTTCCTCGACTGCTCGGTACGCATACCGAGAGTTTACACAGCGCTGGAGGATATGATAAAGGCTCAGGTGGGCAAGAGCATCTCACGCGGAAAGGTCGACGTTTTCGTGACCATCGACTTTTCCGAGGCGGACGACGTCGAGATCGTCGTCAACGAATCCGTCGCGGAAGCTTACGTCAACGCCGTCAGAAAGCTCAGCGAGAAGTATTCGCTCCCGAACGATCTCACGGCGCTGTCGCTTGCAAAGATGCAGGACGTGCTCAGCGTTCAGAAGGCCGAGACGGATATGGACTCCCTCGGGCGCGACATCTCCGCGATCCTGGCGGAGGCGATAGCCGACTTCGACGCCATGCGTTCACGCGAGGGCGCAAAGCTCCGCGAGGACGTTCTGAATCACTTAAATGAGGTCGAAAGGCTCAGAAATCTCGCTGTCGAGCGCAGTCCAAAGACCGTCAGCGAGTACCGCGAGAAGCTCCTCAAGCGTATGCGCGAGGTGCTGGACGGCGCGGCGGTGGACGAGAGCAGGATCATGACCGAGGCGGCGCTTTTTGCCGATAAGACCGCGGTGGACGAGGAGACTGTCAGACTTGAGAGCCACATCAGCCAGCTCAGAAGCTTCATGGAGGCGTCCGAGCCTATCGGCAGAAAGGTGGATTTTCTCGTGCAGGAATTCAACCGCGAGGCGAATACCATCGGCTCGAAGGGCAACGACGTTGAGATGGCGCGCATAGTGGTCGATCTGAAGAGCGAGATAGAGAAGATCCGCGAGCAGATACAGAATATCGAATGAAGCTAATAAACATCGGCTTCGGCAATATGGTGGCGCGGGAGCGCATAATTGCCGTAATAAGCCCCGATTCCGCTCCCGTAAAGCGCATAATCTCCGATTCCCGCGAACGCGGCGACCTCGTAGACGCGACCTACGGGCGCAAAACGCGCTCTGTGATCGTCGCAGACTCAGGCCACGTTATTCTTTCGGCTCTCCAGCCGGATACAGTTACCGCCCGCTGTGAGGGCAGGACAGAAAAAGCACCAGAGGAGGAAGAAGAGGAATGAAGAGAGGACAGATTTTTATCGTCTCCGGTCCGTCCGGAAGCGGCAAATCCACCGTTCTTCACGAGGTTTTCAAAAACCGCGGCAGGATGTGGTTCTCTGTCTCCGCAACCACCCGCGCCCCGCGCGCCGGCGAGGAGGACGGAGTAGACTACTTCTTTGTCGAGAAGGATAAATTTCTGAGCATGATCGAGCATGACGAGCTTCTTGAGCACGCGCAGTTTGTCGGCAACTTCTACGGCACCCCGCGCGGCCCCATCGAGGATAAGCTCAACGAGGGCTGCGACGTAGTTCTCGATATCGAGGTACAGGGCGCGGCGCAGGTAAAGGCGAAAATACCGGACGCGACCAGCATTTTCATCAAGCCGCCCTCCTTCGAGGTGCTTGAAAAGCGCCTGCGCGGCAGAGGCACCGAGAGCGAGGAAAAGATCGCCGGCCGCCTCGAGCGAGCCATGCAGGAGATTAACGACGCCTATAAATACGACTACGTCATAACAAACGACTCTGTCAGCCGCGCTGCGGCGGTTTTGCAGTCAATTATGGAAATAATCACCGAAAGGAAATGAAATAAAAATGTTACTCTATCCTACTGTACCCCAGCTTCTTAAGAACGTGGATTCCCGCTATCTTCTCGTCAACGTAATCGCAAAGCGCGCCCGCGAGATCGCTCAGGACGCGGAGGATCACGGCATCATCCTCGACGATAAGCCCGTGACTCTCGCCTGCCGCGAAATCGCCGCCGGAAAGGTTACGGCACACGTCAATAAGTAATGAAGCGCACTGTTGCGCGAGTTGCCGTCAGCGCGGCGATCTATTCGATCGACAGACCGTACAGCTATCTCGTGCCCGATGAGCTTTGTGAGTCGGCAGCGCCTGGCGTAAGAGTTCTCGTGCCGTTCGGCAGGGGAAACAGGCGCTCGGAGGGCGTCGTGCTCTCAGTCGGCGTTGAGGAGCCGGAAGCGGAGCTGAAGTCGATCGAGAGCCTTGTCGACCCGGAGCCGGTGCTGAGCGCCGAGCAGCTGCAGCTCGCTCTTTTCATGCGCGACAGATTTTTCTGCACGCTGTACGAGGCGGCGCGGGCCATGCTCCCGACCGGTATGTGGCTGAAGAACGGCAAGCGCGGAGTGCGCGACAAGACGGTGAAGTACGTCTCTCTCGCGATCGACTCCGAGGACGCTCGCGCGCTTTCTGAGCAGAAGAGGCGCTCGCGCGCCGTTCAGCAGGCGGAGATCCTCAGCCTGCTCGCACTCATCGGAGAGGCGCCCGTGCCGGAGGTGCTGGCTTACACCGGCGCCGGAGCGGCTTCGGTAAATAGTTTACATAAAGCTGGACTTGTTGAAATAGAATATCGGGAGATATTCCGCAGGCCGATAGAAAAGTGCGAGGCAAACGCCGAGCCGATCGTGCTTAATCCCGAGCAGAAAGAGGTTTTTGACTCCCTTTCCCGGCTTATCGGTACGGGAAAGCCGGAGGCAGCGCTCTTGTACGGGGTGACCGGCTCGGGAAAAACGTCAGTTTACATAAATCTTGTAAAGGATGCGATCTCGAAGAGCAGGCGGGCGATAGTCCTCGTGCCGGAGATCGCGCTTACGCCGCAGTTTGTGGCGATCTTCTCGTCGCACTTCGGAGACGCGGTCGCGGTTCTGCACTCCTCGCTCTCGATGGGCGAGCGCTATGACGAGTGGAAGCGGATACGCTCAGGCGAGGTGAAGGTCGTCATCGGAACGCGCACGGCGGTTCTCTCGCCGGTGGAGAACATCGGGCTCATCGTGATCGACGAGGAGCAGGAGCATACCTATAAATCCGAGCAAAGTCCGCGTTACTCCGCGCGCGACGTTGCAAAATACCGCTGCGCCAAAAACGGCGCGCTGCTGCTTCTCGGCTCGGCAACTCCGGCGATCGAGAGCATGTACGCGGCGAAAAGCGGAAAATACTCGCTTTTCGAGCTTAAAAACCGCTATAATGAGCAGCCGATGCCAAAGGTTTACATCGCAAATATGCGAAAGGAGCTGAGAGCCGGCAACGGCGGTCTTTTCAGCGGCATCTTACGCGAGGAGATGGAGAAAAATCTCGCGTGCGGCGAGCAGACGATACTGTTTCTGAACCGCCGGGGCGCCTCGGGCGCCGTCATCTGCGGCGAGTGCGGGTACAGCTTCGACTGTCCGAACTGCTCGGTCACAATGACCTACCACAGCTATGAAAAGCGGCTCATGTGCCACTACTGCGGTCACACTGAGCCATATACAAACGTCTGCCCGGAGTGCGGCGGTATGCTGAAATTCGTCGGCGCCGGCACACAGCGGGCTGAGGAGGAGCTTCTCGGGATATTCCCGGAGGCTAAGATACTCCGCATGGACGCCGACAGCGTTATGCGCGCCGGCAGCCACGAAAAAATACTTGAGGAGTTCCGCCGCGATAGAGTGCCGTTTCTTATCGGCACGCAGATGGTCACGAAGGGACTTGACTTTGAAAACGTCACCCTCGTCGGCGTTCTGAGCGCCGATCAGAGCCTTTACGCTCCGGACTACCGCGCGCGTGAGAGGGCGTTTTCGCTTATGACGCAGGTCGTCGGCCGCTCCGGCAGGGGCAGAAAGGTCGGCAGAGCCGTGATCCAGACCTTCACGCCGGAAAACGAGACGATAACGCTCGCGGCAAAGCAGGACTATATGGGCTTTTACGAGCGCGAAATAGAGCTGAGAAGGCTCGCGCTGTCGCCTCCCGTGCGGGAGCTTATCAGCGTGACTGTTTCCGGGATCAAGGAAAACGAGGTGCTATCAGGCATACTGAACATACTCGAGGCGCTGCGCCACTATCTCGGCGGCAGCTGCGATATTCTCGGCCCGAGCCCTGCGGGGATAGTAAAGGTCAATAACCGCTTCCGCTACCGCCTTCTCGTCGCGGGCGAGAATAACAGAAAAACGCGCGATATCATAGGACACGTCCTGAGAGAGTTCGCGGGGGATAAAAAATACCGGGGTCTGACCGCTTTCGCGGATTCCGACCCGATGCAATAAGGAGAAAGATATGGCAATCCGCAAGATCCGCGAGGAGGGCGACGCTCTCCTCCTCAAAAAGAGCAGACCGGTCACCGATTTCAACGAGAGACTCCACACTCTTCTTGACGATATGCGCGAAACACTGCTGCAGGCCGACGGAGTCGGTCTTGCCGCGCCGCAGGTGGGCGTTCTGCGCCGCACCGTTATCGTGATGGACACCTCCCTCGAGGATAAATCTCCCGAGGAACAGATAATAGAGCTTGTAAACCCCGAGATAATTGAGTCTGACGGCGAGCAGAAGGGCCCTGAGGGCTGTCTCTCCGTTCCGGGAGTCTACGGACTTGTGGAGCGCCCGAATCACGTCAGGGTCAAGGCGCAGGATCGCTTCGGCAACTGGTTTGAGGCCGAGGGCACCGGGCTGACCGCCCGCTGCTTCTGCCACGAAATCGACCATCTCGACGGGCATCTCTTCACAGAGCGAAGCGAAAAGATACTTTCCGACGAGGAGCTTGAAGAGTATTACGGAAACAAGAATGAAGACTAAGGTTTTTTTCATGGGTACGCCGGACTTCGCGGCGGAGAGCCTCAAAGCTCTCGTTGAGGACGATGAGATCGAGGTCGTCGGCGCGTTTACCCAGCCGGATAAGCCGGTCGGCAGAAAGCAGATACTCGAGGCGCCGCCGGTAAAGAAGCTATGCCTTGAGAAAAATATACCCGTATGGCAGCCGAAAAAGCTGCGCGACGGCGCCGCGCTCGAAATAATCAAGGAGTGCGCGCCCGACCTCATCGCGGTGGTCGCCTACGGGCGCATACTTCCGGACGACATACTTGCCTATCCGCGCCTCGGCTCGATAAATATCCACGGCTCGCTGCTTCCGAAGTACCGCGGCGCCGCACCCATACAGTGGGCGGTCATAAACGGCGAACGCGAGACGGGCGTGACGGCGATGTTCATGGCTTCCGAGCTTGACGCAGGCGATATGATAGCGGAAAAGAGGACTCAGATACTCCCGGGCGAGACGGCGGGCGAGCTTTTCGAGCGCCTTGCGCCCATCGGGGCTGAGCTTCTTACCGAAACGATCCATGCGCTTGCCGCAGGAACTGCCTCGAGAGTGCCGCAGGATCACGCTGCGGCGACCTTCGCTCCTCCGCTTGACAAGGAGCAGGCGGTGATAGACTTCTCCGAGCCGGCGCACAGCGTCGTTTCAAAGGTGCTGGGGCTTAATCCGTGGCCGGTCGCTGAGTTTGAGCTGAACGGACAGAGAATAAAGGCATACCGCGCCGAGGTTTCCGCCGAGAGCGCGGCGGCGCCGGCGGTGACGAAAAAGGGACTTCTGATGCCCGCGGGCGAGGGGACGGTCCTCTTCACCGAGATTCAGGCGCCGGGCGGCAAGCGAATGAAAGCCGCCGATTATTTCAGAGGTCACCCGCTATGCTGAACGCGAGAGAGGCGGCGCTCGAGGCGCTTTCAGCCTACCGCAGGCGCGGCGCGAGACCGGAAATGGTCGTTTCCGGCGCGGACGCCTCGGATAAGGACGTTGCTCTTGCGACGAATATAGTCCTCGGCGTTCTGCAGAACGAGTACTACCTCGACTTCTGCATCGAGGCTTCCTCCGGGCGCAGAATGAGCCGCCTTGAGCCGGTCGTCGCGGAGATACTGCGTATCGGCGCGTATCAGCTGCTCTTTCTCACAAGAGTTCCCAGGAGCGCGGCGGTGAATGAGAGCGTAAAATTATGTAAACAGCACTCAAGGAACGCGGCTGGACTTGTGAATGCCGTGCTTAGAAACCTGAAAGCCGAAAAAACCGACGATCTGAGCATAAAATACAGTCATCCGCGCTGGCTCGTCGATGAGCTTATCCGCGAATACGGCGAGGAAAAAGCGGAAAGAATATTATATTATGACAACCTGCCGAGAAAGACAACGCTTATAGCAAATCCGCTGAGAAGCGCCGATCTGACCGCGCTGGAGCGCCACCCGGAGTTGGAAAACGCATATCTCTTTTCCGGCGCTTTGGAAAAGCTCGAGGCGTTCAGACTTGGCGCGGTTTACGCGCAGGATATGAGCGCGTACCTTGCGGCGGCGGAGGCTCAGCCGAAGCCGGGCGACACCGTGCTTGACGCGTGCGCCGCGCCGGGCGGTAAGAGCTTCGCCTGCGCGGGACTTATGAAAAATGAGGGCAAAATTTACTCCCGCGATATTCACGAAAAGAAGCTGCGCCTCATAAAAAGCGGCGCCGAGCGCCTCGGGATAGATATAATCGAGACAGAAGCCTTTGACGCCTCGAAGCCCGACGAGCGGCTCAGAGAGGCGTGCGACGTTGTGATCTGCGACGTTCCGTGCTCCGGAATGGGCGTGATCGCAAAGAAGCCGGAGATCCGGTACAAGCCGGAGAGCGAGCTGTCAAGACTGCCTGAGGTGCAGTTAAGGATACTTTCGGCGCAGTCGGAGGCGGTCAGAAAGGGCGGCGCGCTCGTCTACTCGACCTGCACGATACTATCGGGAGAAAACGGCGGAGTAGTGGAGAAATTCCTTGAAAAACACGGAAACTTCGAGAAAATTACAGAGAAAACGATACTTCCAAGCGATAATTGCGATGGGTTTTATATATGCAGAATGAGGAAAAAATCGACATAAAGAGCCTCGCGCTCGGGGAGCTTTCGGCGCTTCTCAAGGAGATGGGCGAGCCGGGCTTCCGCGCAAAGCAGGTCTATAAATGGCTCTGGACGGGTATCGGGAGCTTCGACGAGATGCTGAACGTGCCGAAATCGCTCAGAGAAAAGCTCGGAGAGAGGTTTTACATCTCTTATCCGAAGGTCCTGCGAAAGCAGGAGAGCGCTCTCGACGGTACTGTCAAGTACCTCTGGGAGCTTGCGGACGGCAACGCGGTCGAAACGGTCGTGATGCGCTATAACCACGGCAACACGGTATGCGTTTCGAGCCAGGTCGGCTGCCGCATGGGCTGCGCCTTCTGCGCCTCGACTATCGGCGGCAAGGTGCGCGACCTCAGCGCCGGAGAGATACTCGATCAGGTCATGTTCTCGGAAAAGGACTCGGGACTGAAGATCTCGAATATCGTTATGATGGGCATAGGCGAGCCGCTCGATAACTACGATAACGTCATGCGCTTTCTCCGGCTCGTGAACGACCCGGAGTGCCTGAATATCGGAATGCGGCACATATCGCTCTCGACCTGCGGCAGAACTGAGGGGATCGACCGCCTTGCGGAGGAGGATCTGCAGCTAACGCTGTCCGTTTCGCTCCACGCGCCGGACGATGAAACGAGAAACAGGATAATGCCCGTAAACCGCGCCTACGGAGTTGAGAAGCTCATGGACTCGGTGCGCCGGTACTACGATAAAACGGGGCGCCGTATAAGCTTTGAGTACGCGATGATAGACGGCGTGAACGATACGCGCGGTCACGCTGAGAGGCTCGCCTCGCTGATAGCCGGCATGGGCGCGCACGTCAATCTCATTCCGCTCAACGAGGTGGAGGAATCGAAGCTCCACCCCTCGACAAAGGAGCATCTGAAGGAGTTTATTTCGATACTTGAAGGGTGCGGGGTGAACGTGACGGTCAGAAGAAAGCTCGGGCCGGACATAAACGCCTCCTGCGGCCAGCTCAGAAGAAAGACTATAAAGGAAGCAAGGTGACATAATGGAGTTTTGGGGTATAACCGACAGAGGAAAGGTAAGACGCGACAATCAGGACGCATATTATATATCTGAGTCCGAGCCGAGGGTGCTCCTCGTTTGCGACGGAATGGGCGGAGCCAAGGGCGGCGCCGTCGCATCCGACCTTGCGATAAAGACCTTCCGGACGGCGTCAGGCGGCAGCCTTCGCGCCGGAATGCAGCCGGGTGAGATCGCGGCAGCGCTGCAGGGCGCAGTCAGAACGGCGAACACCGCAGTCTACGAGCTGAGCCTTGCCGATGAGCATCTGAGCGGCATGGGGACTACGCTCGTCGGCGCGGCTGTGAACGGCGACGTCGCGGTAGTCGTCAACGTGGGCGACAGCCGGTGCTACAAGCTCCACAACGGAGGCATCCGCCAGGTCACCAAGGATCACTCGCTCGTTGAGAATATGATCGACCGCGGCGAGATCACCCGCGCCGAGAGCTACAGTCATCCGAACAGAAACCTCATAACGAGAGCAGTCGGCACGATGGCTGAGGTCGAGAGCGACGTTTTCACCGAAAGACTCACCGACGGCGATTCGCTGCTTTTATGCTCGGACGGACTTTCAAACGTGGTGACAGAGCACGAAATGCTCGAAAAAGCGGTCTCCGAATCGCCGGAGAGCGCTGCAAAGGCCCTTCTGGAGCTTGCCCTGAACCGGGGCGCGCCGGACAATGTCACGGTAGTTATCCTTCGCAAATAACGGTCACTGGGAGAATAATCGATGGATGATATTTATGTTGGAAAATTTTTAGATCAGCGCTATGAGATACTTGAGCGCATCGGAACGGGAGGCATGGCCGTCGTCTACAAGGGACTCGACCATCGCCTCAACCGCCTCGTCGCAATAAAGATACTCAAGGCAGATCTTGCACAGAATGACGAGCTAAGAAGGCGCTTCCATGCGGAAGGGCAGGCGGTAGCTATGCTCTCGCACCCGAACATCGTCGCCGTTTACGACGTTAACCGCAAGGAAAACCTCGACTACATCGTTATGGAGCTCATCGAGGGCATAACCCTGAAGCAGTACATAAACCGCAAGGGGATACTGAACTGGAAAGAGGCGCTCCATTTTTCGACCCAGATAGCGAAGGCGCTGGGTCACGCGCACTCCCGCGGCATCGTTCACAGGGATATAAAGCCGCAGAACATCATGGTGCTGAAGGACGGCTCCGTCAAGGTCGCTGACTTCGGGATCGCGCGCCTGCTCGCAACGCAGAATACGCTCACGCAGGAGGCGCTCGGCTCCGTTCATTATATATCGCCGGAGCAGGCGAAGGGACAGCAGGTAGACGCGAGAAGCGATATTTATTCGCTCGGCGTAGTCATGTACGAGATGCTGACGAGCCGCCTGCCCTTCGAGGGAGAGAGCGCCGTTGCGATAGCGATACAGCACATCTCTTCCGTGCCGCTCCAGCCGCGCGAGATAAATCCGGATATACCTAAGGGACTCGCGCAGATAACCATGCACGCGATGGAGCCGAATCTCGACCTCAGATACAAGACCGCCGACGAGCTTCTGCGCGATCTTGAGGAGTTCAGAAAGAACCCCTCGGTCGAGTTCACCTACTCGAGCGTACCGGGAGAGGACACCGACGTGGACGGATCGCATATCGTTCCCGGCACGAAGGCGCCGTCCAACGTAAAGCGCGGAAGCGGAAATTCCGTTGCCCGAGACCGCACGACTAAGGATGAGTACAGAAAAAACCGCAGAAAATCCGGAACGACCGCCATGCTTATAGGTATTTTCCTCGTGATCGTTCTTGTGATAGGCATAGGAGTTTACGTCTGGCGCAGCTTCGGAAAGGATATTTTCAATCCCTCCGAGGAGAGAATACAGGTGCCGAGCTTCGTCGATTCCATTGTCGACGACGTGGTGAACAACCCCGAAAACAGCGCCTTCAACTTTACCATCCGCGAGACCGAGAGCGAGACCGTTCCCGCCGGCGTCATAATAAGCCAGGACCCGAAGGCCGACAGAGCGGTGACGCCGTCTGAGGAGGGCATCAACGTCGTCCTCACCGTTTCCACCGGTCCGAGAGTAGTAACGATGCCGGATATCATCAACAAGGACTACCGCGAGGCGAGAAATATCCTCGAAAATCTCCAGATGGATCTCGACATCGTGATCCAGGAGGAGCCGGACGAGTCGATCACCGTCGGCTACGTCATGGAGCAGTTCCCCGAGGAGGGCACTCAGCTCACCCGCAACTATACCGTCTATATCACTTATTCCTCTGGCCCCGCGATAAGCTACGTCGAGGTGCCGAACATCGTCAACGCACCCGAGCGGCAGGCGCAGACCACCCTCGAGAGCTACGATCTTACCCCGAATCCCGAGTACGTCTACTCCGACGAGTACGAAATGGGCTACGTCATCTATCAGTCCCTGCCCGCAGGCGAGAGCGTGCCTATCCACACGAGGATAACCTATCAGGTCTCGATGGGCAAGGAGCCGGTTCAGGTCGATCCTGATCCTCAACCGCAGCCACAGCCCCAGCCCCAGCCGCAGCCTGATGATACCTCGAATACCGAGCAGGGCGGCACAGACGAGAATAAGCCCGTCTCCTCCTCCGCAGACCTTGTGACGAACTGAGAATGGCGGAGGGAACGATATATAAGGCGCTGAGCGGCTTTTACTACGTCAAGAGCGGCGAGGGCGTCGCCGAGTGCCGCGCTCGCGGCAAATTCCGCCACGAGGGGCAGAGTCCGCTCGTGGGGGACAGAGTGGAGTTTGACCCCGGCGGCAAAATGGTAGTGGAGATAAAGGAGCGCAAAAACGCCTTTATGCGCCCGCCTGTGGCGAATCTCGATATTATCGTAATCGTCGCGTCAAGGGCAATCCCGGTGACGGATCCCTTTCTTATCGACAAGATGACTGCGATCGCGGAGCACAACGGAGTCGAGCCCGTGATAATTTTCAACAAAACCGACCTCGAGGATCCGAACGAGCTGAAGGGCATCTATGACCGCGCGGGATTCCGGACCTGCCTCACGAGCTGCGAGACGGGCGAGGGGATAGCAGAGCTCAGAGAGCTGCTGCGCGGCTCGGTCGCCGCCTTTACGGGCAACTCCGGCGTCGGAAAATCGAGTCTTCTGAACGCGCTCGACCGGCGCTTTGCGATCGAGACCGGCGAGGTGAGCGAGAAGCTCGGCAGAGGAAGACACACGACGCGCCATGTCGAGCTGTTCGATACCGATTTCGGCGCCGTGATCGCGGACACGCCGGGCTTTTCGAGCTTCGAGACGGAGTCCGGCGAGCTTGACGATCCCGCCTCGCTCGAGAAAGCTTTCCGCGACTTCCGGCCGTATATCGAAGAGTGCCGCTTTATCGGCTGCGCGCATACGAGGGAGTCCGGCTGCGCCGTCATCGACGCCGTCAGAGCCGGAAAAATCGAAAAAAGCCGCCATGAGAGCTACGTTCGCCTTTATGAGAAGCTGAGCGAAGTGCCTCAGTGGCAGCGCAGTAAGAGAAAAAAGTGAAGTATGCCCCGTTCGCAAACTGAACTGCACCCCGTCAAGTAGACAGTGAAATAATTAAAAGAAAGTTCACAGAGCCGAGGCTCTGTGGCACCGCAGATTTTGGCAAGCCGCTTAGCGGCAGGCCAAAGTCTGCGGTTTTGTTTTACGCAGCTTTGTAAAGC
>JAFPWN010000053.1 GCA_017412765.1 Oscillospiraceae bacterium | reverse complement strand
TCTCGATTACTACAACAACCGCAGGATCAAGCTAAAACTAAAGGGCCTGACACCTGCTCAACACAGATACCAGACCCTTCAGGTCGCTTAATTGAAAATCTTGTCTAACTTTTGGGGTTCACTTCATGGTCGCGCCGGTTTTTTGTCGCAGCATTTTTTTACATCTTCTCCGGTGCGCTCACGCCGATTATATCGAGAGCGTTTGCGATCACCGCGCGGGTCGTGTCCGCGAGCTTGAGGCGGGCGTTAAGCACCCTGTCCTCCTCGCCTCTTATGCGGCAGGCGTTGTAGAAGTGGTGGAAGCGCGCCGCGAGGTCGATAACGTAGCGGTTGATGCGGCTCGGATCGTAGTCGCGCGCCGCCATTTTTATCTCCTCCGGATAGAGGCTCAGCGCCTTGATAAGCTCGATCTCCGCCTCGTTTGTGAGAACGGAGAGGTCGATTTCGTTTGCCTTCGGGACGCTTTTTCCGTCCTCCCTGAGGGCGGCGATCAGCGAGCAGATACGCGCGTGGGCGTACTGAACGTAGTAGACGGGATTCTCGCTGTCCTGCCTTACGGCAAGTCCGAGGTCGAACTCAAGGTGCGTATCGGGCTTCGCGTTGAAGAAGAAGCGGCAGGCGTCCACGCTGATCTCGTCGAGAAGATCGGCAAGGCTGAGCGCCTTTCCGGTGCGCTTCGAGACCTTGACCGTCTCGCCGTCGCGCAGAAGTCTGACCATCTGCATAATGAGAAAGTCGAGCTTGTCCGCGTTTATCGGAATGCAGGGCGCGGAGCAGGTCGCCTTGAAACGGATAGCGTGGCCGTGGTGGTCTGCGCCCCAGACGTCTATGACTCTGTCAAAGCCGCGGACGGCGAATTTATTGATATGATACGCGATATCTACCGCGTAATAGGTGTAGAAGCCGTTGGCGCGGCGCAGGACCTCGTCCTTATCTGCGCCGAGGTCGGTATTTTTGAGCCAGATCGCGCCGTCCTTCTCGTAGGTGAGGCCGTTAAGAGCGAGGGTATCGACTACCTCCTTAACCGCGCCGGACTTGTGGAGCGATGACTCGAGGAACCAAGTGTCGAAGTTTATGCGATAGCGCGCAAGATCGCGCTTCATCGCGGCGATGTTCTTCGGAAGCCCGTAATTTACGAATGCCTCGCGCCTGTCCTCCGGCGACATACCGAGGTATTTCTCGCCGTCCGCGTCGTACAGCTCCTTTGCGAGCGCGCGGATATCGTCGCCGTGGTAGCCGTCGTCCGGGAACTCGATCTTATCCTCGCCATAGCAGAGCTGGAGGTAGCGCGCCTCGATGGATTTTCCGAAGAGATCGACCTGATTGCCGGCATCGTTGACGTAAAACTCGCGGCTTACGTCATAGCCCGCCTTTGAGAGAACCGCGGCGAGCGTATCTCCGAGAACGCCTCCGCGGGCGTTTCCTATCGTCATCGGGCCGGTCGGGTTTGCGGAAACGAACTCCACCATGACCTTCTCGCCCCTGCCGACGTCAACCGATCCGTAATCGGCGCCGTCAGCCTCGATGCCGCCGATAACGTCAGCGTACCATTTATCTCCGAGGCGGAAGTTTATAAAGCCGGGACCTGCGACCTCGGCGGACTTGAAATAGCTGCCCTCAAGGTCAAGATTCTCTACAAGAATGTCTGCTATTTTCTTCGGCGCCATGTGCGCGTCGCGCGCCATAGCCATAGCGGTGGACGCTGCGTAATCGCCGTTCTGCGTGTCCTTCGGTATCTCGACAGCGCCCTTCAGCTCAACGCCGTCAGGCAGCTTTCCCGCCGCAGCGGCTCTTTTGTATGCGCTCTCAATAAGGGCGGCAACAGAGCCTTTCGCCGCCTCAATCATGTTCGTCATCGTCACTGTACTCCTTTATATCTACTGTAAAAGCCGTCTTAAACGCGACCTCGCGCTGCATATCGAGGACGTAATCGACCCTCAGCGTGCCGCCTTTTTCATTGAAGTCGTATTCGATCGACTGCGTGTCCACGCTCATCATTATCGAGCCGTAGGGCGTATTGTAGCTGAAATGGTTCTGCCTGCCCTCCTCGAAGAGCATCTGCATACTGACCGTTCCCTCGCGGGTGATGGTGACGCAGCTTCCAAGCACCGTAAAGGTGGTAACGGAGCCCTCAAGCCCCGTCAGCTCCGATTCGAGGTATGTAAAGCTCACCCCGTCCTCCGAATATTCGTAAGTGCCGGAGGTGTTCAGCTCTATATCGTCGCCGTTTTTATCGACGCCGAGAAGCCCCTTTACCGAAATCGTTACATCTTTCATCTTTATTCTCCACTTATGGAAATGCGGCGCACCTCGCCCCTGAGTCCCGAGCCGAGGAACATCTCAGCCGTCTCGCGGAAGCCCTCGGCTGAGTCGGAAACGAAATATCTGTGCTCTCCGCCCTCTGTATTTACGCTGTCCGTGCGCGCGAGATCCTCCGCCATCTCCCTCGCGGCGGCGGCGCCGGCGTCGATGAGCGCGACGCCCTCGCCCATAATATCGCGGATCGTATCGGCTATAATAGGATAGTGTGTGCAGCCGAGGATCATCGTATCGCACCCGGCGTCCCTCAGCGGCGCGAGATACTCCTCCGCGACGAGACGAAGCACCTTGTCGTCCTTCTCTATCCTGCCGTTTTCAACGAGCGGCACGAAGAGCGGACAAGCTTTCTTATACAGCTCGCAGTCCGGCTTCAGGTCAAGTATCTTGCGGTCATAGGTGCCGCTGCGGATAGAGGCTGCGGTGCCGATGAGCGCGACGCGGTTATTTTTCGTAGCCCTCACCGCGGCTCTGACGGCCGCTCCGGCAACGCCCCGGACGGGGATATTGTTCTCCGCCTTTATCTCCCCGAGCCCGTTTGTGGAAACGGTGCCGCAGGCGGCAAGGACGTATTTGATATCGAACGAGCGAAGAAATGCGATATCCTGCCTCGCGTATTTCATTATAGTCTCCCGGCTCCTGCCGCCGTACGGCACTCTGCCGGTATCGCCGAAGTAGATTATATCCTCGCCCGGCAGTATGCGCATAAGCTCTCTCACAGCCGTAAGCCCGCCGAGGCCGGAATCAAAAACGCCGATTGGCCGCTTATCCAAGATAATGCTCCTTTTATTTAGTCGTCCTTATATTGTATTCTAAAAAGTTCAATAAAACAAGTATAAAATTGTAGAAATTTTCTTCGCATCGTGATATACTATAATGTGAATTCCCATAAGGAGGGAAATGAATTGCAGCTTGACCTGACAAATAAGGAGTTCCGGCGGCTCCTTGACCTTGTTTACATCGGAAACTGGATACTCAATTCCGCCCGCGGCGACGACCGCATCCGCGACTATGACGAGGTGGAGTCGAAGATTTTTTCCTACTGCCGCTCCATCGGCGCGAATAACCTCTACTCTGTTGAAGAGGGCGAGGTCGTTCCGAGCCGCGCTTACGAGGAGGGCGGCATACACGAGGCGATAATGGACTATGAGGACACCGTTTTCTTCGAGATTCTTGCGGAGGAGCTGGCGCGCCGCGATATGGCGTTCGAGCCGATAACCCGCGAGAACTACGATGAGCTTGCCGAGCGCATCGAGGACTATATCGAGGAATTCGAGGAAAACGGCGTCGAGCACATCACTGTCGATAAGTAAGGGGGAGAGTACGAAAGATGAACAACGGACACGCTAATCCCCCGACGTTTTTAATTATTCTCGGCTTTATATTCTGGTGGCCGCTGGGTCTCGGAATGCTTCTCTACAAGGTCGGCCTGTTCGACGGGCTGATAAATTCCGTGCGCTCCCAGAACGTGAGCTCGTCCTCCGCCGAGGAGGCGAGAATGAAGAAGTACAAAATCATGGCATCCGGCGCGAAGGCGGTCAGCATACCGCACCTCGCCTCCGCCGTCGGTGTGAGCTACGATATCTGCATCCGCGAGCTTCAGAAGATGGTATCCACCGGTCAGTTCGGCGCAACAGCTTACATCAACTACTCCGACCGCGTACTCGTTCTCTCGCAGGAGCGCTCATCGAGCTACACCGCGCCGCAGACTAACGCCGCCACACCGAATTACGCCGCTCAGTACCGGAACGGAAGTAAGGTCAGCACGCGCTACTCCTCCGGAAAAGCGCCGGATGCGCAGCAGCCGCGTCCGCAACCGCAGTCCGCTCCCCCGCGCGAGAAGAAAACAAGCCGCGTTAAGGCGGTTCTCAAGCAGATGTTCGGCTCCTCGCCCGGCATACTTATCGGCGTATCGGTCGTGCTCTTCGCTATGGGGATTGCCCTCGGCACGGACGTGCTGGCGAGCTTCGGCTCCGGCTTTGAGCTGAGTGAGCTTGTGACCGCCATCTCTTCGCTGCTCGGAGGCGCCGTTTCGCTCGCCGCGAGCTTCGGTCTGCGCCGCCGCGCCTCCCGCGCCGCCGCCTATCTCACGATAATCAACGGGCGCGATTACATCTCGCTCAGCGAGCTCGTTTCCGCCTCCGGCGAAAAGGAAAAGACGGTCGAGCGCGATCTTGAGATAATGATCGAAAAGGGTCTCTTCGGCGAGGAAGCGTATATCGACAAGGGCGCCGGACTGCTCATCCTCAAGGCGGGCGCCGCTCCCGCGAAGGAAGTCGAGCCGGAGCCTGACGAGGGCGACGACGAGGCGAAGTACCGCAAAATTCTCAAGGAAATACGCCAGGTCAACGACGATATACCCGACGAGGACATCTCCGCGCGCATAGACGAGATGGAGGATCTCACGGCAAAGATCTTCAAGGCTGTTCAGGACAAGCCCGAGAAGCTGCCGCAGATAAAGAGCTTCATGAGCTACTATCTGCCCACTGCGCTCAAGCTCCTGCACTCCTACGCGGAGTTTGATCAGAACGGCGCCGGCGGCGAGAACGTCGAGACCGCGAAGGCTGACATCGAGCGCATACTCGATATGCTCGTCGAGGGCTTCCGCAAACAGCTCGACAAGCTATATGAGGCGGACGCTATGGACGTCTCAGCTGATATAAACGTGCTTGAAACCATGCTGAAAAAGGACGGACTTTCGGACGACGGCAGCGGTTTTCAGGTGATGGGAGGTCATTAAAATGCAGAAAATCACAGTCAAGGTAGACGGAATGATGTGCTCTATGTGCGAAAGCCACGTCAACGAGGCGGTGCGCAAGGCACTCGGCGTGGACGACGTCAAGTCGAGCCACTCGAAGGGCGAGACGGTCATCACGACCGACAAGGCGATCACTGAGGACGACGTCAAGAACGCGATAAACCCCACGGGCTACACCGTGACGGGCGTCAAATTCGAGGACGCCGCAAAGAAAAAGGGTCTATTCGGTCTGTTCGGCTAAGGAAAAAGATAGACTGCTGCAGGAAGCACTTTTGTGTCATTGCGAGGCTCCTTTCGGAGCCTCGCAATCCGTATTCCTTTACAAATAGGGATTGCGGATTCCGAGCCGGTGCGCGCACCGGCTCGGAATGACACTTTTGCTTTTTGCAGCAGTCTTTTTTTATTTCACTATCTCGATTTTTCCGTCCCTGGCGGTAACGGTTATCGCGTCGCCCTCTTTGACATTGCCGTCGAGCATCGCCTCAGCGATCTTATCCTCGACCATGCTCTGCACGGTTCTGCGAAGCGGCCTCGCGCCGTAGGCGGGATCGTAGCCCTTTTCGGCTACGAGCGCGACGGCGCTTTCGTCGGCGGTCATCGTGATCCCGAGATCAGCGAGCCGGTGAGCCACGGTTTTCAGCATATTTCCGGCAATCCTGCCTATCTCGTCCTTCGTGAGCCGGTGGAAAACGATAGTATCGTCGATCCTGTTCAGAAACTCCGGCTTGAAGGTGCGCCTGAGATCCTGCATGACAAGCTCTCTTATGCGCTCGTCCGACCTCTCCTCGGGCTTATCCTCCGCGGTAAAGCCGAGCGGCGCCGTCGCCTTGTCGGTGATGTTGCGCGCGCCGACGTTTGAGGTCATGACGATGACGGTGTTTTTGAAGTCCACTCTTCTGCCCTGCGAATCTGTGAGCCTGCCGTCGTCCATTATCTGGAGCATGATGTTGAAAACGTCCTCGTGCGCCTTCTCGATCTCATCGAACAGCACTACGGAGTACGGATGACGGCGCACCTTTTCGGTGAGCTGACCGCCCTCGTCGTAGCCGACGTAGCCCGGAGGCGAGCCGATGAGCTTCGATACTGTATGCTTCTCCATGAACTCGGACATATCGACCCTTATCATCGCGTTCTCATCACCGAAAAGCGCCTCCGCAAGCGCGCGGCACAGCTCCGTCTTGCCGACTCCGGTGGGGCCGAGGAACAAGAATGAGCCGATGGGTCGCTTCGGGTCTTTAAGTCCCACTCTGCCGCGGCGGATAGCCTTTGAAACGGCGGTGACCGCCTCGGACTGCCCGATGACGCGCTCGTGGAGGATGTCCTCCATCTTTAATAGCCTCTGCGCCTCGTCCTCGTTGAGAGTAGTCACGGGGATGCCGGTCCAGCTCGACACGACGGCGGCGATATCCTCGGCTGTTACGGTCTTTTTGCCGCCCTTTTCGGTGTTTTTCAGCTCAATAAGCTCGTTTTTCTTCTTATTTTCTTCGTCGCGGAGCTTCGCGGCGGTCTCAAAATACTGTGCCTTCGCCGCCTTCTCTTTTTCTTCTCCGAGCTTTCTTATCTCGCTCTCTAAAAGCTTTACTTCCGGCGGTATGGTGCTCTCGTCCATTCTCACGCGGCTCGACGCCTCGTCCATGAGGTCTATCGCCTTGTCGGGCAGAAAGCGGTCGTTTATATATCTCGCGCTGAGCTTTACCGCGCTCTCCAGCGCCTCGTCGGAAATAGTGAGCTTATGGTGCTCCTCATACTTCGGTCTGAGCCCGCGCAGTATCTCGAGCGCCTCCTCCTCGGTCGGCTCCTCTACCATAACGGGCTGGAAGCGCCGCTCGAGGGCGGCGTCCTTTTCGATGTGCTTGCGGTACTCCGCGAGCGTAGTCGCGCCGACGAGCTGTATCTCGCCGCGTGATAGCGCCGGCTTCATGATGTTCGAGGCGTCGATAGCGCCCTCCGCCGCGCCCGCGCCGATTATGGTGTGAAGCTCGTCGATGAAGAGTATGATATTGCCGTTTGCCTTGACCTCGTCGAGCGCGTTTTTGATGCGCTCCTCAAAGTCGCCGCGGTACTTCGTGCCCGCGAGCATTCCGGTGAGGCCGAGCGACACCACGCGCTTCTCCCTCAGCTCCTCCGGCACGTCGCCGGCGACGATCTTTTCAGCCAGTCCCTCAGCGATCGCGGTCTTGCCGACACCCGGCTCGCCGATGAGCACGGGGTTGTTCTTCGTTCTGCGGGAGAGTATCTGGATCACCCGCTGCACCTCTTTCCCTCTGCCGACCACGGGGTCAAGCTTTCCCTCGCGCGCCATCTCGGTGAGGTCGCGGCTGTACTCGTCGAGGGTCTTTGTCTCGCCCTCGGCGGCAGTTGCGGCGTACTCCTTCGGCGCCTTGCGCGCCTCGTGCAGCTCGGTGAATATGCTGTTGAGGTCAAGTCCCATGAGCGTCAGAGCCCGCGCGCCAACGCTCTCAGGCTGTCTGAGAACGCCGAGAAGAAGCTCCTCCGTGCCGATGGCGTCTGCCGCCTCCTGCGCCGCTATGTCGATCGCCCGCGCGCACTTCGGGGTCATGCCGCGCGTTTCCGCCTTTTCCTTGTATCCGGTTATGCGGCGGCTCGCCTCGAGGTACAGCTCCGCCTCAACGCCGAAGCTTCTCAGCACCGCAGCGGCGTTGGACGTGCCCTCGGCGAGGATGCCGTAGACGATATCCTCAGTTCCGAGGGCTGAGCCGGAATTTTCGTTCGCTATCTGAAGAGCCGCCTGAGCGGTCTCCGTAAAATTCATATTAAAGTTCATAAAATCGCTCCTTTCTCAGCTTTCAAGCTCTTTTATCCTGTCGCGTATCTCAGCCGCGCGCTCGAACTGCTCCTCGCTTACAGCCTTGTCAAGCTCCCGGCGCAGTACGTTCAGTCTTCTCTTTCTTGTAAGCTCATCGTCCGTGCTCTTCGTTTCAGGCACGGATTGCGTATAGTAAGTGTAACGCACGTTTGACATACAGACCCTCCTTTACTGGATTATCCTCAGAATCATCTGCTTCAATACTCCGGCGCGCACCTCGTCGCGCTTGTCGTTCTCGCAGGCGCGCAGAGCCGTATCGCTCACCGCCGCGAGCATCAGCCTGCCGGCGCTCTCGCTGAGCGCCTCGGAATGCACCGCGTTGGATATGAGCGCCGTCGCGCTCCTCAGGTCGATGCTCTCGCCGACCGCGTTCAGCGTGTGCATCATTATCGCTTTCGGCTCCTCGCGAACGCGGATTATGCGGATGTATCCTCCGCCGCCGCGCCTGCTCTCGACGATATAGCCGCGCTCGGGCGAAAACCGCGTTGAAATAACGTAGTTTATCTGGCTCGGCACGCAGTTGAACTTCGTCGCAAGCTCGCTTCTCTGAAGCTCCGCGGATTGACTGTCCTTCAGCATCTCATCTATAAAGCTGGCTATCATATCACTTATACCCACGTTCGTCACTCCTTTGACTTTGACTATCTTTGACCTTATAATATCATCAGCGCACAGTTTTGT
The DNA here is from genome assembly GCA_017412765.1 of Oscillospiraceae bacterium. Taxonomy (GTDB): domain Bacteria; phylum Bacillota; class Clostridia; order Oscillospirales; family Oscillospiraceae; genus RUG626. The sequence continues at coordinate 28,402 of JAFPWN010000053.1, read as the reverse complement.
CAACACAAAAAATATGACGTTTTTGTTAATAATTCCGCCAAGTTAGACAAATCTAACCACATTTTTTCAAAAAAAGTTCTTGCTTTTTGTGAAATTGATGTTACAATATCTGTACGAAATACTATTTTCGTTAGACTTTGAAGAAGGAGGTACATAGTATGGCAAGAAAGATCAGCGATGCTTGCATCACCTGCGGCGCTTGCGCCGAGACCTGCCCCGTTGAGGCTATTAGCATGGGCGACGTCCACTTCGAGGTTGATCCTGACGTCTGCGTTGATTGCGGCGCTTGTGAAGAGGGCTGCCCCGTCGGCGCTATCAGCGAGGAGTAAGCAAGAATTTAAAAATATAGCCATCGGGTCTCCCCGGTGGCTTTATTTTTCCGTTTGTTCAGTATTCCCGCAAATTTATAGCCGCCGGCACTTGCCTGCGGCTTTATTTTTTTATATAATACGGCTATGGAATATTTTGAATTGTGGCGCGGCGGCGTCAGGCTTATAAAAACTGAAAAGGCGATGCCGGTGACGACGGACTCCGTTCTCCTCGGCGACTTTGCCTCGCTCCCGAGGGGCGGAAGTTTCTGCGACCTTGGCTGCGGCAGCGGAATTCTCGCGCTCACGCTCCTATATCGCTATCCAAAGGCGAGCGCTGCTCTCGTCGAGCTTGACGAGGAGGCGTGCAGGGTCGCGCAGGAAAATATCGCGCTGAACGGCGTGGAGGCGCGCGCGGAGGTAGTAAACTGCGACCTGCGCGACTTTCGCGGGCGGTATCAGCTCGTCATATCGAACCCGCCGTACTTTCCCATCTCCGGCGGGCAATCGGAGAGTGACGCGCGCAACGCGCAGCGGCTCGAAAAGAGCGCCTCGCTCGAGGACGTTGCGGACGCGGCCTCCCGGCTCCTCGGCGACGGTGGGCGCTTCGCCTTCGTCTACCCCGCCCAAAGGCTCAGCGAGGCGATGACCGCACTGACACTTCGCCGCCTTGAGCCGAAGCGCCTGCGGCTCGTGCAGGCGCGTCTTGACGCGCGCCCGAGCGTATTCTTAATGGAGTGCGTGAAGTCCGGCAGACCCGGGCTCGTTGTCGAGCCGGCGCTGATCCTGCGAAATGCCGACGGCTCCGATACCGACGAGGCTCGGAAAATCTATCACTTAGGAGAAGAGTAATGTCAGGAAAGCTTTACGTTGTGGGAACGCCCATCGGAAACCTCGGCGATATGAGCCCGCGCGGGCTTGAGGCTCTGCGTAGTGCCGATTTCATCGCTGCCGAGGATACGCGCGTTACCCTCAAGCTTCTTAACCATTTTGAGATAAAAAAGCCGCTTGTGAGCTATTTTGAGCATAACAAGGCACTTTCCGGAGAAAAAATAATCTCCCGCATACTCGCAGGCGAATCCTGCGCGATCGTGACTGACGCCGGTATGCCGGCGATCAGCGACCCCGGCGAGCAGCTTGTGCGTGAGTGCGCTGAGAGCGGCATCGAGTGCGTTGTTGTGCCGGGGCCGACCGCTATGGCGAGCGCTCTGGCGCTCTCCGGACTCAGCACCGCGCGGTTTACCTTCGAGGGCTTTCTGCCCGTAGTGACGAAGGAGCGCCGCGAGCGGCTCGAGGAGCTGACGGGCGAAAAGCGCACGATGGTCTTTTACGAGGCGCCGCACAAGCTCAGAAAAACGCTCTCCGACCTCATCGAGGTGTTCGGCGCGGAGCGGAAGATCGCCCTCTGCCGCGAGCTTACGAAATTGCACGAGGAGGTCATCCGCACGACTCTCGGAGCGGCGGCGGAGCGATACGGCGAAAGTGAGCCAAAGGGCGAATTTGTCCTCGTAATTGAGGGAAAGCCCGAGTCCGACGCGCCGGAAACGAGCATCGAGGACGCGGTGGCGCGTGTGCTGAGGCTGCGCGAGGGCGGTCTTCCGCTCAAAGCCGCGGCAAAGGAGGTCGCCGCGGATACGGGCTACTCCAAAAACGAGCTTTACAATATGGCATTGGGAAAATAAACAGCGGGGTCATCCGACCCCGCTGTTATTATCAGTATTACTCGGCAGCAAGTGTAATGATCATATCCGGGAGCACTACATTTCTCCCATGATCGTATTGCCGCTGCTGTTCTTCTGTTCTGCCGACCAGCGCAGCGCCGGCTGCCGAATTATCTGATACCACAAGCAAAGCAATACCCGGCAGTTCAAACAAATCAGTCATCAAATAGAATGAGCTCGTTTCCATTTCAATGAGATCGGTATCAAAGGCTTTTATCTCATCCAAATGCGCATATTCCAACGCAATAGACGGAGTGCAGAATACACTTGCCTTGCGGATAGAATAGCCTTTCTTCTCACCGATTTCTATTACCTTATCAGCATACTTCATATCCGGGACAACTCTTGTAAACAGCATACTCTCCCGAATGGATGCTTTCATGAGGTATGAATCGGCATGGCTTCCCGATATTGAATAAGACGGCGTACATACGTCCCCTAACTCAAAGCTTTCTTTCAGACCTCCTGCCGCCCCGATAAAAATCATTCTTTTGAAGGACAGCTCCGCGCATAAAGCCATATGGTCGATAAGATTGCCCGCTGAAGAACCGATCTTGATCCAGGCTATGTTCAATCCGCTTTTTTCAACCAGATAACCTGCTATGTAGGCTCCTTCCTTCAACGTGGTGACCCTGCAGGTTTTATCCATATTAAGCTTATACGGAGTAAAGCTCGGTGCTATCACGAGCGCATCGTAGACGATATCCTCGCTTAAGCCAAATGCCTGCGCCGCCATGTGTTCCGAGTTATATCCGTGAAATGAATCCACGATTCTTTTTAATTGCTCTTTCATTATTTCACATTACAGCGAGCTGCGGTATTATACGCTCTTTACAAATCTGAGGAACGCTTCCTTGCCCTCCGGCGTGCGCTTGTACACTCCGGCGTGCTCCAGCACCTTCGCAAAGACCTTTCCGGTCTCCGCCTTTACTATGTCAAGGGCGTTCTCATCGTTGAATTCATACTTAGCGGCAAGCTCCTGCGCCCATTCGCCGTGAACTCCCTCGACCTTTTCTCCCTTTGCGAGCTTTGAGGCGACCTCGCGCAGCTCCTCCTTGAGTCTCGCGGGCAGAACGGCAAGTCCCATGACCTCGATGAGCCCGATGTTCTCCTTCTTGATATGGTGAAGCTCGGCGTGGGGGTGATATACGCCCAGCGGATGCTCGGGGGTCGTGATATTGTTTCTCAGAACGAGATCAAGCTCGAACTTATCGCCCCTGCGGCGCGCGATAGGCGTGATCGTGTTGTGCTTTTCGCCGTCGGTCTCCGCGAAGATGAACGCCTTTTCGTCGGTGTAGCCGCGCCACGCGTTCAGTATTCTGTCCGCAAGCTCTATGAGCCTCTCCGGCTCGTCGGCGGTGATGCGGATAACGCTCATCGGCCACTTTACTATGCCCGCCTCGACGTCCTCAAAGCCCGGGAACGCGATCCTCGTCTCCACCGGCGCCTTCTCCATCGCAAAGGTGTAGTGACCGCCCTGGAAGTGGTCGTGCGCGAGGATAGAGCCGCCGACGATGGGCAGATCGGCGTTGGAGCCGACGAAGTAGTGCGGGAACTGCGCGACAAAGTCGAGGAGCTTCGCGAACGTCGCGCGCTCGATCTTCATCGGAGTGTGCTGAGAATTGAAGCAGATGCAGTGCTCGTTGTAATAGACGTAGGGGCTGTACTGCAAAAACCACGGGCTGCCGTTTATCGTTATCGGCACGGTGCGGTGATTCTGGCGCGCGGGGTGATTAACTCTGCCGGCGTAGCCCTCGTTCTCGGCGCACAGCAGGCACACGGGATAGGCGCTTTTCGGCATATTGCGCGCGGCGGCTATCGCCTTCGGGTCCTTCTCGGGCTTTGAGAGATTTATCGTTATGTCCAGCTCGCCGTACTCGGTCGGCGCCTTCCAGCGCACGTCGCGCTCAATTCGGTCGCGGCGTATGTAATTGGTGTCGCAGGAGAGCTTGTAGTACCAGTCGGTCGCCTCCTTCGGGTCCCACGCGTAGAGCGCGCTGAACGCCTCGCGCACCTGACCGGGGCGCGGGGTGAGTCTGCCCATTATCGCCGTGTCGAAGAGATCGCGGTAGACTACCGAGTTCTCCTCGATAACGCCGCGCTTATACGCGTCTGCGGTGATGGCGTCGAGCGTTTCCGCGAGGGTGGCGTAGTCGTCCACCTCGATTTCGGGAACGGCGTCGCATTTCATGGTTTCGAGAACGGCGTTCTGCGCCCAGATGCGCTCGTCCGGCTCAATAAGACCGGTTTCGACCGCGTAGTCAAGCAGGTGTTTAACAGCATTCATAATTCTCTCTCTCCTTTTATCCTCTTAATTGTCTTCTGCGCGCAAGATTCAAGGGGCCGTCCTCCATCTCGCCCAGCTCCTCCATCTTTTTGACCATTCCGTAGGCAACGCATAGCTCGGCGTCGTCCGCGACGCGGGTCTTTATGCTCGTTGCGGACTCGATGAGGCGGTCAAAGCCCCAGAGAAGGCTGCCGCCGCCGGTGAGAACGATGCCGTTTTCGGCGACGTCTGCCACAAGCTCGGGCGGAGTTTCCTCCAGAACGCTGTGTATCGCCTCGATTATCTCGCCCGAGACCTCGTCGAAGGCCTCGATGGTCTCTGTGGAGGACACAGTCAGATTGGAGGGAAGCCCGGTCATCAGACTGCGCCCCTTTATCTCCATCGTCTGCTCCTCTGTCTTTGGGAACACGCAGCCGATGCTGCGCTTCAGCTCCTCGGCGGTCGTCTTGCCGATGAGAAGGTTATTCTTCTTGCGGATGTTTTTTATAAGCGCCTCGTCGAAGGCGTCGCCCGCGACCTTGATGGACTTGCTTCTGACAACGCCGCCGAGCGACAGAACGGCGACGTCGGTCGTGCCGGCGCCGATATCGACAACAAGGTTGCCCTCAGCCTTCGATATGTCAAGCCCCGCGCCGACAGCAGCGGCGACAGGCGCCTCGCAAAGATATACCCTGCGCGCTCCGGCGTTGATCGCGGCGTCGATGACCGCCCTCTCCTCAACCTCGGTAATGCCGCTCGGCACGCTTATAAGCACCCTGGGCTTTACGAGCGAGAAGGATATTACCTTCTTTATAAGCTCGCCTATCATGCTCTGCGTCATCTCAAAGTCGGAGATCACACCGCCCTGAAGCGGATGTATGGCGGCTATGTTGCCCGGCGTGCGTCCGAGCATACGCTCAGCCGCCGAGCCGGATTTCAGTATCTTTCCCGTTGCTCTGTCCATAGCCACAACGCTCGGCTCGCGGGCGATAACGCCCTTTCCGCGTGTAACGAGCACGACCGACGCGGTGCCGAGGTCAATTCCCAAATCTCTGCCGAAGATCATAATCTTCTCTCCTTAATGTTTTTTCGCTATTGCGGCCGAGGCGGCGATCACGTCCTCCGCGCCTGCCATTCTCAGCTCGCGGGCGCATTCGCTCATCGTCGCGCCGGTGGTTATTATATCGTCAATGAGAAGGATCCTCGCCCCTCTCACGTCGCTTACGCACTTATAGCAGTTCGACACGTTTGCTCTGCGCGCCGCCTCGTCCCTGAGCGTTGACTGCCTCGGATTGTCGCGCACCTTTCTGAGCGTGCGCGCAAAGGGCACGTCGAGCACCCTCGCGGTCTCCGAGGCGATAAGCTCGCTCTGGTCAAAGCCGCGCTCCCGCGCTCTTTTATCCGACACGGGAACGAAGGAGACAAGGTCAAACTGCCCTGAAAGCTCCTCTTTTATGGTATCCGAAATATAGCGGGCATATACGGAGCAGTAGGACTGTTTTCGCCGGAATTTCATCCTGAGTATGCTCTCGCGCACCCTGCCCTCGTATCTGAACGGAGCGGCGACCGCGGAGTAAAATTCCTTCGTCGTAAGCTTTCCCTTCCTCACGGGAAGCTCCGCGCGGCACCTGCCGCACTCGTCGCCCTTGTCGATGATCTCTCCGCACCAGACGCATTTCGGCGGAAACAGCAGATTTTTAATCGCTTCAAGCATCTCCGACCTCTCCCGCAAGCCGCGCTCTCAGTCCGCTGTATCTTCTCTGACGGCGGTCGTTGCGCACCATCTCGGCGACGCTCTCGCCGCTGCCTACGACGATTAGAAGCTCCCGCGCCCGCGTGACCGCGGTGTAGAGAACGCTGCGGGTCTTGAGCATCGGAACGCCCTGCGGAAGCGCCAGGATCACCGCGCGGTACTCGCTGCCCTGGCTCTTATGCACCGTTACTGCGTAGGCAAGCTCCAGATCCTCAAGCGAATCGAAGGGGTACGGCGTGAGCTTGTCCTCAAAGCGGATGAGCGCGTAGCCGCGGCCCTCCTCTATCGCCTCAATGTAGCCGACGTCGCCGTTGAAGATGCCGGCTCCGACCTCCGGCTGAATATCCGGGTCGTCGTGGTACTTGTACCATACGATGTCGTAGTTATTTCGGGTCTGCATGACCCTGTCGCCCGCTCTGAAAACCTTGCCGCCGGAGACCTTTTCGGGCTTCTCCGCGCTCTGCGGGTTAAGTATCGCCTGCGCCGCGGCGTTTATCTCGCCGGTGCCGGCGCTCGTCTTGCGCGAGGGCGAGAGTATCTGAATGTCCTCCGCGCGTATGCCCATATTCTCGGGAAGCCGCTGCGAAATGAGGCTGACGGCGGTATCCCGCACCTCCTCGTCGCTCCCGCGGCGAAGAAAATAAAAGTCGCCGCCGTTTCGCAGTTCCGGAACAGTGCCGGAGTTTATGAGATGCGCGTTTTTTACTATATTGGAGCTTTCCGCCTGGCGAAAGATCTCGTTCAGGCGCACGGTCTCGATCGCGCCGGAGCGGATTATATCGGCAAAGACGTTGCCCGGGCCGACACTCGGCAGCTGGTCTGCGTCGCCGACTAAAATTATCCGCGCCCTGCCCTTCATCGCCTCTAAAAGCGCCGCCATCAGCGAAATATCCATCATGCTCGTCTCGTCGAGGATAACCGCGTCGCAGTCAAGCGGGTCGGAGGCGTCCTTTTTGAAAACCTTGCCGGTCTCGGCGTCAGGCGCGCCTGCTCCGAGGAGCCTGTGTACGGTCTGCGCCTCGCGGCCCGTCAGCTCGCTGAGGCGCTTTGCCGCGCGCCCGGTGGGCGCTGTCAGCAGAGTTTCAAGCCCCATCTTATCGAACAGCTCGAGAATGCCGCGCACGGTCGTCGTCTTGCCCGTTCCGGGACCGCCTGTCAGCACCATAACGCCGCACTCGGCGCTCCTGCGCACCGCCTCGCGCTGAACCGGCGCGAACTCGACAGCGCAGCTGCGCTCCGCCTCGGCTACGAGCTTATCGAGGTTTTTCGGCGGAAAAAGCTTCATATTCGCCCTCTCAAGGAGGTTTTCCGCCACAAACCGCTCGTTTTCGTACATATCGTCCGGGTAGCAGGCGTCAACGCCCGCCACTCTCTCGCTTATGATGTACCCGCCGTCCTCGAGGTCAGCGATCGCGTTTTTCGAAAGCTCGGGATCTACGCCGATGAGCTGCGACGCCGCGAGCACGAGCTTCTCGCGCGGGATAAAGACGTGGCCGTTCAGCTGATTGTGCCGCAGCTCGTAGAGGCACGCCGCCTCGACCCTCTCGGGACTGTCGCCCTCGAAGCCGAGGTGCAGCGCGAGCGCGTCCGCCTCGAAAAAGTCCATACCGAAGTACTCGTCGCAGAGGATATAGGGATTTTCCGCGACCGCCGCTCTCGCGTCCTCGCCGTAGACCTTGTAAAGCCGCGCCGCCGCTACGGGGCGAACGCCGTTTTTAACGAGAAAATCCATCAGCGAGCGCAGAGCCTGCTTGCGCATGAACTCCGCGCCGATCTGCGCCGCCTTGCGCTCGGTAATGCCCCTGATCTCCGTCAGCCGCTCCGGCTCCTCCTCGATTATCTCCAGAGCCTTCGGGCCGAAGTGACGAACTATCATCTGCGCGGTCTTTGCGCCGACGCCCTTTATGGCGCCGGAGGCGAGATATTCATATATGTTGTCGGCGGTGTTCGGCATCGCGCGCTCGACCGATTCCGCCCTGAACTGGTCGCCGTAGCTCGGGTGCGACTGCCACTCGCCCTCCATCGTCAGCGTTTCACCGGGCGTAACGTCCGGTATCGTGCCGACGGCGGTGACCACCCTGTCGAGGGTACGAAGCCGCAGAACGCAGTAGCCGTTATCCTCGTTGCGGAATACCACCGCCTGCACCGTACCGTTTATAATGGCAGAATTTCCCATAAGCTATCCTTCGTGTAAATTTCCTCGCCCGCTCTGCGGGCTATTATTTCCGCCCGCATTCTCGCCTCCGGCGACATCTCGCCGGCCACGATAACGAGCCTTGAATCATTTTTGCCGCACTCGCGGAGGGCTTCAACGCCCCTTACGGCGCACTCAAGCCCCTCGCACTCGCCGCTCGCAACTATGAGCGTGTAGACCTCGGCGCCCTTGCGGCTCCGCACCGGCGCGAGAAGCCTCGCCTTGAACTGTATGAGAATGGTAACTACCGCGCCGACTATAATGGCTGAGAGCAGAATTTCGGACAGATGCTCCATCTGAATCACCTCATGCCATAATATGCGCTTTTCCGTTATTTGCCCCCGCGCAATTCTATTATGCGGTCGCGCAGGACGGCGGCATACTCGAATTCGAGCATACGCGAAGCCTTCTGCATCTCCTTTTCGAGCTTTCGTATTGCCTCCTCGCGCTCGCGCTCGGTCATATACTTCGCTTCCTTCGGCTTCGCCTTCGCGGGGTCAGAGGAGATTTCAAGTATATCGCGCACTTCCTTGCGGATGGTCTGCGGCGTGATGCCGTGAGAGGCGTTGAACGCCGCCTGCTTTTCTCTTCTGCGCTCAGTTTCGTCCATTGCCGCGCGCATAGACGGCGTGACGGTGTCTGCGTAGAGTATGACAAGTCCCTCAGCGTTTCGCGCGGCTCTGCCGATGGTCTGAATAAGGCTCGTTTCGCTTCGGAGAAAGCCCTCCTTATCCGCGTCGAGGATAGCAACGAGGCTCACCTCCGGTATATCCAGTCCCTCGCGCAGAAGGTTTATGCCGACGAGCACGTCAAACGAGCCGAGACGCAGGTCGCGGACTATCTCCATTCTCTCGATGGTATCTATATCGTGGTGCATATAGCGCACCTTGATGCCCGCCTTGGTGAGATAAGCGGTGAGATCCTCCGCCATCTTCTTTGTGAGGGTCGTGACGAGCGTGCGCTCGTTCTTCGCGGCGCGGGAGTTTATCTCGCCGATGAGGTCGTCTATCTGCCCCTCTACCGGTCTCAGCTCCACGCGCGGGTCGAGCAGTCCGGTCGGTCTTATTATCTGCTCCGCTATCTGCGCGCTTCTCGTGCGCTCATACTCAGCCGGAGTCGCGGAGACGTAGATGACCTGATTGACTCTCTCCTCAAATTCGTCGAACTTGAGGGGCCGGTTGTCGAAAGCCGAGGGCAGGCGGAAGCCGTACTCGACGAGGCTCTCCTTTCTCGCCCTGTCGCCGCGGTACATCGCGCGCACCTGCGGCACGGTGACGTGGCTCTCGTCGATGAACATCAGATAGTCCTTCGGGAAGTAGTCGAGAAGCGTCATCGGCGTCGAGCCCGGCTCCCTGCCGCCGAGTATGCGCGAATAGTTCTCGATGCCCGAGCAGAAGCCCAGCTCCTGAAGCATCTCTATATCGTACATTGTGCGCTGGCGTATCCTCTGCGCCTCGATGAGCTTATCATGCTCCTTGAACCACCTCTCGCGCTCCTCAAGCTCGCGCTGTATCTCGACTATGGCGCGGTTGAGCTTTTCGCGGCTCGTTACGTAGTGGCTTGCGGGATAGATGGCGACGTGGTTGAGTATCCTCACGGTCTGACCGTTCACCGGAGCGAACTCCGAGATGCGGTCGATCTCATCGCCGAAAAACTCTATTCTTATCGCGTTCTCGCGTGAGTAGACGGGGAAGATCTCCACCGTGTCGCCCCTGACGCGGAACATATTGCGGTCGAACGCCAGATCGTTTCGCTCGTAGCGGATCTCTACGAGCTTTTTCAGGAGACTGTCGCGGTCATACTCCATGCCCTGGCGGAGCGAGATGACCATCTCCTTGTAATCTATCGGGTCGCCGAGGCCGTAGATGCAGCTCACCGACGAAACGACGATGACGTCGCGCCGCTCAGCGAGGGCGCTCGTCGCGGAGTGCCTGAGGCGCTCTATCTCGTCGTTTATCGCGCTGTCCTTCTCGATATAGGTGTCGGTGTGCGGGATATACGCCTCCGGCTGGTAGTAGTCGTAGTAGGAAACGAAGTACTCGACGGCGTTATTCGGAAAAAACTCCTTGAACTCAGAGCAGAGCTGCGCCGCGAGGATCTTGTTGTGCGCGAGGACGAGCGTCGGGCGCTGGATGCGCTCGATGACCTTTGCCATAGTATAGGTCTTGCCCGAGCCGGTAACGCCGAGGAGCGTCTGCTCCTCGAAGCCCTGCTGAACTCCCCACGCGAGCTTATCTATCGCCTCTGGCTGATCGCCCGAGGGCTTGAACTGAGAAATGACCTCAAACTGCGCCATTTTTCGCCTCCGCTGAAATATCAAGAAGTCCGTCGTCGCGCATGCTCGTAAAATCGTCGCCCGCGACGATGAGATGGTCGAGGAGAATAATATCGACAAGCGCGAGCGCCTCGCGGAGCTTCATCGTTGTCTCTCTGTCCTCCTTTGAGGCAAGAGCGATGCCTGAAACGTGGTTGTGCGCGAGTATCACACTCGTCGCGCCCTGCACGAGAGCGGTCTCCACGACCTTGCGCACGCTGACTGCCGCGCTGTTGAGGCTCCCGTGGCCGACGAGCTTGCAGCTTATAAGCTTTCGCTTCGCGTCCATGCAGAGAAGATAAGCTATCTCCTCCTTAACGCCGTGAAACCTCGGCAGAAGATACGCGCCCGCCGTCTCCGTAGAGTCGATGATGTCTATGAGGCTCGTTTTTGAAACGAGGTACCTGCGGCAGAGCTGCGGAATGAGCTTTATGAGCACCGCCGCGTTCTGCCCGATGCCGGGTACGCGCATTATCTCCTCCGGCTCCGCGTCAAGCACCGCGGAGATAGAGCCGAATTCGTCGATAAGCGCGTGAGCGACGGGGTTTACGTCCGCCTGCGGTATCGCGTAGAACAGAAGAAGCTCCAGCGCCCTGTGCTCGGAAAAGGCGTCAAGCCCGCCCGCGAGAAATTCCTCGCGCATTTTTTGCCTGTGTCCGTCGTGTACGCCCATCGTCTCACCCCCTGATTACGATTTGTATAGTGCTCGCCGGTCATTCATTTTTATCCCGGTTTTTCAGCTTAATATTCACTTTCGTATGCGAAAGCAAGGTTTTAAATTAGCGGTTTTTAGCCCGTTTTCGGCTTGTTTTGCGCACGGGAAAAAGCGCTCTTTACATAATTGTTTTTCACTTTCCGGTTTACTTTTCACTCTGCCATAAGATAGCACAACAAATAGTTATCCACATTTTCCACAGAGTTTTCCACATCCGAAAAAGCCAGGTATTTCGCGTGTTTCAGCGATTCTTGGAAAACTTTTCCAACTCCGCAAAGCGTTTTTTCGCCGCTTTTCCGGGAGCTTCATCGTTTTACATAATCCGGCTCGCTTCACATAATACTGAATATTTCAGAATTATTCATTTTTCGATGCTGTCAATATCCATAGTCGCGTAGGCGTTGAGATCGGAGCCTGCGCGCGCTCCGGCGAGATACTCATAGTAGCCCTGCGCGCCGATCATCGCGCCGTTGTCGCCGCAGAGTCGGAGCGGCGGCACGAAAAGCTGCTTGTTTTCCTTTTTGCAGGCTTCCTCAAAGTCCGCGCGTATGCGTTTATTCGCCGCGACGCCGCCGGCGACCACGATCTTATCGTAGCCGAGCTCGCGCGCAGCCGCCATCGTGCGCGGCACGAGCGCGTCGGACACCGCCTTCTGGAACGACGCGGCAAGCCCTGCCTTGTCGAGCTCCTCGCCCTTCTGCTCTGCGTTGTGCGCCGCGTTGACGACCGCTGTCTTTAGTCCCGAGAAGGACATATCGTAGGGGTGCCCCTCTATGTGCGCGTTCGGCAGCCTGAAGGCTGTGTCGTCGCCCTTTTCGGCAAGCTCCTGCATCGGCTTGCCGCCCGGGTACGGAAGTCCGAGGACTCTCGCCGCCTTGTCGAAGCACTCGCCGGCGGCGTCGTCGTGGGTCGCGCCGATTATCGACATATCCGTGTAGCCGCGCACGTCCACGATTATCGTGTTGCCGCCGGATATTGCAAGGCAGAGAAACGGCGGCTCAAGCTCGGGGAATGCGAGGTAGTTTGCCGCGATGTGTCCCCTGACGTGGTGCACCGGAATGAGCGGCACGCCGAGGCTCATAGCGGCGCCCTTGGCAAAGTTCACGCCGACGAGCAGCGCGCCGATAAGTCCCGGCGCGTAGGTGACCGCGATCGCGTCAATATCTTTTTTCGTAATCCCTGCCTTCTTGACAGCGCTCGTAGCAAGGCGCGAGATCGCCGTAACGTGGCTTCTTGAGGCGATTTCCGGCACAACTCCGCCGTATATCGCGTGCATATCCGCCTGCGAGAGTATCTCGTCCGCGAGCACCTGCCTGCCGTCGCGCACTACGGCGACAGCGGTCTCGTCGCAGGAGGATTCGATTGATAAAATGAGCATTGTACACCTTCTGTAATTATGTTTCGTATGCGGGCGGGCGCAGAGGCCCACCCCTACGGTTATTGTTTCTGTTTTTCCCGCTCCATGATCACGGCGTCCTCTTTCGGCTCGTCGTAATACCTTGCCCGGACGCCGAGAACCGTGAAGCCGTGCTTCTTATAAAGCGCTCTCGCCGGCGCGTTCGACTGCCGTACCTCTAAGAGTATGCGCTCCGTTCCGCGCCCGTCGCACTCATCGGTCAGCGCCGACAGGAGCGAGTCCGCAATACCGCGGCGGCGGTATTCCTCAGCCACCGCGATGTTATACAGCTCCGCCTCGTCCGGAAAGAGCCTCAGAACGGCAAAGCCCGCGATCTTCCCCTCCTCCTCGTCCACAAAAAAGAGGGTATCGTCGAACATAAGCGAATCGCGGAAGCTCTCCTCGCTCCACGGAAGCGAGAAATTTTTGACTTCTATTTCGTGTATTTCCGGAATATCGTCATTTGTCGCGCGTCTTATCATTTCGCTTCAAACCAGCTCTTTCCCGATTTCGCGTCCGCGACGAGCGGCACGCTGAGGCAAGCCGCGCCCTCCATTTCGCGCCGGAGTATATCCGCGACTGCTTCCTTGTCCTCCTCGCGGCACTCTACGATAAGCTCGTCGTGTACCTGCAAAAGGAGCCTCGCGTCAAGTCCGGAGGCTTCGAGCGCTCTGTCAACGCGGATCATGGCGATCTTCATAATATCCGCCGCGGTGCCCTGGATCGGCATATTGCGCGCAACTCTCTCTCCGAACGAGCGGAGATTGAAGTTTGAGCTTTTAAGCTCCGGAAGCGGGCGGATCCTGCCGTACATCGTGACCGCCTCGCCGCGCTCCTTCGCCTCGGCAACAGCCTTTTCCATGAATTCCGCGACGCCCTTGTAGCGGGTCATATAGGCGTTGATATAGTCCCTCGCGCTTGCAACGGAAACGCCGATATCATCCGCGAGCGAAAAGGCGGAGATGCCGTAGACTATGCCGAAGTTTACCGCCTTCGCGTGGCTGCGCTCGAGGCTCGTTACCTCCTCCGGCGCCTTTCCGAGCACCTGCGCCGCCGTTGCGCGGTGTATATCCATGCCGGATATAAAGGCTTTCCGCATCTCCTCATCGCCCGACATATGGGCAAGGATACGCAGCTCTATCTGGCTGTAATCCGCGTCCACAAGGACGCTGCCCTCGGCGGGAATGAACATCCTGCGGATCTCGCCGCCAAGCTCCTTTCGCACCGGAATGTTCTGCAGATTAGGCTCCGTTGAGCTGAGACGGCCGGTCGCGGTGACTGTCATCTGGAAATTCGTGTGGATCCTGCCGTCGGCGGCGATGACCTTGCCGAGACCGTCGGCATAGGTGGATTTCAGCTTCGCAAGCTCGCGGTACTCGAGCACCTTTCCGACGATCGGATGCTTCGGTCTGAGCTTTTCGAGCACCTCGGCATTCGTCGAGTAGCCTGTCTTTGTTTTCTTCGGCGCGGGCAGCACGAGGCGGTCAAACAGCACCTCGCCGAGCTGCTTCGGGCTGTTTATATTGAACTCCCCCTGCGCCAGCTCATAGATCTCCGCGGTGAGCCTGTCCACCTCGACGGAGAGGACTTTACCGAAGTCGCTGAGCGCCTTTCTGTCTACGAGGAAGCCGGCGTTCTCCATCTTCGCAAGGACCCTGCAGAGCGGCATTTCGATATTGAAAAGCACATCGCCGAGCCCTTTTTCCTCGATTTTCTTCTCTAAAGCTTCCTTGAGCGCCAAAATTGCGGCGCTCTCGCTCAGAATTCGCGCGTCGCGCTTCGCGCTGTCCTCAAGGAGCGAGAACTGCCCGTCCTCGTCCGCTCCGCTCATTATCTCGAACGCGCAGTATTTGACGCACAGCGCGTCGAGCTCATACCTCGCAGCAGTCGGGTCGAGCAGATACGCCGCAAGGGCGCAGTCGAAATAAAATTCTCCCAGATCAAGGCGTTTTATCGTATCTTTTACTGAAAATCCAACTTTTCTGACCTTTTTCAGCGCCTTGAGCGCGCTCTCCCACGCCGCAGAGGTGTCGCGGACGATGTAGCCGTTTTCGCAGTCAACGGCAATCGTGGTGTAGTCCGCCGACACGGCGACTCCGCACTCCCTGCCGCCGATCTCCCGGAGCATATTCTCAACGTCCTCGTCCGTGAGAAGCTCTGTCAGAGCAACGTCGGCGGAAAATTCTGAAATTCCGGAATTCTGCGGATCTTCGGGCTTTTTCAGCCCGAATTCCGATATAAATCTCGTAAAGCCCAGGCGCGAAAAGATCGCGTAGAGGGCGTCGTTATCGTATTTTTGCTTCTTACAGTCTGCGGCGCTGAATTCTATCGGCGCGTCGCGGCGGATAGTCGCAAGGTCGAAGCTCATAAGAGCGCTGTCCCTTCCCGCGTCGAGCTTTCTGCGCACCGAGTCCTTTATGTCGAGAGTTTCAAGCTCGGAATAGATGCGCTCGACGGTGGTAAAGCGCTGTATGAGATCCATCGCGGTCTTTTCTCCTACTCCGGCTACGCCCGGGATATTGTCGGAGGAGTCGCCCATCAGAGCCTTGAGATCAACGATATGCGCGGGGTCGAAGCCGTATTCCTCGCGGAACGCCGCCTCGTCGTAGACCTTGACCTCGGTCTGTCCCATTCGTGACTTGATGTGATATACCTCAGTATGGCTGTCGATAAGCTGAAAAGAGTCGCGGTCGCCGGTGACGAGCACAACGCGGTCATCGGGGCTTTTCGCCGCGATAGTGCCGAGAAGGTCGTCCGCCTCCCAGCCGGAAAGCTCATAGCGGCGGACGTTCATCGCGTCGAGCGTTTCCTTGAGGATCGGCATCTGCACCGCAAGCTCCTCGGGCATACCCTTGCGCTGAGCCTTGTAGCCCTCGTATCTGAGGTGGCGGAAGGTCGGCGCCTTGAGATCGAAGGTTACGCAGAGCGCGTCCGGCTCGACGTCCTTTTCGAGCCTTCGCAGAATGTTCAGAAAGCCGTAAACGGCATTCGTCGGCGTACCGTCGGGCGCGTTGAGCTCGCGCACGCCGAAAAACGCGCGGTTCACTATGCTGTTGCCGTCGATGACCATCAGTGTCATAGGTCAGTAGTCCTCTCCTTTTCCGTCAAGCCATTTCTGCGGATTGCCGTCTATGTAGTTCAACGCCTTTTCGTAATCCTCTCGCGCGCGGATAATTCGGTAATCCGTCATCTCCCGTACTTCACGCCGCCGGGGATATCTGTAATAGTATAGCCCATACCGGCGACCTCGCTGCGGATAGCGTCGGCTCTGGCGAAATCCTTTGCCTTTTTCGCGCTCTGACGCTCACGGAGCAGCGCCTCAACGCTCTCATCCGGCTCGCCGGACTCGCAGATAACGGAAAACTCGCCGGTTTTCGGCGCGGAAGCGTTCTTTTTGCGCATCTCCGCCGCCTTTTTCGTGAGGTCGAGGCTCAGCACCCTGTCAATGTCGTCGATCGCGGCAAGCTTCGTCGCGTCCGACGCCCTGAGCTTCAGGATATCGTAGAGAACGGTGACGCCGTTCGGTGTGTTTATATCGTTATCCATCTGCGCGATGAACTTCTCGCGCACGCTCTTGACTGCCTCATCATCGACCTCCCCGTCGGGGCTGAGCGCGGCGATCTTCGCTACGAGCTTGTTATACGCGCCCTTCGCGTTATCGAGATTCTCCCAGGTGAACACGAGGTTTTTGCGGTAATGGCTCTGAAGGCAGAAGAATCTGTACTCCATCGGATCGTAGCCCTTGTCCCTGAGGAGCGAAAGTATCAGAAATTCACCCTTGGACTTCGACATCTTGCCGTCGGCGGTGTTGAGATGGGCTACGTGCATCCAGTAATTGCACCACTTGTGCCCGAGATATGCTTCACTCTGCGCGATCTCGTTCGTGTGGTGCGGGAAAGCGTTGTCAATGCCGCCGCAGTGGATATCGACGTTCTCTCCGAGGTGCTTCATGGCGATGCAGGAGCACTCGATATGCCAGCCGGGATAGCCCACGCCCCACGGCGAATCCCACTTGAGCGCCTGAGAATCGAACTTCGACTTTGTAAACCACAGCGCAAAGTCGTTCTTATTGCGCTTATTCTCGTCTTTCTCCACGCCCTCGCGCACGCCGACGGCGAGGTCGTCCTCCTTGAAATCGTTGAAAACGTAGTAATTTTTCAGCTTTGAAGTGTCAAAATAGACGTTTCCGCCGGCGCGGTAGGCGTAATTCGTATCGACGAGCCTGTTGATCACGCGAACGTAGTCGGGTATGCAGTTTGTCGCCGGGTCTACTACGTCCGGCTTTTTGATGTTGAGCGCGGCGCAGTCGGCAAAGAACGCATCGGTGTACTGCTTTGCGATCTCCATAACGGTCTTGTGCTCGCGCTGCGCGCCCTTGAGCATCTTGTCCTCGCCCTCGTCATTGTCGCCCGAGAGGTGTCCGACGTCGGTGATGTTCATAACGCGCCTGACGTTATATCCGAGGTAGCGGAGATATTTCTCCAGCACGTCCTCCATAATATAGCTGCGGAGATTGCCGATATGGGCAAAGTGATACACGGTCGGGCCGCAGGTGTACATTTTGACAAGCTGCGGATCGGCGGGTACGAATTCTTCCTTTTTGTGTGTGGCGGAATTATAGATTTTCATCGGTTTTCTCCTCTAACTTTCTCTTTAGGTATTCCACCTGACAGGTGAGATATACAAGCTCCATGCTGACAGGATCGGCTACGTTGACCTGATCGACGTCGGAAACGTAGTCCTGCTTTACGCCGTTTATGCGCGCGATGCGAGCCGGCACGCCGACGGCGGTGGAATTTGCCGGAACGTCCTTAAGGACGACCGCTCCGGCGGCGATACGGCTGTTATCTCCGATATTTATCGGCCCGAGCACCTTCGCGCCCGCTCCTATAAGCACGTTGTTACCGACGGTCGGGTGGCGCTTGCCGGTGTGCTTGCCGGTGCCTCCGAGCGTCACGCCCTGGTAGATGAGGCAATCGTCGCCTATCTCGGCAGTCTCGCCGATCACGACGCCCTCGCCGTGGTCGATAACGAGCCTCTTTCCTATCGTTGCGCCGGGATGTATCTCGATCCCGGTCTTTTTCCGCGCTCGCTGGCTTATCCACCGCGCGAGGAATTTAAACCCCTTTTTCCAGAGTCTGTTTGCCCTTCTGTGCATCAGAAGCGCCTTGACTCCCGGGTACAGAAGCGCGATCTCAACGCCGCTCGTTGCCGCGGGGTCGCGCTCGAGATACGCTTTTTCAAGTTCCTTGAGTTCGCTCAAAGGTCATCACTCCAAAATAACTTTGCCGTTCTTCTTAAAATAATCGACCATGGATATTATATTCAGCGCGGCTATAATAAGCGCCGATATATTGTTCACAGTAAATATTCCCGCGCCCGCCTCGCCGAAAACGAGCATCACGGGTATGAGAACCATGGTCACCGCGGTCTTTACCTTGCCGGACCAGCCCGCCGCCATTACGATACTGCGGCTCGCGGCGACCATCCTCAGCCCGTCCACCGCAAGATCGCGGCCGATGACTATCATCGCCGCCCACGCCGGCAGAGCGCCGAGCCCGACAAAGCAGACGAGCGCGCTCGTTACGAGCATCTTGTCCGCGAGCGGATCCATGAATTTACCGAAGTTCGTGATCTCGTTGTTCTTTCGCGCGAGGTATCCGTCGAGCCAGTCGGTGAGCGAGGCGGCGATAAACACGATAACGGCGCCTGTATTCGCTCCCGTGAGAGCGAGCGCGATAAACACCGGCACGAGCGCCATACGAACGATCGTCAGTATATTCGGCACGTTTATGAGCTTTTTCATAGCTTTTCTCCCACAAGCTCGCCGTCGAGCTCGCCGCGTATGACTACGTTGTAAAATTCTCCGGCTTCGATGTCCTCGCCGGAAAACCAGATCACGCCGTCAACGTCCGGGCTCTCGGCAAAGCTTCTGCCAAACCACATATTCATATCCTCGTCGTAGCCCTCGCAGAGCACCTCGGTCTCCCCGTTCACGCGCGAAGCGTTGAACTCGTCCATTATCCGCGCCTGCAGATCGTTTACTATGACCGCGCGGTCGTTTGCCTCCTCGGTGGAGACGTGCTCCATAAGAGCGGCGTCGGTGCCCTCCTCGGGGCTGAAAGCGAAAACTCCGGCGCGCTCTATCTTTGCTTCTTTCAGAAACTCGCAAAGCTCCTCAAATTCCGCCTCGCCCTCGCCCGGAAGTCCGGTTATAACGCTCGTTCTCAGCACAAGTCCGGGTATGCGCTCCCTGAGCTTCTTAAAGAGCGCGCGTATATCGTCGCCGGTACCGCGGCGGCGCATCTTTTTGAGTATCGCGTTATCTATGTGCTGGATGGGTATATCGAGGTATCTCAGCACCTTCGGCTCAGAGACTATGCAGTCTATCATCGCGTCGTCAACGGCGTCGGGATAGAGATAGTGGAGCCTTATCCAGTGTATCTTCTCGATCCTGCACAGCTCGTGCACAAGCTCGGGCAGCATTTTCCTTTTGTATATGTCTATGCCGTAAAGCGTCGGGTCCTGCGCGACGATGATAAGCTCTCTCACGCCGTTTTCCGCCATGCTCCGCGCCTCCGCAACGATGCTCTCCATCGGGCGCGAGCGGTACTTTCCGCGAAGGGATGGAATAACGCAGTAGGCGCAGTTGTGGCTGCAGCCCTCCGCGACCTTTATGTAGCCCCAGCTCGGGCCGGTGGAAACGACGCGCTCATCCTCGGATATGGGGGCGTTTATATCGGCAAAGTACTCCCTTTTTTCGCCCTCGATCGCCTCGACGACCTTATCCGCGGCGGCAGTACCGATAACGGCGTCCACCTCCGGCATCTCCTCGAGCAGCTCCTGCTTGTAGCGCTGAGCCAGACAGCCCGCGACGACGAGCTTTCTGAGCTTTCCCGTTTCCTTGTACGCGGCGACCTTCAGGATATTCTCTATCGCCTCGCTCTGCGCCGATTCGATGAAGGCGCAGGTGTTGATAACGGCGCAGTCCGCCTCCTCCGGCTCGTCGGTGACCTCGTAGCCCGCCTTGTCGAGAAGCGCGAGCATCTGCTCAGAGTCAATGAGGTTTTTTGCGCAGCCGAGGCTTATCATCAATACTTTAGGCATGGTTTCTCTCCAATTTAATCTTCTGTGTAATCGTTTAAGGCGTCGGTATATCGTCCGAGCGCCTCTTTTATCTCCGACCACGAAAAGCCGCGGCGCAGGAGCATATCCGTCGCCTTTTTGACCTCCTTGCGGTCTGAAAGGTCAGCGTTTCTGAGCTTTCGCTCGAGGAGCGCGTCAAGCTTTCCGGAGTTTTCCGGCGCCTCGTCTATGGCCTCCGCCCAAAGTTCGCGGTCAATTCCGCGGCGAAGGAGCTCCTGCCGGACTCTTCCGGAGCCGTAGCCCATTCTCTTGTAGTGCCGCGCTACGGCGCCGGCGTACTCGCGGTCGTTTATCGCGCCGATGCGCTCCATGAGATCGGCGGCGTACTCGGCGCTTTTCTCATCTTCGCCCTTCTCAACGAGCTTTTTTATAAGCTCCCTGCGGCTCATCTGCCGCTTTTCAAGAAGTCTGAGCGCCCGCTCCTTCGCGCCGAAGCGCTTGGAATATCCGCGAAGAGAGGCGAGCTCTTCATCGCCCAGCTCGCGCCCGTCATAGAGCGCGAGGTCGCCAACGGCATTGAGGTCAACAGAGAGCCTCTCGCCGTTTTCAAGCTCGGCGTAGTATCTTTCCGCCATGCGGGCGGATTTTGTAAGCTTAATGAGTTTCATAAATTGCCTCGCAGAGTTCGCCGCAAGGCGAATATTTTCAATCATTTTTTGCGAGGGCGTGTACCTCACAAAAACATTTCTCAGTCCGCAAACGCGCGAGCGCAGCGAGTGCGCTGCAGCGGACTGCAAATGCCCGAAAAAATGCCGGCGTTTTTTCAGAATGTTTCAGCCCTCGAAATCCTCGGCGGAGATATCGACGGCTCTGCCTGCCGCCTGAGCGGCGATCTTCGCCTGCGGGCTCATGAGCTTGACGGCGTTCTGGCGGATCTTCGCCTCGATCTCATCGCATACTTCGGGGTTATCCTTGAGGTACTGCTTCACGCCGTCGCGTCCCTGGATCCTCGTCTCGCCGACGGTGTACCACGCGCCGCCCTTCTCGATGATGTCGAGCTTCGCCGCGAGATCGACTATCTCGCCGTACTTTGAGATGCCCTCGCCGTACATGATGTCGAACTCCGCCTCCTTGAACGGGGGCGCGACCTTGTTCTTGACGATCTTCGCTCTCGTGTGGTTTCCGACTATCTCGGAGCCGTTTTTGAGAGTCTCGACTCTGCGCACGTCGATTCTGACGGAGGCAAAATACTTGAGCGCGCGTCCGCCCGGAGTGGTCTCGGGGTTGCCGTACATAACGCCGATCTTCTCGCGCAGCTGGTTTATGAAGATGACGACGCAGTTTGTCTTTGAGATTATGCCGGCGAGCTTTCTGAGCGCCTGGCTCATAAGTCTTGCGAGCACGCCGACGGAGGAGTCGCCCATCTCGCCCTCGATCTCGCTTCTCGGAACGAGCGCGGCTACGGAGTCCACGACGACTATATCGACGGCGCCGCTGCGGACGAGAGTCTCGGTGATAGCGAGCGCGTCCTCGCCGGTGTCCGGCTGGGAGATGAGCAGGTTTTCGATGTTTACGCCGAGCGCTCTCGCGTAAGCCGGCTCAAGGGCGTGCTCAACGTCGATATACGCAGCCTCGCCGCCCTCCTTCTGCGCGGAGGCGACCATGTGCAGCGCGAGAGTCGTCTTACCGGAGGACTCGGGGCCGTAGATCTCGATGATCCTTCCCTTGGGAACGCCGCCTATACCGAGCGCGAGGTCGAGAGAGAGGGAGCCTGTCGGCAGAGCCTCCACGTTTACCTGCATTCCGTCCCCGAGGCGCATGATGCTGCCCTTGCCGTAGCTTTTTTCTATCTGACTGATGGCGTTTTCCAGCGCCTGCTTCTTATTGTCGGCGGACGGGAGTGTGGAAAGCACCGGTGTTCTCTTCTTCTCTGCCATTTTACTATCTCCTTAGATTTATTTTTTCCTGAGACCCGCGATAACGCGCTTCGTGCCCGCCGGGTCCTCGTAGTATTCAACCTTTTCAAACTTCGCCTTTTCGAGCATTCTGCCGATCTTCTCTGCCTGACCCTCGCCGCACTCGAAGAGTATCGAGCCGCCCTGCTTGAGTATATCCGTCCAGTGCGGAACCATCGCGCGGTAGAAGTCAAGCCCGTCCGGGCCGCCGTCCAGCGCCTCCACCGGCTCGAAATCCTTAACGGAGTTGTCGAGCGTCAGCACCTCAAAGCTCGGCACGTACGGCGGATTCGACACGATGAGGTCGAACTTTCCGAGCAGCATAGGCGGATCCTTCATCGCGTCCGCCTCGAGGACGGTGGTATTCTGCGTGACCGAGTTTTTGAGGCAGTTGTGGCGCGCTATTCTCAGCGCCTTCATCGAGTTATCCGCGAGGATAACTCGGCAGTCGCGCTTCATCTTGGCTATCGCGATCCCTATGCAGCCGGTGCCGCAGCACATATCGAGCACTCTCCTGCCCGGCTCGCTGCTCTCGCGCAGGATCCCGAGCGCCTTTTCAGCGAGCAGCTCGGTGTCCGGTCTCGGAATCAGCACGCCCGGATCGACCTTCATCGGCAGACCCATAAACTCCCACTCGCCGAGAACGTAGGCAAGCGGCTCGTCGTTTTTTCTTCGCTCAATGAGCTCCCGCACTCTCTCCTCGGTATCGCCGAGGGCATAGAGCTTGAGGTCGCGGTAAAACTCCTCCTTGCTCTTTCCCGCAACGGCGCTGATTATGAGCCGCGCCTCGAGGTCGAAGGCTTCGACTCCCGCTTTTTTCAGCTCATGGCGCGACGCAAGGTAAATGTCATTGTAGGTTTTCATGGCCCTTTTCCTCTTTTACCAGTTATCCTTGCCCTTTTCCTCGGGAATAACGAGCTCTATCGCCCTTATCGCGACCTCGAGCATACTGTCGTCCGGCTCCTGCGTGGTAATTAGCTGCAAAGCCTTGCCGGGCGCGGAAACTACGCGCGTAAAGAGATTATCGTGCCTGCCTGCGTATTTGATGATCTCGTAGCTGATGCCGACGGTCACGGGCAGCAGAACGAGGCGCATTATCATTCTTATCCAGACGTTCGACCAGCGAACGAGGCTGAAAACGAGTATCGACACCATCATCACGATGAAGATGAAGCTCGTTCCGCACCTCGGGTGCAGGCGCGGCTGCCTGCGGCAGTTCTCGACCGTGAGCGGCAGGCCCGCCTCGTAGCAGAAGATCGTCTTATGCTCGGCGCCGTGGTACATCCAGACGCGCTTTATCTCCTTCATATTCGACACAAGGAGCATATAGGAGAGGAAAATCGCTATCCTGAGAACGCCCTCAACGAGATTGCGGAGTATCCCGTTTCCGATAAACGGCTCCACAAAGCCCGCGAGCACTGTCGGCAGCAGCATAAAAAGCCCTATGCTCATCGCAAGCCCGAGCACCACCGCAAACGTGACTATCGCCTTCTGCGCCTTTTCAGCCGGAAGGTGCTCCATGAGCCACTGATCGACCTTGCTCGGCTCCTCCTCTTCCTCCTCGGGCAGAAACTCCGCGGAGTACATGAGTGCCTTCGTGCCCTTTATCATGCTGTCTATGAAGTTTACCGAGCCGCGGATTATCGGCCACCCCAGGATCGGGTACTTATCCCTGAGGCTCGTGACGGGCTCGACCTTTTCGACAAGCTCGCCGTTCGGTTTTCTGACGACTACGGACTCTTTCTCCGGCCCGCGCATCAGTATGCCCTCCATCAGCGCCTGACCGCCGATCGAGGTGCGAAACGTACACTGTTTTTCGCTCATTGTCTATCTTCCTTCTATTCTGCCATACCCGGCAGTTTGATTTGCACGAGCGTTCCGCCGCCCTCCGCGTTCGAGAGCGTGAGCGAGCCGCCGTGGTATCTTATTATCTCATCGCAGACGGCAAGTCCTATGCCGCTGCCGCGCTTTTTCGACGAGCCCTTGTAGAACTTCATCTTGACCTTGTCGAGCTCATCCTCCGGGATACCGGGACCGAAGTCGCGTATGCTGATTATCACCTCGCCGTCAAGCGTGCGCGTGCCGACGTAGAGCTTTTTGCCCTCGGCGGCGTACTTTGCGGCGTTGTCGAAAATATTGAAGAAAACCTGCCTCAGCCTGCCGGCGTCGCCGTTTATCATGGGAAGCTCGTTGTCCGAGGGGTCGTATTCAAGCTCCATGCCGTCGTCCTTGAGTATCTCCTTGTAGGCGAAGATGCTGTCCTCCAGCTCTGCGCCGACGTCCATCGGCTCGCAGCTCAGGGTAAAGCGCCCGTCCTGCATTCTCGTGAACTCCAGAAGCTCCTCGACCATCTTCGTGAGGCGGCGCGACTCCGCGATTATTATGCCGACTCCGCGCTTCTGATCCTCGCTGAGCCCCTCGTCAAAGGCGAGAGTTTCGCCCCAGCCGGTTATAGCCGTGAGCGGCGTTCTCAGCTCGTGGGAGATAGATGAGATGAACTCAGTCTGCGCTCTCTCGGCTCTCGACAGCTTCAGCGACATATCGTTCAGAACGTCGGCAAGCTCGCCGATCTCGTCCTCATACTTTTTCGTTATCTGCGTTCCGTAGCTGCCCTCTGAGATGCGCTGCGCCACGGCGGTTATCTCCTGCATCGGCTCAACGACCGACGAGAGGAACACCAGATTTATGAATATTACGAGCAGAATGACCGCAAAACCGATGCCGACCGCGGTAAGAATGCCCACTACGTTCTGCCGGTCAACAAGCCGCAGGCTCGTAACGTAGCGCATGACGCCGATCACGGCGCCGTCGGAGTAGCGGAGCGGCGCGGAGACCGCCATGATGCGCTCGCCGGTGCCCTCGTTGACGCCGACCCAGCTCGAAACTCTGCCGGAATTGAGCGCGTCGCCGATATCCGACGTGCCGGGGGTCTGCCCGGCGGTCATGGAATAGCTCGAGAGCAGGATCCTTCCCGTCGTATCAATAAACTGCAGGTCGAGCTTGGCGGCGTCGTCAAACGACTCGATGTAGAGATACGCGGAGTCGTAGTACTCCGAATAGGTGCGCGTTACGTAGCTTGCAAAGAAGTCCGCCGTGGTCGTCGCCTTGATAACGAGTCCCTCGCGCACCGTCGCCACGTTGTTCGTTATCGTCGTAACGGCGAAGAGCGTGACCGTAAGCACCACGATGAGCGCGATGACCGCGAGCGTGGATATAAACCACCTGCGGCGCAGGCCCTTGATCTGCGGTATCGTTATTCTGGTATCGCTCACGGTATCACCTCCTTTTCCACGCTGTCATTGCGAGGCAGTGCGCACACTGCCGTGGCAATCCGCTCGCATTTATCCAGAAATTAAAGCGCTATATGCCCCACTTGTAGCCGTAGCCCCAGACGGTGTTGATGTAGCTCGGGTTTGTGGGGTCGTCCTCTATCTTAATCCTGAGGCGGCGGATATTCACGTCGACGATTTTCAGCTCGCCGAAGTAATCACGCCCCCAGACGCTGTTCAGAATATCCTCGCGGCTCAGCGCTCTGCCGGGGTTATCCATAAAGAGCTTCATTATGGAGTATTCGACCTGCGTGAGCTTGACCTTTTCACCGTTCTTTTCGAGCGTGCGGGAGTGCGTGTTGAGGTGGAACGGGCCCTGAACGAGCTCGTCCTTCGGCGCTTCCTCCTCGCCGTCGCCCACTCTGCGGATAAGCGCGTCCACGCGCGCCGTAAGCTCCGCCGGAGAAAAGGGCTTTGTCACGTAATCGTCGGCGCCGGTCATAAGACCGGTGACCTTGTCCATCTCCTGCGTGCGCGCGGTGAGCATAATAATGCCCATCTTGCTGTTTGTCGCCCTGATCTGGCGGCACACCTCAAACCCGTCGATATCAGGCAGCATTATATCGAGAAGCGCCACCTTTATATCCGGGTTTTCCTTCATTTTCTGCAGAGCCTCGGCGCCCGTGGCGGCCTCTATCGGCTCATATCCGCTGCGCTTGAGGTTGATGACCACAAAGCTGCGGATGGACTGCTCGTCCTCAAGTACAAGTATCTTCTTCATTCTCAGCCCTCACCGGTTATCCATTCAGAATAAAGTATGTTGAAGCTCTCGCGGACCGTATCGCGGTCAACTTTTATCGGAAGCCCGTTCTCAGCCGCGGGCAGTATCGCCGCAGCGTAGACCCTGTCCTCCTCGTGGCGCAGAATAAACCGCCTGCCCGCCGAGGCGCGCTCCTCGCGGTTGTCGCCCGTGACGGTGTATATCACAAGGAAGTCGGTCGTCTCGCCGCCCTCTCCGACGACGCTCAGTATAACGGCTCTCTCGCCGCTCGTTACCGTCTGATCGCGCACGGTGATTACATCGCACCACGCCTCCGGAAGCTCGAGATACCACGAATCGTCTACGTTCATATAGGTCGAAGCCACACAGGTCTTGTATCCAGCGGAGTCGTAGTGGTACCAGCGCGTGAGGTAATAGATGCTCGCCGCCTCCGCCTGATACGGCAGCGCCTCGACCTGCGGCACCTCGACAACTCCGTCGCCGTCGAGGTCGCGGCTCCATATCTGAAGCGGGCGCAGAGTTGATGATTCGCGGTTCAGCGCGTCGAGCGCGAGGTTTCTCATGCCGCTCTCGTCGGCGACGAGGATATCCGTCACAAGCCCGCCGCCGTCCGTTCTGCTCTCAACGATTATCGCCGGAGTTTCATCCGCAAGGATAGTCGTTCTGACGCGATCTATCGCGCGTATCTCATCGCTCATGGAGCAGCTCTGCGCGTTAACGACCCCGCGCTCAATACGGAAAAGCTCCGCGCTTCCGCCACCCTCCGGCGCGCCGGCATGCAGGACCGTGATCTCGTCCGCGGTGTCGCCGTCGAGGTCATAGGCGGAGTATTTTGTGTAATCCGTGCTGAAAATATTTTGCTCGGAATAGTCCTTCATCGAGTAGACCGACAAAATGTTCATTCCCGAGGCGATCCTCCAGCCGACCGCGATCTCCTTCGAGCCGTCCATATCCATATCGAGGTAGCTGACCGATTCGATCCCGGTTCCCTCGCCCTCGATCACGGCGACCTCGACGTATTTATCGCCGCTGTCCTCAAAGACGTGGATCTTCAGCGGCTTCGCGTCGCCGCGAACAGAGGTGAAAACTATTGCCTCTTTTGTGTCGTCGCCGTTCAGATCCTCAAGCTGCACCGCCTGGCGGTTCTGCCCGGAGGCGGGCGAGGCGTACTCCGCGCCGGCGCTCAGCAGAGCGTTTATCTCGCTCTGGAGCGCGATATAGGTAGACGAAAGCTGAGGCAGCGAGTAAAAGTCCTCCGCCGTCATCGCGGAGCAGCCGCACAAGAGCGCGCAGAGTGCCGCGAACGCCAGCATTTTAAGCTTTTTCAACCCATCGCCTCCTTTCCGGAAAAAATGCACATACTTAGCATAGTATAACATTATAATTCTACCACAAGAGGCTCGGATTGTAAAGAAAAAAAGGGCTTGCAACCCCTTCCTCTTTCGTGTATAATACCTTGTAGCGTGCCGGTGTGATGGAATCGGTAGACGTGCTTGACTCAAAATCAAGTGCCGCGAGGCGTGCCGGTTCGAGTCCGGCCACCGGCACCATAGAAGAAACCTCTTTTGTCTACCACGACAAGAGAGGTTTCTTTTGCACTTTTTTTATGCTGCAATGATAAGAAGATAAAGAAATCGACAAATCGAGATTTGTTTAAGGAACCGGACTCTACCGACGGTTGATTTCTCCCCACTCAACCGTCAGTTCGTGTTTTTTTCAGGAGCATTGGATTATAATGACGTCGAAAGGAGGTAAGAGAACGATGGATCAGATCAAAATCGGAAAGTTTATTGCATGGAAAAGAAAAGAACAAAACCTGACACAAGCCCAACTCGCCGAAAAACTCGGTATCACCGACCGCGCGGTGTCTAAATGGGAGACAGGCAAGTCTCTGCCGGACGCTTCCATTATGCTTGAAATGTGTGCGCTCTTGGGTATCACAGTCAACGATTTATTATGTGGGGAGGTAGTTTCAATGGAAAACTATAATGAACAAATGGAAAACAGCCTTATCGAAATGATCAAGCAAAAAGAACGAGCTGACAAAAAACTTTTGACGATGGAGATCGTAATCGGCCTGACTTCATCGATATTCTTATTTGCCATGCTTGCCGTGGGCATTATTTTCATGACTCTTGAAAAGCCCATCTGGGCGTTCATCCTGCCGGTCGGCATAGGATTTGTACAGTTTATTATATGTATGGCGTTTGCGCTTCGCATAGAGCAGGTCGCGGGGTATTACGAATGCCGCAAATGCGGGCATAGATACGTTCCGTCCTACAAAGCCGTGAGCTTAGCTATGCACACGGGCAGGATGCGTTATATGAAATGCCCGAAATGCGGCAAAAAGTCGTGGCAGAAGAAAGTGATAAGCGATATAAATCCGGAAATTTAATTTTGCTATTAAAAATGAAAGCGGTTGTGTGAATCTCGACAAATTCCGGTTTATCTATCAGAATCTCTGAAACCTATTGATTTTCCTGCATTTCTCGCAGGTCTGCTTCCATAAAAAGCTCCGTTTTCCCTTGTTTTTGCCCTTGTGGGGCAAAACAAGGGAAACTTTTTTATCAGTCGCCGCCTACTACCTTATCCAGCAGGCGGGCCGAGGAGCGTTTCGCTTCCCTTGTCGAGTGAGCGTAGATGT
>JAFPWN010000002.1 GCA_017412765.1 Oscillospiraceae bacterium | reverse complement strand
TACCTCAAGTTTTGCTGCGTGCTTTATCTCGTTAACCTGCATCGTCTGCCTCCTGTGTATTATTCTGTCCTTAAATTTCCGGAACGTTTCGGAACGTACCTAGTCTTTCCAGAACACTTTGCACACATTTTAGACGATGATGGCGCTTTTGCATAGGGTACCACTTATTTAGCGATTACTGATTTTCTTAATAAAGAGGAATATAATCAATTCAAAGTTAGTTGTCTCTAACCTATTGCTTACACGATGATTTTTATGCAGTTAAAATACAGCTTGAAAAGCTTTTGAATTGACTCTTTCTCAGATAGGTTAAAAAAGACTCAAACGAACTGCGCATTTCTTTTTTTCAAGAATTGAATAGGTAAAAACACAGCTATTATCTTGGGAGGTCTGAAAATGAGTATTGCAAAAAGTTTTTTTAATCAGACGAGGAAGCCGGAGGGTTTCCTCGGAAAAATGATGCTTGGGACGATGAACTCCGGTCACGCGAAAATGGCGGATTGGGGATTTACGCATCTTCCTGTAATCGCGCCGGAGAAAGCGGTCGATCTCGGCTGCGGCGGCGGGAGGAACGCCGGCGAGCTTATGAAAAGATATCCGAAAGCGCGAGTAACTGCGGTCGACTATTCCGATCTTTCCGTGGAGAAAGCAAAGGATTACAACAAAGAAATGATCGCAGCCGGTCGCTGCGAGGTTCTGCAGGGCGACGTTTCGAAGCTCACTCTTCCGGAAGGGGAGTACGAGCTTGCAACTGCGTTTGAAACTATTTACTTCTGGCCAGGTCTTGAGAAGTGCTTTGCCGAGGTCGCAAGGGTTCTGAAAAAAGGCGGATATTTTATGATCTGTAACGAGTCGGACGGAACCGACCCCACAAGTCTGAAATTTGAGAAGATCATCGATGGTATGAAAAATTATACCTCGGAGGAGATAGAGTCTGCGCTGAAAGCCGCAGGCTTCTCTGAAGTCACAGCCGATCATCATCCCGCAAAGCCGTGGATCACCGTTCTGGCAAGAAAATAATGCAGAGGCTTATAAAATCGACCTGCAAAATTGCCGCGGAGGAGATCGGAAAAGAACGCGCAGGGAGGATCGCAGCTAAAGCACAGAGACGCTTCGAGGAGCTGTGCCAAGAGAATGCCGCCGATACCAAGGCACTCCGCGCGCACACTTTTCAGCGGATCTATCCGGCAATCGCGGTCTATGAGGCTCTCAGAGAGGACGGGATCAACGAGGAGAGGGCGGCGTGGTATATCCGCGAGCACTTTCAGCGCTTTGCTGCTGCGTTTGCTCCGCACTTGAGGCGCGCAATCACAGTTCTTGGAATCGCAAAACGAATCCCTGCGCTGTTCATGACAATTTCCGTCAAAAGCTTCGGCGCGGACGCAGGATTTGAATATGAGTTTCCGGTGAGAAATTTGAAAGAAAGCTTGCTCTCGGCGCTCGAGACGAATAATTCGGAGGAAAAATAATGCTTGCGGTAAAACTGATCACAGAGGGTCTCGGACTTGGATTTCTTCTGTATCTTATCTGTGCGCTCGGCATACGCGGCGGCGCGATCAGAATGGTACATCTCTACGATCAAAAGGTGCAGGACAGAGTGGTAAAGCTCGGGCTTGCGACACGGGAGAGTATTCGAAAGCGCGGTATATTGTTCAGAAGCCTGTGCCTTCCGGGATATCTTGTTTACGTGACAGTATGCGTTTATATTGTTAACGGCGCGAGAGGGTTTATAGCGGGTTTTTTGCAGAGCTTTGCGATTCTCTCTATCATGAATCTCATCGACCGCTTACTGATTGACGAGTATTGGGTGGGTCACACAAAAGCGTGGATAATACCCGGCACAGAGGATTTAATGCCGTATATCACGGCGGAGGACAAAAAGCGGAAATGGCTTATGGGAACACTTGGCATGGCGCTTATCTCAGCTGTACTTTCCGGCGCGATGGCACTGATTGCTTTGATTGCAGTTCATCAATGAAACATCAGATATTAAGAATTAACTATGACGGATTTAACTGAGCATGGTTTCCTGCGATAAATGAGAGCAAAAGTGGACTCTGTCGGATTGGCAGCTTACGCCAATGAGGATTTGACTGATAAAGTCTGCGAGCTCAGATACTGTACTCTCAAACGCGGAATATGATCAGATGCTGAACTGTATTGACACCGGAGAATTAATTAAATATAATAGGTCGGAATAAACTAGATCGGAGTACTGATTATGATAAAAAAGGAAGAACTATCTTTATCTCAAAGCTGGGACAAGACGTTTCAGAAGAGCGAAAACGTTGATCATCGCAAAGTGACGTTCGTAAACCGCTACGGCATAACTCTTGCGGCGGATCTGTACTATCCTAAATGTGCCGAGGGCAGATTGCCGGCAATCGCCGTTTGCGGTCCGTTCGGCGCTGTCAAGGAGCAGTGCTCCGGGCTTTATGCACAGACAATGGCTGAGCGCGGCTTTGTTTCGGTAGCTTTCGATCCCTCGTTTACCGGTGAGAGCGGCGGAAACGTGCGCTTTATGGCATCACCTGATATCAATACCGAGGACTTTATGGCGGCGGTGGATTATCTCTCCCTCTGCGATATGGTCGATCCCGAGCGCGTCGGAATAATCGGTATCTGCGGATGGGGCGGCATGGCGCTCAACACGGCGGCGCTTGATACGCGCATAAAGGCGACGGCGGTAATGACGATGTACGACATGACGCGTATAAATGCCAAGGGTTATTTTGACTCAGAGGACAGCGAGGAAGCACGTTATGAGAAGAAGAAAGCAATGTGCGCGCAGAGGCTCGACGACCTCAGAAACGGAGTATATAAGCTCGGCGGCGGAGTCGTTGATCCGCTTCCGGAGGACGCGCCGTTCTTTGTCAAGGATTACTATGACTACTACAAGACCCCGCGCGGTTATCACGAAAGATCGCTGAATTCAAACGGCGGGTGGAACATTATCGGCTGCGAGAGCTTTATAAATCAGCCTATCCTGAAATATTCAAACGAGATCCGCTCCGCTGTGATAATCGTCCACGGCGACAAGGCTCATTCCTTCTATTTCGGCAGGGACGCGTATGAGGATATGATCCGCGACAGCAGATACGACGATAACAAAGAGCTTCTCGTCATTCCCGGAGCGTCGCATACCGACCTCTATGACGGAGGAAAGACCGGCGCGATTCCGTTTGACAAGCTCAAGGATTTCTTCAGGCAGCACCTTAAATAATATGAAACTTATCAGAACACCAGCTCGGGACGGCTCCTGCTTCGATCCGATTCGGGGGCAGACGAGGTATTACTATCACCGTTCGGGCTATGAGGATTTTTACGATATTCCCGAGATCCTTAATAGCGGAGAGTACAAGGGCGCGGTCATCAGCTTCCTTGACACAGAAACGGGAGAGACAGAAACGCCGTTTGAACTGACGAAAAACGTGCTGTACGGCATCCCGATAATCATAGACGGCGGTATTTTCTTTCTTCGCGTTGACTTCAACTCTTTCGCTGCTAGCCTGATCAGGTACGATTTCGGAAAAGAACCGGAGAGTGTGCATGAGCTGAGCCTTGAGGGCGTCGAGCTGTATAATCTCTCGCTTTGCGGTTATCCGGTACACATTGTGAGCCAGAGAGATAAGCTCGTTTCGTATTTTCCCGAGCGCTTTGAGATACCGCTTGAACCGAACGAAAGCCTTGAGTTCATCGAAAACGGTATAATATACCTCAGCGCATGGTATGAGGATGGCGTTTCTGACGGAACGATGGGCGAGGATTACCGGTATTACAACAAATTCAAGGTCAGGGACTATGCCGGAAAACTCTTAAGTGAAGAGCTTGGGTGCATAGATTTGTATCCCGACGGGAAGTGGAGGATAACATGATAAGACGGGCGACAGAAGCTGACTTTGACGCGCTCACCGAGCTTCTTTTTGAGGTCCACGGTGTACACGCCGAGGGCAGACCGGATATTTTCAAGCCCGGCGCAAAGAAATTCACGACCGATGAGCTGCGCGAGATTATCCGAAACGACAGTGAGCCTGTCTTCGTCTATGACGACGGAGAGAGAGTCCTCGGTCACGCTTTCTGCGAGATACGTGACAGAAAGGAAACCGGAAATACATTCGCCAGGCGGATCCTCTTCATACATGACCTGTGCGTTCATGAGGGAGCGAGAGGCAGGGGGATCGGCACGGCTCTTTACAATTACGTCCGCGATTACGCTTCAGAGCGCGGCTGCACGAACGTGGAGCTTAACGTCTGGGCGTTCAACGAGGGAGCGATCACGTTTTATAAATCTCTCGGATTAGAGCCGCTTTCAATGATTATGGAAGAAAAAATGGGCTGAGAATTACTCAGCCCAAATTTTATACGATCTTTTTGGCTTTCAGAATATGCCACGCGCAATCCTCACGGAATCCGCATTTCAGAAACAGAGCGAGAGCAGCGGAATCTTTCGTTGAAACAGATATAAAGTCCGAAAATCTGCGGAAGCGGTAGATAAGCTCCGTTACGAGATATGTTCCGAGACCCTTTCTGCGATAGCGGGGGGAGACCTCGACCCAGTCTATGGAGCCTTCCTTTACGCCGAAGTCTACGTCGGCTGCGGCGGAAGCGACGATGCGGCCCGTGGTAACATCGACAAGCGCAACCATGAAATACTCCATATACCGCCAGAGGTCGATGCTGTCCGGCGTTTCACCGTCGGGGAAGCACTGGGCGATATGAGCGGTCAGCTGTTCCTTGGTGGGTGTGACAAGCTTGAAGCCCTCCGGATAAACGGGCTCGTCAATCTGCTTGTCACGCAGAATAAGCTTTGTGTAAACGGTGTCGTCAAAGCCCTTGTACAGCTCGGGCTTATAGTCGTCGCCGCGTACTACGCGCATATTGGACGGCAACTCGGTATTCTCGTTTTTGTGATAGCTCAGAAAGCAAGCCCTTGCCGGATCGGTAATATATTCAAGCTTTTCCATATTCCTCTTTAGCGGTCAGCCGGTAAAAACCGGCACAAGCGGCGATCTCTTACGGAATAAGTTTACCACATTTCTGAAACATTTTCAATATATTGTATTCCCGCCTTGTAAATTTTTATTTTATATGGTATAATTCACAGAAATTGGGTTTTTATGCCTGCATTTTATTATATAGAGGTGATACCGATGAAGCTTGCAGAGGCGCTTCAGGAGAGGGCGGATCTTAACGCAAGGATCGAATCGCTGAGGTCAAGGCTTTATAATAACGCAATCGTTCAGGAAGGTGAGAGCTCTGCGGAGGACCCCTATGAGCTTATCAGAGAGCTTGACGGGTGCCTTTCAAGACTCCGGGAGCTTATCGCGCGAATCAACCGCACTAACTGCGAAACGGTGATAAACGGAGCGACTATCACAGATCTGATCGCCTCGCGCGACGTTCTCAAGGTTCAGCTTGCGGCATACCGCGATCTTGTCGGCGCGGCAAGTCAGATCGCGAGAAGAGCGTCTCGCACCGAAATAAAGCTTCTTCCTGCCGTTGACGTAAAGGCAGTCCAGAAGAAGGCGGATGAGCTTGCGAAGGAGCTTCGCGCCACAGATAACGCGATTCAGGAAGCGAACTGGATAACGGAACTTAAATGATCTTATGATGGTAACCCGCAGGAGCGAATGCAAAACTCCCGTCTGTGAGTCATTACAGACACTGTATGGTGCCCGCTGAGCAGGGAGGGGTTCGAATCCCTGTCTTTATGCCTTATGCTCAGACATCGTATATCTGTATTCTTATTTCGTATATTTACTACCATGCATTGGCCTGCGGGCGAGGGTGTGGATTGGGGAATATAAAATTTATCAGGAGGCAATAATCATGAAGCTTTTTATTAAACAGAAGGTATTTTCTCTCAAGGACAAGTTCTCCGTTACCGATGAGCTTGGAAATCCGGTCTACAACGTCGAGGGCGAATTTTTCTCCATCGGAAAGAAGTTTCACGTATATGATCTGAGCGGCAAGGAGGTTCTTTTCCTTAAGCAGAAGGTCTTGTCCCTTTTCCCGAGATTTCTCGTCTATTCCGGAGATAAATATCTCTTCGAGATACACCAGCTTTTCTCATTCCTTAAGCCGAAGTATGAGATCAACGGTATTAACTGGAAGATCGACGGCACGTTCTGGGAGCATGACTACAACATTATCGACGAGCGCGGCAATTCCGTAGTTTCCGTTCACAAGAAGTGGATGAGCTGGGGCGATACCTATGAGCTTGACCTTGCCAACAGCGCAGACGTACTTACGGCTCTCGGCGCGGTGCTTGCTATTGACGCCGTTCTTGAGGCGCAGGCTGCCGCAGCTTCTTCATCGGTTTCGTCGAGCGACTGAAAATGAAGATAACCTCACGCAAAAATGAGCGTGTGCAGCACTTGAAGCGCCTCGGAGCGGATGCATCATACAGAGCTATGTGCGGGGAAATGCTCTGCGACGGGGGAAAACTGCTCGAGGAAGCGATTGCCGCAGGAATAGAGATCCGCGAAATCTTCACCTCAGGCGCGCTTGATCGTATAGTCCCGGCAGGCGCGGTCGTCTATGAAACCGACAGAGAGATTATCGAATCAATATCTACGCAAAAGACCCCGCAGAGCGTTGTTTTCTCGGCAAAAACGCCGGAGTTCGGAGAGCTGGAGTCGCTTGATGGAGCGATAATTCTTGAGAATATTCAGGATCCCGGAAACGTCGGCTCGGTTATCCGCACAGCCAATGCCTTCGGAGTGAGGCAGGTCGTGCTTGTCGGGGACTGCGCCGATCCGTACAGCCCGAAAACTATACGCGCTACTATGGGCGCGGCTTTCAAAAAACCGGTTTACAAAACGTCGCTCGACGAGCTTGCCATGATAAAAGGCAAAACGCCGGTCTACGCCGCCGCGCTCAGCGACAGCGCTGCTGACGTCAGAAAAATCGATCTCAGAAGCTGCGCCGTTGCCGTTGGCAACGAGGGCAGAGGACTCACGCGGGAGATGATCTCTTTCTGCGACGGAACGATTATAATACCTATGACGCCGTACTGTGAGTCGCTGAACGCCTCTGTTGCGGCGGCGATACTCATGTGGGAAATGACAAAGGATAATCTTTAGGGAGATGAGAGCATGGCAGAGCTGAAATACTGGATATGGCTCGCGGAAAAGCGGGGGATCTCGCTTTCCAACAGGTATGCTCTTATTGACTATTTCGGAAGTCCGGAAAAGGTCTATTTTACAAGAGAGGAAGATCTCAATTCATTCGATTTTGACTGCGCTCCGATCCTTGACAAGGGGATGGCGCGCGTCAATAAGATACTCGGGGACTGTGAGGAAAACTACATAGACGTCATTACCTTTGCCGACGGCGTTTATCCGCACAGACTGAAGCAGATATTCGACCCGCCGATGGTGCTCTACGTCAAGGGCAGACTTCCGCTCATTG
The DNA here is from genome assembly GCA_017412765.1 of Oscillospiraceae bacterium. Classification (GTDB taxonomy): domain Bacteria; phylum Bacillota; class Clostridia; order Oscillospirales; family Oscillospiraceae; genus RUG626. The sequence continues at coordinate 43,999 of JAFPWN010000002.1, read as the reverse complement.
ACGAGGAAGCGGCAATAACGATAGTAGGTACGCGCAAATGCTCAAGCTACGGCGTTATGATGAGCGAAAAGCTCGGCTATGAAATAGCTCGCGGAGGCGGACTTGTCATAACCGGTCTGGCGCGGGGAATAGATTCCGCAGCGGCTAAGGGCGCAATGCGCGCGGGCGGCAAGGTGGTCGGAGTTCTCGGAAACGGCATCGACGTAGTTTATCCGAGATTCAGCGAGGATATGTACGAAAGCGTTATCCACCGCGGCTGCCTTATCTCCGAATTTCCTCCCGGCACTGAGCCGGAGGGCAGAAACTTTCCTATAAGAAACAGGATCATGAGCGGACTCGCCGTAGGAGTTCTCGTCGTTGAGGCTCCGGAAGGCTCCGGCGCGCTTATTACCGCGCGCAGAGCAGCGGATCAGGGGCGCGACGTTTTCGTGCTTCCCGGCTCTGCCGACAGCAGAGTTTCGCGCGGGTCCAACGATCTTATAAGAGAGGGAGCGACTCCGATTTTTAACGGCAAGGACGTTCTCTCCGAATACCTGCTGAAGTTCCCTTATAAGCTCGGCAAGCCGAAAAAGACCTATGAGCTTGATGAATACGGAAGAAAGCTGCTTCTCGACGAAGAGCTTCCGAAAGAGGAGGAAACGAACAAAAACAGGCATAAATCGGAGAAAAAAGCGGTTGACAAGCCCGATAACGAGGATTATATTGAAATATCGGTGGCTCCTGAGGAATTAAACTCTGAGGAAACCGCTATAATCAAGTCAATGACTGAGCCGAATATCCATATCGACACCGTGATCGAGCGCACCGGACTTCCCGCAGAGGAGGTTTTGGCTGCTCTGACTATGATGGAGATCAGCGGCTACGTTACTCAGAACGCAGGAAAGAGATATACGGCACATATTAAAATATCATAAGTGAGGCATCATAATGGCACCAAGCGCAAAAAATCTTGTTATAGTTGAGTCGCCTGCCAAGGCTAAGACTATCATGAAATATCTCGGACCGGATTATAAGGTCGTCGCGTCGATGGGACACCTGCGAGATCTGCCGAAGAGCACCATGGGAGTTGATATCGAGGGCGACTTCGAGCCGCAGTATATCCCGGTCAAGGGCAGAGAGGATACCATCGCTGACCTGAAAAAGTCCGCCAAGAGCGCAAAGACCGTCTATCTCGCGACCGACCCGGATCGCGAGGGCGAGGCGATAAGCTGGCACCTTCAGCAGCTGCTCGGCATTCCGGACAGCGAGGTTTACAGAGTGACCTTCAACGAGATAACAAAGCGCGTAGTGCAGGATTCCATAACCCATCCGCGCAAGATCGACATAGACCTTGTTGACGCACAGCAGGCGAGAAGAATTCTTGACCGCATCGTCGGCTACAAGCTCTCTCCGCTCCTCTGGAAGAAGATCCGCCGCGGACTGAGCGCCGGCAGAGTCCAGTCTGTCGCAACGAGAATGGTTGTAGACAGAGAAAACGAGATCAGAAGCTTCGTTCCGCAGGAGTACTGGCATCTCGACGCAAGACTCAGAAACGGCGCAAGCGTAGAGTTTCTGACAAGATACTACAGCTATAACGGAAAAAAGCGCGAGCTTAAGAGCATCGACGAGGTCGAGAGCGTAAAGCGCGAGCTTGAAAACGCCGAATTTATCGTTAAAACCGTAAAGAAGCAGGATAAGAGCCGCAACCCGGCGCCTCCGTTCATAACGAGCACTCTTCAGCAGGAGGCGTCGAGAAAGCTTTCGATGACGACCCGCCGCACGATGAGCGTCGCTCAGCAGCTCTATGAGGGCGTTGACGTCGAGGGCGAGGGCACCGTTGGTCTTATCACTTATATGCGTACAGACTCGCTAAGAATCTCCGAGGAGGCGCTCAAGGCCGCAGGGCAGCTCATATCGTCGCGCTACGGACAGGAATATTATCCCGGCTCTCCGCGCCGCTTTAAATCCAAAAATTCCGCTCAGGACGCGCATGAGGCTATCAGACCATCCGACCCGTTTCTCACGCCGGAAAAGGTCAGAACGAGCCTTACTCCCGAGCAGTACAGACTATACAGACTTATCTGGAACCGCTTTATCGCAAGTCAGATGTCGCCGGCAATATATGACAGCGTGACAGTCGATTGCGAGGCTAAGGGTCACGTTTTCCGCGCAAACGCCACAAGCGTCAAATTCGCCGGCTTTACCGCAATTTATGAGGAGGGCAGGGACGAGGAGAGCGACGAGCGCGAGATTCCGCTTCCCGACCTGAAGGAGGGCGAAAAGCTCAGCCTTGTAAAGTTTATCGAGGAGCAGAAGTTCTCCCAGCCTCCCGCAAGGTACACCGAGGCTACGCTCGTAAAGGCTATGGAGGAGTCCGGAGTCGGCCGTCCGAGTACCTACGCACCGACGGTTTCGACAATTTTAGACCGCGAATACGTTGTAAAGGAGAATAAGGCGCTCCGTCCGACCCCTCTCGGCGAGGTCGTTACGAAGCTTATGGAGGACAGATTCAAGGATATCGTAGATATCGGCTTCACCGCCCGTATGGAGGAGGAGCTTGACTCTGTTGAAAAGGGAGAAAAGCCGTGGAAGGAAGTTCTGAGAGAGTTCTACGGCCCGTTCGACAGCGCGCTCACAAGCGCGGAAAAGGCTCTTGAGGGCGAGTATATCAAGGTACCTGCTGAGGAGTCTGACGAGGTATGCGACGTCTGTGGAAGAAAGATGGTCGTCAAAACCGGCAGATTCGGCAGATTTCTTGCCTGCCCTGGTTTTCCTGAGTGTACGTTCACGAAGCCTATCGTCGTTGAGATGCCCGGCAAATGCCCGAAATGCGGCAGCCGCATACTTCAGCGCACGAGCCAGAAGGGTTATAAATATTATGCCTGTGAGAGAGGCAAGGACTGCGGCTTCATGACGTGGGACGTTCCGACAAAGGATAACTGCCCCGAGTGCGGAAAGACGCTCTTTAAGCGCAGCGGGCGCGGCGCGTCAAAGCCCTTCTGCATAAACGAGGAATGCAGCCGATTCCTGCCGGAGGATAAGCGCGGCTACAAGCGCAAGACCGCGACTGCCGACGCCTCCGCTGAGACGGAAAAAACAAAAAAGACGGCAAAGAAATCAACGGCAAAAAAGACTGCCGCCAAAAAGACCACGACCGCGAAGAAAACGACCTCACGCAAGTCGACCAAATCAGAATGAGCGGCGTGACAGTTGTGGGAGCCGGACTTGCCGGCTGTGAGGCGGCGTGGCAGCTTGCCGAGCGCGGAATAAATGTCACACTCTGTGAGATGAAGCCGAAGAAGCACTCTCCGGCGCACGTTTCGGACGATTTTGCAGAGCTCGTTTGCTCGAATTCACTCCGTTCAGATGAGCTTACTAACGCTATCGGACTTCTCAAAGAGGAGATGCGCAGACTCGGCAGCGTTATCATGACCGCCGCCGATGAAAACAAAGTTCCGGCAGGCGGTGCGCTTGCCGTAGCGAGAGATGACTTTTCGAGAGCGGTAACTGAAAAAATAAAGAATCACCCGAATATCACCGTTGTGTGCGATGAGATCACCGATATTCCCGATGGACGTGTGATTATCGCCACCGGGCCGCTGACCGACGGCGCTATGGCGGATAAGATCGCCGCTCTCACCGGCGGAGAGGGGCTGCACTTTTTCGACGCAGTCGCGCCGATTGTTACGCTTGAGAGCGTTGACATGGAGTCCGCGTGGATGGCTTCCAGATATGACAAGGGTACTGCCGACTACGTTAACTGCCCGATGGAGCGCGAGGAGTACGATGCTTTTGTAAAGGAGCTTTGCTCTGCTGAGGAGGCGCAGCTTCACGGCTTTGACGACGGCGGCGTTTTCGAGGGATGTATGCCCGTCGAGGTCATGGCCCGCCGAGGCATTGACACATTGCGCTACGGGCCGCTGAAGCCCGTCGGACTTGTAAATCCGAGGACGGGGAAAGAGCCGTATGCCGTAGTTCAGCTCAGAATGGACAATTCCGACGGTACTCTATACAATATCGTCGGCTTCCAGACGCACCTTAAATTTCCTGAGCAGAAGCGCGTTTTTACGATGATCCCAGCGCTTAAGAACGCTCAATTCGTGCGCTACGGAGTTATGCACAGAAATACGTATCTCGACTCTCCGCGTCTGCTTGACCGCTATTACAGACTCAGATCGGACCCGAGAATAAGCTTTGCCGGTCAGATGACCGGCGTTGAGGGCTATATCGAGTCAGCGGCGTCCGGCATGCTCGCGGGAATCGAATGCGCGAGAGAGATTCTCGGGCTCTCACCGATGGATTTCCCGCAGGAGACTGCTATCGGCGCTCTCAGTCTGTACGTTTCCGGAGGAAGCGTCGGAGATTTTCAGCCGATGAACGTAAACTTTGGGATAATCACGCCGCTTGACCACAGAGTCAAGGGCAAGAGAAACAAGAATCTCGCCATTTCCGAGAGAGCACTTGCAATCATAGAGGAGAAAATCAATGAAGATAATCGTTGACGCTATGGGCGGTGATAACGCCCCGCTTGAGATAGTAAAGGGCGCGATAGACGCAAACAAGGAGTTTTCCTGTGAGATAGTCCTGACCGGAAAAACTGAGGAAATACTAAGATGCCTCAATGAGCTCGGCTATTCCGAGATCCCTGCCGGTGTTGAGATAATGAACGCGACAGAGATAGTCGAGATGGAGGACGACCCGGCTACTGCGTGCCGCGTTAAGCCGGATTCTTCCATGACCGTCGGACTCAGAATGCTCAAGGAGGGCAAGGCCGACGCCATGGTATCCGCAGGCTCGACCGGAGCTTTGCTCTCAGGAGCGACGCTGCTTGTCAAGCGCATCAAGGGCGTGCGCCGCGCAGTTCTCAGTATGTCTATGCCCGGCAAGGACGGGGGATTTCTGCTCCTCGACTGCGGCGCAAACGCCGAGTGTACGCCGGAGTATCTTCTCCAGTTTGCGTATATGGGCCACTTCTATATGTCGAAGCTCAAGGGAATCAAAAGTCCGCGAGTCGGGCTGCTCAATATCGGCACGGAGGAAACGAAGGGCACTGAGCTTCAGCGCGAGACGTACAAGCTGCTCAAGGCGGCGGGAGACGAGGGCAGGATTAACTTTGTCGGAAACGTCGAGGCGCGCGGCGCCTTTACCGGCGACTGCGACGTGCTTGTGACGGACGGCTTTACAGGAAACGTGCTTCTCAAGGGCGCCGAGGGGCTCGGAATTTTCGCCATGGGTGAAATAAAGGGTATCTTCACAAAGAGCGCCTTTACAAAGCTCGCTGCGCTTATAGTCAAGGACGGGTTAAAGGCATTCAAAAAGCTTTTTGACGCATCTGAGGTCGGCGGTACGATGCTTCTCGGTATCGCAAAGCCGGTTATCAAGGCGCACGGATCGAGCAAGGCGAAGGATATCCGCTCCGCCGTCTATCAGGCGATGAAGTGCGCCGAGAATAACATATGCGGCGCGATCGAGGAAAACATTGAACTGATGAAGGTAGGGGAATAAGGATGGAGGAGCTTCAAAAAAAGCTCGGTTACAAATTCAAGGATAAGTCGCTTTTGAAAAAGGCTCTAAAGCACTCATCCTACGCAAACGAGAATAAATCAGAGGGAGAGTGCAACGAAAGACTCGAATTTCTCGGAGACTCCGTACTCGGGTTCTCAGTTGCAACGTACTTATATAAAAACTATCCGAATCTTCCAGAGGGGAAGATGACGCGCCTGCGCGCGGAGATGGTCTGCGAGGAGAATCTCGCCAAGGCGGCAAAAGAGCTCGGTCTCGGTGAAAAGCTCCTGCTCGGCAAGGGTGAGGAGAAGGGAGGCGGGCGCAGCCGCCCGTCGATCAGCGCCGACGCTATGGAGGCGGTTATAGCCGCAGTATTCCTTGATTCCGGCTATGACGAGGCCGACAGACTAATAAACGACCTCATTATTTCAAATTTCGTAATAGATGACAACGCGCTTCTTGTTGATTATAAGACGCGCCTTCAGGAGCTTGTACAGCGCAAGCCAGGTCAGCATCTCACCTATGATGAGATGGGTGAGGAGGGACCCGACCACGCCAAGGTCTTTACTGTCGCGGCTGTGCTGAACGGCAAGACCCTTGCGGTGGGAGTCGGTAAATCAAAAAAGCTCGCTGAACAGGAGGCCGCGAAAGCGGCGCTCAATATACTCAAATGACGCCTAAGCGCAGTATCATCCCGATATTTGTGCCGCACCTCGGCTGTCCGCACGATTGCGTGTTCTGTAACCAGAGGCGCATATCCGGCGAGTCCGAGCCTGCGACCGCCGAAAAAACGGTTGAGATAATAGAGGAGGCGCTGAGCTTTCTTCCCCGTGATACAGACAAGACCGTCGCTTTCTACGGCGGAAGCTTTACGGCAGTAGAGAAAGAAATGCAGGAGGAGCTTCTCGGCGCGGTGCAGCCTTATATTCTCAGCGGCAAGATAGGCGACATTCGCCTGAGCACAAGGCCCGATGCGATAGACGAGGACGTGACAGCTCGTCTGAAGCGATTCAACGTGCGCACGGTTGAGCTTGGTATTCAGTCGCTTGACGAGGAGGTTCTGCTTCTCAGTAAACGCGGACATACTGCTCAGTGCGCGGAGAGAGCGGCAAAGCTCGTCAAGGAAGCGGGCTTTGAGCTGATCCTCCAGATGATGACCGGGCTTCCGGGCGACACTCCGCAAAAGAGCGTTGCAACGGCTCGGAGGTTTTGCGAGCTTAAACCGGACGGCGTGAGGATATATCCTACCGTAGTAGTCAAGGACACGGAGCTGTTTGAAATGTGGCGGAGCGGAGAGTACCGCGAGCACAGCGTTAAGGAAGCGGTCGAGCTTGGCGCGGATCTGCTCGACATATTTGAGAAAGCGGGCATCACAGTCGTGCGCTTCGGGCTAAATCCTACTGAGGATTTGTCGGGCGGTGATGCCGCCGGAGGCGCGTATCACCCCGCGCTTCGGGAGCTTGCGGAGAACGTCAGATACCTGCGGGCGGAGAAAAAGCTCGTTTCAGATTCCGACAGGGGAAAAACCTTGCGATTTATCGTGCCAAGAGGAAGAACAAGTCAGGCTGTCGGTCAGAAAAGAGCGAATATCGAAGCGTTAAAGGGTGAGTTCGGGATAAAAAATGCCGTATTCATTGAGTCTGATGAAATAAATAATCCTTGCAATATCCGCAGGGAATATGTATAATAGGAGAGTCAAAAAACATTGGAGGCAACAATATGAAGAAATTTACCGCAGTACTCATCTCCGTACTTATGCTCGCCCTCGCGCTTTCAGGCTGCGCCACCACCGCTGCTGACGGCGAAGCGGCAGCCATAAGCCCGGTTTTCACAATCATCTATCTTGTAGTTATCGTGGCTGTCATGTACTTCCTTATGATCCGCCCGGAGCGCAAGCGCCGCAAAGAAGCTGAGGAGCTTCGCAACAGCATCTCCGTCGGCGACACCGTGACCACTATCGGCGGTATCGTTGGCAAGGTCGTTGACATGAAGGATGACTTCATCACCATCGAAACGAGCGAGGACAGAGTTCGCGTAGAGCTTGCAAAGTGGGGAGTTTCCACCGTAGGCAAGCAGAAGGACTCCGAAGAGGATAAATCCTCAAAATAAAAATAGAATAAACAGCCTCCCCTTGAATATCCTTTATTACAGGATAAAAAGGGGAGGATTTTTTATGTCCAAAGATACAGTTAAAATTCTGAAGAGGGTAGGGAGGATAGCGGGCGGCGCGGCAGCCGCGTTTGCCCTGATCGTAATTCTCGGCGCAGTTCTGATGCAGAGGGGAACGATCGGAACGGAACTTGCCAGAGCGGTGCTGTCGCTTGCGATAATGATCGCCGCGATAACGGCGCTCGCAATATGGAGAGCAGGAAAAGGCAATAGTACAAAACGCCGAAAAAGATAATACGGATTGTATATTAAGATAAGAATAATACAGTGAGTTATCATTTTTGGAAGTTGACATAAATACAGAATGATTACCTATATGTTGTGCTATATTACAATATGTAAACTAAATATTGCTATAAATCCTTGATTTTGCTTATCTTTATTCGGGAAGTTAAAATACGTTTACATAACGCTGTTAACATAATATTTCGGCATAATTCACAAAAATTGAAAAAATTGGTCAAATCGGTTGCAAAAAATAAACAGTTGTATTATTATTTATTAGGATAAAAATTATTGACATAAACCGGCTCACGCGTCAGTATAATTCAGCTGAGGTGATTTGCATGCGCTTAAGCTGTGGTACTCGTGGGTTGGCTTTTTTTGCCGTCATTATCGGTTCTTTTATTCTGGGCAGCGCGTTCGGTGTTGCTGTCTGCTTTTTCTCGTCCGCAGCGGTTATTCCGAGTGATTCTGATTTTATTGCTTCAGGATTTATTTCTGTTTTTATCGGACTGCTTGCTTTTCTGTTGGCGGCTTTCTTTCTCGGGTTTTCTGCTTCCGGTGTTCTGCTGATCCCGGTTTTGAGCGTCCTTCGTGGCTTCTCCGCTGCTCTGTGCGCTTATTATATGCTCGGTTTCTTCGGCTTCGGATCTGCGTACTGGATATTCTTTGCGGCATCAGCCGCGTCGTGTTCTGTATTTATTACTTTTGCTTTTTTCGCACTCAGATCGTCATCGTGTATTATTCAGAAATTATTTATTCCGGAGTTAAAATCATCTTCGGGTTTTGGAGAATACATAAAATTCTCGGCGCTTCTGTTTGCGATCATTTTTGCAATCGGAGCGCTTGAATTTTTCTCCGTGCCGCTATTTATTTAGAAAGAGAGGTGAAGGTCTTGGCGAAACTCAGCTTTTATGACGCTTTCGGCGCTTATCTCAGCAGCGTTAAGCACGCTTCTGTCAATACCTTTGCTTCATATATGAGAGATATCCGCCAGTTTTCCGATTACCTTAAGCTTTCGGGCGGGCCTGATCTCGAAAAAGTTGACAATGCCGTTGTAAATTCGTATATGGATTGGCTTCGCCGCAACGGCAAGAGCGCGGCTACGATTTCCCGTTCTGCGGCTTCTCTCCGCGCCCTGTACTCTTTTGGTGCTGAGAACGGTTACTGCGGCTCGAATCCCGTTAAGGACGTAGTCATTGAAAAGACTGTCAAAAAGCTGCCGCAGATACTCACCGGCAAGGAGGTTGAGCTTCTTCTGAAGCAGCCTGACCTCACTGATATGAAGGGATACCGCGATAAAGCGATGCTTGAGGTGCTTTATGCCACAGGCATTCGGGTCAGCGAGCTTATCAATCTTGACGTTGACGATGCGATCCTCTCCGCAGGTATGCTTCGTATCCATTCAGACAGCAGGGAGCGGCTTGTTCCGATGTATCCCGCGGCTGTTAAGGCTCTCAGGGAATATATCGAGTCTGTGCGTGAGAATATGATCGCTTCGCCGGATGAAACAGCCCTTTTCGTAAACGTCAACGGCATGAGAATGACGAGGCAGGGCTTCTGGAAGGTTATAAAGGTCTATCAGGAGAAGGCGGGCATCGAAAAGGACATAACTCCGCATACTCTGCGGCATTCTTTCGCAGCTCATCTGCTTGAAAACGGCGCGGACATTCACGCGCTGCAGGAGATGATGGGACATGCTGACATTTCGTCTACTCAGGTCTATACGCAGGTAATTTCAAAGGAACTCAGGGACGTCTACAACAAGGCGCATCCTATGGCTAACTGAAAACAGGCGGCGTCCGATGGCGCCGCCGTTTTTTATGGTGAAGAATATGAATTACGATGAAGCAATAAAGTATATACATTCGTTTTCTCGCACAAAGCGACCGCTCTCGGCAACTCAGAAGCTCCTTGAAAAGCTCGGCTCACCGGAAAAGAAGCTGAGATACGTACACGTTGCGGGAACGAACGGCAAAGGCTCGACCTCGGCTATGATCGAATCCGCGCTTCGGGCTGCCGGATACTGCACGGGGCTTTTTACCTCGCCGTTTGTTACGCGCTTTAACGAGAGGATCAGGGTTGACGGCGCGGATATTGACGATGTCAGCCTTGCTGAGCTCGTATCGGAGCTTCAGCCGGTTGTCGAGGCTGAGAGCGAGCCGCTCTCGGAGTTCGAGCTTGTGACAGTGCTCGGATTGACGTACTTTGCGCGCAGGGGCTGCAATATCGCGGTGATCGAGTGCGGTCTCGGCGGCAAAAACGATTTTACTAACGTCATTCCGTCGCCTGAGGTGTGCGTTTTTACCGCGATCGGTCTTGACCACACAAGGCTGCTGGGAAGCACTGTTACTGATATAGCGCGCGAAAAGGCGGGGATTATCAAACGAGGCTCGGTTGCCGTCAGCTTCGGCAATTCCGATGAGGCGGAGGGCGTTATCTCGGAGCGCTGCCGCATTGAGGGCGCGAGGTATATTAAAACCGACATGAGTAGGCTCAGTATCCTCGGAAGCGGAATGAGATCATGCCTCTTCTCATACGACGGGCTTGAGAACATCCGTCTTCCGCTTGCGGGCGCTTATCAGCCGTATAACGCCGCAAACGCAATCACCGCTTTGAGAGCGCTCTCGGATATCGGGTGGCTTGTTTCCGACGAGGCGATCCGCGACGGGCTTGAACGCATGAGCTGGAGGGGAAGATTTGAGCTGTTAAGCTCTGACCCGGATATTATCCTGGACGGCGCGCACAATCCGCAGGCTTGCAGGGCGACGGTGGACAGCCTTCTTGAAAAGGAGGGCGGAAAGAGGTTGGTGTTCGTTGCCGCAGTGATGGCGGACAAGGACGTAGACGGGATCATCACGGAGCTTTTGCGCGCTTCGGACTCTTTTGTCTGCGTGCCGCTCAATTATCCGCGCGCACTTGCGAAAAACGAGCTGTGTGACAGGCTTCGCAAGCGCGGCGCAAGGGCGATCGCCGCTGATACCGTAAGCGCCGGCGTTTCGATAGCGCGGCACCTTGCCGGCAGGGAGGGCGCTGTATGCTGCCTCGGAACGCTCTACTTTCAGAACGAGGTCAGAGCCGCGGTCGAGGGCTTTGATATGCGCGAGCTCTTTTCGATGGACAAGCGCGACTATGATGAGAGCGCAGACTGGTTTGTGAGACCGTCCGTTCGAGCGATCATCGTTCGCGACGGCAAAATTCTCATGGTGCGCTCAAGATCGCTTGGGTTCTGCAAATTCCCGGGCGGAGGAATAGAACCGGGCGAGAGCCATCTCGAAGCGCTTGCCCGTGAGGTAGGCGAGGAGTCCGGCTGCCTCATCGCGCCGGAGTCCGTAAAGCCATTCGGAATCGTCCACAGAGCACTGAGAGGTCAGAAAGACGACATCTTTTTACAGGATAATTTCTACTATACCTGCGAAACGGCGGGACAGTGCGAGCGCAGGCTTGACGATTACGAGCGCGAGGAGGGCTTTGAGCCGGAGTGGCTATCGCTTGACGAAGCGATAAAAAATGATGCGGAGTACCGCGGCAAATATGCCGACATGATACTCCGCGAAAGAAGAGTTTTGGAAATAATAAAGAAAGAGCTTTTCTGAAAGACGCTCACCTGTATGAGCCTGAGAGCGTTCTGCCGTATCGCAGATCGTAGATCCGCTCGAACTTCGATATACTGACGCCGAGGCGCATATAATACCGCAGGATCTCTGCGCAGGCGCGGCTGTCGCTTCCGGCGTTGTGGTGGTCAAGCTCTATGCCGAGATAGTCGCTTATGGTGTTGAGCCGGTGATTCGGGAGATTGTGCAGAAGCCGGCGGCCCATCTGACAGGTGCAGGCGTAAGGCGCGCAGCTCTTCCATTCGATATCGTACGCTCTGAGACACTTGGCGAGCACTGACATATCAAAAGGCGCGTTGTGCGCTATCAGCACTCCGCTGTCCATGATCGGCTCTATCTCAGCCCACAGAGCAGGGAAGTTCGGAACTGAAATAACCGATTCGGGAGTTATTCCGGTCAACTCGACGTTAAAGGCGTCAAAATAAGTATCGGGATTTACAAGAGTGTAGTATTCGTTTACGATCTCGCCGTCCTCAATGACCGTAATACCGATGGCGCTCATGCGGTCGTTCAGGTGATTCGGCGTTTCGACGTCAAATGCGATGTATCTTTTCATTTCTTTTTCTCCGTTCTCTTTCTGCTGATATAATACACCGCGCATGTTCCGCAATCAAGTTAAAAGGATCAGATAAACAAATAAATAGAAAATAAGGTGAAGGAAATTCATGAAGCTGCTTTTTATACGCCACGGAGACCCTGACTACGAGCGCGACTGGCTTACCGATAAAGGACAGAGGGAGGCGGAGCTGCTCTCTCTGCGTTTATCGAAGATGGATATTACCGATTTCTACGTTTCCACGATGGGCAGGGCAAGGGCGACCTCACTTCCGACGCTTGATAAGATGAAAAGGGAAGCGACGCCCTGCGACTGGCTGAGGGAGTTCGGCCCCGCGGTAGAGCGTCAGGACAGAAATATGCGCCCGGGAGTTGCGTGGGACTGGCTTCCGCAGGACTGGCTGAAGGACGAAAGACTGCTTGCGCGCGATCTCTGGGCTGAAAACGAGGTGTTCAGGGCGGCGGGGATAAAGGAGTCCTATGAGCGTGTTACGCGCGAATTTGACGCAGTATTAGCTGAACATGGCTACGTCAGAAACGGACTGTATTATAACGCTGTAAGCCCGAATACAGATACGCTTGCTTTTTTCTGCCATTTCGGCGTTACCTGCGTGCTTCTGAGCCATCTTATGAACGTCTCTCCGATGATACTTTGGCACGGAACGGCGATGGCGCCGAGCTCTGTGACGACAGTGTATTCGGAGGAGCGCAGACCCGGCATCGCAAGCTTTCGCGCAGCCGCAATAGGCGATATTTCGCATTTGTACTCCGCAGGCGAGGAGCCGAGCTTTTCGGCCCGATTCTGCGAGGTCTACGGAAACGGAGACAGAATTGACTGAAAAGACCCCCTCAGCATAAAAAGCGCTGAGGGGATCTCGCTATATTTATCAGTGAATGAATCTCGTATCCTCGGTATCGTCGGAATTATCGTTATGCCAGACAAGCTCGCCGCTGTCAAGGGAAATGGTTCCGCTGAGACCCCAGTCCATATCGGTGGTTATCTCATTGCCGTCCTCGTCGATCTCTACCTTCTGATACTCGGCGTTATGATACTCGAGCTTTCCGTCGAGAAGAGTGGCGGTCATATTCCAGACGTTCATGATGTTGTAGCTCTCCGGCCATCTTACGGTAACGTAGACCTTGCTCGGTACGACGGTCTTTTCTACGATCAGCTCGCAGCGACCGGCGATCTGCTCATACCACGCGCCCTCAAAGGCGTCGAGGCTGTGGTCAGCCTCTTTAAGTCCTGCCTTTTCGCAAGCTGCGTAATACATGCTCTCGATGACGGAGATAGTGCTGAGCTCTTCGTCCTCCCACGCAGCCGCATAGAGAAGCTCGTAATCCTCGGTCACGTAACGGACGTAGCCGCCGGGTTCCTCAAAGAAGTCAAGTCTGACCTTCTCTTCGGGGAAGTTGACGGAAATGAAATCGCTCTCGGGCATCTCCTCAACGTCGGTCAGATAGAACATATGTGTGAGAAGGAAATCGATGTAAGCAGTGGCGTCGAAGCTATCGGTCTCAACTGTGCCGTACTCGTTTCCGGTGAGAGTGTAGGTCGTTTCATCATCCCAGGCGGCGCGGGCGAGCATAATATCGACCTCAGAGTTGGTGTAACTGACGTGCTGGAGATCATTTTTCAGCTCAATAAGATCAGGTACGTTGTTTGCCCATTCCTGGAGCATACCCCACTGAGCCCAGCCGCTTGTCCAATCGTCGCCTTCTGCCCGGTCGAATCGAACGTCGGTGGGGTGGTAGAAGATGTAGTAGTTGCCATCCTCGTCCTTGCCGAAGACGTCGGCGCCTGACATATCGCCGCAGAGCATCTCGTGAAGCTTATCCGCGGTAACCTTGCCGATTCCGAACAGCTCGCCTGCACCTTCAAATCCGGTGGCCTCTTTGGAAGCGGTCTCATAGACGGTGAAGAGCAAGCCTCTGTCGTTTTTCTCAGCAATCTCGACCGTTACAAGGCTGTTGACCTTCGGCTTGATGTCGAATTTAACGCCGTCAACCTCATAATTGCCCCAAACCTGCGCGGGGAAGATAGCGGTAATGGGGTCGAGCGCTACGGTGGGAGCCATGCTGAGGGTCTGAATGCTGTCGGATGCAGTGAATTCAAAATTGATCGTGAGATTCTCTACGCCGAGAAGCTCGCGCGCCTCGCCGTCGAAGCTGATCATAGTGTAAGCGCAGGATTTCGGCGAGAAGTTTACCCCGGCGTACATATAGTCGCAGGCGATACCGTCTACTTCGGCAGTGTCGGCGAATACGGCGACGTAGGAATCGGTCTTGTTCTCAATGTACATCGGGATCTCGGGACCCCAGTAATCATCGTAGTCCTGCTCGCCGAAAACGATCGTTATATCCTCGTTATCAAATACAACGTTGCCGAGTGTTTTGATATCCGGGTTTTCAACCTTCTCACCGAGGCTGATGGTAACGGGCTCGGAAACATAATCGTACCATGTGTACTCATCTTCCGCGCAGGTGAATAAGAACCTGAGCTCCTTGAGCGTGTCGCCGTCGATGCCGGGAACTCTCAGCGGATAATAACCGAGAGCTACTCTTTTCGATGTGCCGGACGGAATAGTGGTGCCGAAATCGTAGCTCGCGCCGTAGTATTCGCCGTCCTCCATCAGGAAGTCACCGAATACTACCGTGCCCGCGTAGCCGTTGATCACGCCGCCGGTGACGCCGAGATACTGATATTTTTCGCTGTTATTCTCAACGTCGAGCCAGATGATCGTCGGCTCCTCAGCGTCCGTGGGGTCTATGTCCGTGCCGGCGGTTGTTACCTTGAAGCCGTTATCCTCGAAAATAACGTCGCCGTCCGCGGAGTAAACGTCCTTAGCGGCGGTATCAGGCTCTGCCGGAGCGACTTCCTCAGGCTTTGTTTCTTCCGGTTTCTGCGTTTCCGCCGGAGCGGTGTTTTCTGCGGGCTTATCGGGGGCCTTTTCCGGCGCGGCGGCACAGCCTGCGAGCGCGCTGAGAATAAAGACCAGCGAGAGAATAAGCGCTATCGTTTTCTTCATATCTTTTCCTCCAAAATCGTACTGTCAGTTCAAGATATTGAACCTATTAAATTAAATTATAGCAGATTTTGTCGGAAGCTTCAAGAAGTTTGTGGCAGCAAGCATATTATTTTGCCGCGATCTGTTTGCCGGTATGGTCTATCGTGTAAGGCGACGGAAGGATCAGCTCGGAGATCGGCACTATCGTGTAGCCCTCGCTTATCAGGTATTCGAGTATCGCAGGCAGAGCCTCCGGCGTGTGCTTTGCGGCGTTGTGAAACAGAACTATGCTGCCGGGCTCGACCTTTGCCGTCACTCGCTTTGTTATTTCCTTTGCGCTGAGGTCTTTCCAGTCGAGGGAGTCAACGCTCCACTGTATCGGCTCCATGCCCGTTGAGCGCACGGCGGCTATAACGTGATCGTCATATTCTCCGTACGGAGGACGGAATAGGGTAGGTCGAACGCCGGTGACAGCCTCGATCCTGTCGTTTGCCGCCTTGAGGTTTGAGATTATCTCATCAGTTGAAAGTGAGTTGAAGTGGGCGTGATCGTTCGAGTGATTCATGACCTCATGCCCGGCGTCCGATAGAGCCTTGACGCTTTCGGGGTATTTTTCCGCCCACTGCCCGATGACAAAGAACGTAGCCTTTACGTTGTACTTTGCAAGTGTATCGATCAGCGTTTGGGTGTCCTCATTACCCCATGCCGCGTCGAAGGATATGGAGATCATTTTCTGATCGCGCTCGACGCAATAGATCGGAAGCTGTTTCTTCGCCGCCGAAGCCGCGATGAATCTGGGCGTATCTGCGAAAGTGATAAGCGCTACTGCACATAGTGCGGCAGTAATCCCAAGCAGAGTGCGCTTTTCCTTGGTTTTTAGTGATTTAAAACAATTTAGAGCTTTTTCAAAAATATTCATGATTTATCCCTCCTGCAAATAAGCTTATGCAGGAGGAATTGTTGTTAGAATATTAAAATTATTCCGGTAAATTGTCAAAGAAATTGGAAAAAACAATGCAAAAAAACTGTATGGAGCAGGCGATCGTTGAGAGGCGTTTCTCAGCGCTTTTTAATTCTCATAAGATCGATCTTGCCGAGCTCCGCTGCGGCGAATATTTTTCTCATATTCCCCTTGAAGATTTGACTGGAAGATGGTATTATACAATAAGATAGAGTGCAGGATTCAACTTATAACGGTTGGAGATCCTGCAATTTTTTATATCGGCAGCGACACGTTATGGAGGTGGAAAGAATGCAGTACAGGAAAGATAAAACAGGCAGCGAGCTTTCGATCCTCGGCTTCGGCTGTATGCGTTTTACAAAGAAAGGCGGAGGAATCGATATTGAAAAGGCGGAGAGGGAGATCATGACCGCTTTTGACGCCGGTGTCAACTACTTTGACACGGCATACATCTATCCCGGCAGTGAGGCGGCAATCGGCGAAATCTTCGAGCGCAACGGCATCCGGGACAAGGTGAACATCGCGACGAAGCTTCCGCAGTACCTTATCGGCAGCGCAGCCGCCATTGACAGATATTTCAATGAGGAGCTTGCCCGGCTCCGCACGGACCACGTTGACTACTATCTCATGCACCATGTCACGGACGTCGCCATGTGGGAAAAGCTCAAGAGCGTCGGCATAATCGACTGGATAGAGGAGAAAAAACGCTGCGGCGCCATCAGAAACATCGGGTTTTCCTATCACGGGAATACCGAAAACTTCCTCACGATACTGAACGACTACAGCTGGGATATCTGCCAGATACAGTACAACTACTTTGACGAGTACGCACAGGCCGGAGTTGACGGACTGAGAGCCGCCGCCGCGAAGGGCATCCCCGTAGTTATCATGGAGCCGCTGAGGGGCGGCAAGCTCGTCAATATGCTGCCGGATGGTGCAAAGAGAGTCGTAAAGAACAGCTCCCGCGGCTGGTCGGCGGCGGAGTGGGGCTTTCGCTGGCTCTACAATCAGCCGGAGGTGACGGTGGTGCTTTCCGGCATGAACTCCATAGATATGGTGCAGGAAAACTGCCGGATCGCCTCGGAGGCGAAGGCGGGAGAATTCACAGAGGATGATTATAAAACCGTCGCTGAGATCTCATCAATGATCAGGGAAAAGGAGAAGGTCGGCTGTACCGGGTGCAGGTACTGCATGCCGTGTCCAAAGGGCGTGGATATACCCGGAGCCTTCCGCTGCTATAACGCCATGTACATAGAGTCAAAGTCTGCCGGCCGCTTCCAGTATGCTCAGACCGTCGGACTGACTAAGGAGCCGGCCTTCGCCACACAGTGCATACAGTGCGGAAAATGCGAAAAGCACTGTCCGCAGAATATTCCGATACGCGAAAAGCTCAGGGAGGCGGACAGAGCGCTGCGGCCGCTGCCATATAAGCTGGGCATCAACGCAGTCAGAAAATTCATGTTCAGAAAACCGTCGTCAAGGTGAGGCGGCGCAGGAGGTGAAAATGGGCCTTGAGCATTAATATTTCAGCCGGCATTTCGGGTTTTGCGGTCTTTATACAGGGACTTCTAAGCTTCTTTTCACCATGCGTTCTGCCGATTATCCCTCTGTACCTCGGATATCTCTCCGGCGGAGCGCCTGCGGAAGATGAGAGCGCGGCAAAAAGACAGGGCAGAGTATTTCTGAATACGCTATTTTTTGTGATAGGCGTCAGCTTCGCAATATTCCTTCTCGGGCTCGGAATGTCGCTGATCGGCAGCATTTTCGGCAGAAACAGGGTTCTTTTTGCCAGAATAGGCGGGGTGATCGTTATTCTTTTCGGGCTGTATCAGCTCGGAGCATTCGGCGGCAGGGGACTCCTCAGTGAAGAAAAGCGGCTGCCTTTCACAATTGACAGAATGGCTATGTCGCCGCTTGCTGCTCTCATAATGGGCTTTTTGTTCAGCTTTGCCTGGACTCCATGCGTGGGGCCTGCGCTTTCAAGCGTTCTCCTTATGGCGGCAGGAACGTCCGACAGGGCAGGGGGATATCTCCTGCTGGCACTCTATACCCTCGGCTTTTCGATACCCTTTCTGTTGCTGGGTGTATTTACTACCGGGCTTTTGGAGCTTATAAAAAAGCACCGCGGAGTTGTACGCTACACGGCTAAAATCGGCGGCGTTCTTCTTATCTTGATGGGGCTTCTTATGGTTACGGGATATATGAACAGCGTGACGGGCTTTCTTGCCCGAGTTTCAACGCGCGAAACGGAAACGGCGGCGGAGGCTTCAGAGCAGCCCGATGAGACGAACGAAGCTCCTGCTCCTGATACTGAGGAGGCTGCGGCGCCTGAGGAGAATGAAGAAGTCGCTGATCGGCAGACTGTTCCGGCAGTGGACTTTGAGCTTCTCGATCAGTACGGCGCGACACATAAGCTTGAGGATTACAGAGGCCGCGTTATTTTTCTGAACTTCTGGGCTACATGGTGCCCGCCGTGCAGGAGCGAGATGCCGGATATCCAGAAGCTTTACGAGGAGTACGGGGCAGACAGTGAGATTGCGGTTATACTCTCCGTCGCAACACCTGGCTTCAACGGCGAGGGCAGCGAGGAAGAGATAAGGGACTTTCTTGATGAAAACGGATACACCTATCCGGTGCTTATGGACTCTACCGGCGAGCTGATGATGGCCTACGGCATCAGCGCCATACCGACGACCTTTATGATCGACGCTGAGGGTAACGTCTATGGTTATGTGCCGGGGGCGATGGATCTTAACTCCATGCGATATATAATCGAAGAGACGGTGAAAAGCAGTTAAGGCAAGGGAGAGCGATAATGTGAAATGGGGCATATTGGGAACGGGTAATATCGCGTCAAAATTTGCGAGGACCGTAAACGCTATGGGCGAAGAGGGCGAAAGTCTTGCCGCCGTCGGCTCCCGGAGCATTGAAAAGGCGAGAGCATTTGCAGAGAGCTGCGGTATCGCAAAAGCTTATGGCAGCTATGAGGAGCTTCTTTCCGATGACGAGGTTGACGCGGTTTATATCGCGACACCGAATAGTTTGCACGAGGAGAACACACTTGCCTGCATTGGCGCGCGCAAGCACGTTCTGTGCGAAAAGCCTTTTACAACGAACGCTGAGGCGGCGGAGAGGCTTTATAAGCTTGCAGACGAGCGGGGAGTTTTTCTTATGGAGGGATTGTGGACCCGCTTTCTGCCGCTTTACGGCAGAATACTGGATATCGTCTCCGACAGGCGCTACGGCGAGCTTCGACACGCCCGCTGTGAATACGGCTTCACAGCTGCGGGTGCAAGGCGGGAGCGCAAGTTCAGATCCGATCTGGGCGGCGGCGCGCTTCTGGATATCGGCATTTACAATCTCGGCTTTCTCAATATGATTATGGGCTCGAATCCTGAGTCTTTTGATTCCTTTGTAAGGATGAATGAGTTCGGCACGGACGAGTTCAGCGCCCTGCAGCTTGTATATCCGGGCGGAAAAACCGCGCAGTCGGTGCAGACTATCGGAATGCAGATCGAGCGGCGGGCAGCTCTGTTCTTTGACGAGGCGGCGATATATATCCCGGACTTTCAGGGCGCCTATAAGATGACGGTTCGCCCAAACTGCGGCGAAGAGTTCTCGATAGAGTGCAGGCCGGAGATAAACGGCTTTGAGTATGAGATACGCGAGGCGACAAACTGCGTTAAAGAGGGGAGAACCCACAGCAAAATTCACTCTCCTGAGCAGAGCGTCGCATTGATGCGCCTTATGGACGACGTACGCCGGAAGTGGGGGATGCGCTTTTCCTATGAATAAACTGAGATTTCTGATCGTCGGCTCTGGTTATCGGGCGGAGCTTTACGGCAGGATCGCGGCAGGAAATCCCGAGCTTTTCGAGGCGCTGTTTCTCTGCCGCTCCGATGAGAAGGCTGAGCTTATGAGAATAAAGACCGGCACGATGGCCACAGTTTCTTCTGATGAGGCAGAGAGCTTCAGACCGGACTTTGTTGTTATTGCCGTAAACAAGGATTCCATAGCTAAAACCGCCTGCCTTTGGGCAAGGCGGGGATATGCCGTTCTTGCGGAGACACCGGCGGGGACAAGCGGCGATGAGCTTCTTGAGCTTTGGAACGCACGTGAAGCCGAGAGGCTCAGAATAATTTTCTGCGAGCAGTACCTGCGGTATCCCTCTTTAACAGAGGGGCTTTACGCGCTGGACAGCGGGCTTTTAGGCACGCCGCAGACGCTCTATCTTTCCGTCGCCCACGATTACCACGCGGCGAGCCTTATACGCAGACTGTTTCTCGTACAGGACGAGGCATATACCGTTCGCGGGGAGACAGCCGCCTTTCCAATAGTCGAGACGGATTCCAGACTTGGTCCCGTGACCGATGGGCATTTAGCCGAGAAACAGCACACTGTATTGTACATAGTATTCTCTTCCGGAAAGCGAGCTGTCTACGATTTTTCCGGGGTACAGTACCGCTCGTTCATCAGATCAAGACATCTGACGCTGAGGTGCGACAGGGGCGAGTGGAGCGACGATACGATACTATATTTAGACAGTGAGAACATTCCTAAGCAAAAGCGGCTGGCGGCGACTGTTCCGGAAAAATATCGGGCTTTAGCTTCGAGGTATTTATTTGCAGATCCTGCTGACCGCGGACCCGGTCTGCGCCTTGACAGCACGCAGGATGAGTTTGCTGTTTCTTCGATGCTCATGGACATGGGAGAATACCTGCGCGGCGGCCCGGAGCCATACGATTTCAAAGACGCGCTGAGAGACGCGTATTTCTGGGCGCTTATTAAAGAGGCGGAGAGGTCGCCGTGGGATAAGATAAGCTCCCGCAGGATGCCGTGGGATACGCAGGAGGTAAAATGAAAGCTCAGAATGACAGAATACGATGCGCCGTTATCGGCACAGGTGCTATGGGACGCAGATACGCCGAGCTGATAGACTCCGGCGCAGTTGACGGCCTTGAGCTTACTGCCGTCTGCTGTCACAGCGAGACGGCAAGAGACTGGGCGGCAGGAGCGCTCCGCAAGGCTGTAAGGGTCTGCGGCAGCGAGGATGAGCTGTATGAGCACCGGGATGAGTTTGACGCAGTGCTCGTGGTTACACCGCACCAGCTGCATCCGGCGATGACGATTAGGGCGCTGGAGTCCGGCGCGCACGTTATGTGCGACAAGCCGGCGGGTGTTGCAGCGGCGGACGCGATCAGAATGGCGGAGGTGGCTGAAAAGACCGGGAGGATCTATGCGATTATGTGCCACCAGCGAACCTACGCGAAGCATATAAAGATCAAAGAGCTGCTTCTGAGCGGCGAGATCGGAAAGCTTACAAGGATCAGTCTCATCCACACCTGCTTTTTCCGCACAGAGTACTACCACTCGTCAGCCTCGTGGAGAAGCAGCTGGAGGGGCGAGGGCGGCGGAGCTCTCATAAACCAGGGACACCATATTCTCGACCTATGGATATGGCTCTTCGGTATGCCGGAGTCGATATTCGCCCGCATACCCTTTGGAAAATACAACTCTTTTTCCGTGGACGACGAATCAACAATAGTTATGAGCTATCCCGATAATGTTTCCGGGACATTTATACTCTCTACCGGCGAGGGAACAGTCACCGAACGGCTTGAGATCGTCGGCACAAGGGGGAGAATTCTGCTCGAAGGAGATACTCTGACCATCACCAGGCTCAGCGAGGATACCCGCGAATACTCTAAGAGAGCGCTTGTCACTGCAAGACAGGAACTATCGGAATCGTCCGAGAGCTTTTCCTTCTGCGACGATGGAAAAGCCTATGAGAAAATGCTTAGAAACTTTGCCTCAGCAATAAAAGGCGGGGAGGCCCTCATTTCCCCCGGCGCAGAGGGAGCAGATACGCTGATGCTGATAAACGCCGCGTATCTCTCTGCCTGGGAGGGGCGCAGCGTGAGCCTGCCGATAGATAACCTTGAATATATAAAAAAACTTGCTCTCCGTGAAGAGAGCGAGAGTGCGGGAGCTTATAAGACCGAATGACGTCGGATTTCTCCGTGCAGATAAAGGTTATGCCAGAGGGACTGACATCAGAATTACAGCGCGTAAAACCGCCGATTTTATTGAAATTCTTTATTTCTGATGATATAATTATTTATCATAGTTTGCGGCGGTGATGTTATGCACTTTGTCGAGGCTAAAGGAATACTGTCATCTAAAAACGGGATCAACATATACCGCGGCTGCACTCACGGCTGCATTTACTGCGACAGCAGAAGCCTGTGTTACGGCTTCAATCATCGGTTTGAGGATATTGAAGTCAAGCGTAACGCGCCCGAGCTGCTTGAAAAAGCGCTGAAAGCAAAGCGCAGAAGATGCATGATCGGCACCGGCTCAATGTCCGACCCTTATATGCACTGCGAAAAAGAACTGAAGCTGACGCGCCGCTGCCTTGAAATTATCGAAAAGTACGGCTTCGGCGCGGCGATACAGACTAAATCCGATCTCATTCTCCGCGATATCGACCTTCTTGACAGCATCAACCGCAGCGCAAAATGCGTTGTCGAGATAACGCTGACTACTTATGACGAAGCCCTCTGCCGCATAATCGAGCCGAACGTCTGCACTACGGAGAGACGGATAGAAGTTCTGCATGAGATGCGAAAAAGGGGAATACCGACGGTCGTATGGCTGAGCCCGATACTTCCGTACATAAACGATACGGAAGATAACATCACGTCCTTGCTCCGTGCCTGCGGTGACGCAGGCGTCAAAGGCATTATCTCATTCGGCATGGGACTTACCCTGCGCGACGGCGACCGTGAATACTACTATGACGCTCTTGACAGACACTTTCCAGGTCTGAAGGAGAGGTATATCCGGGAGTACGGAAATGCTTACGAGCTGCCGAGTCCGAATTCAGGCAGACTTATGAGGATATTTAAAGATTATTGCGGCAGAAATGCTATTATTTCAACTCCGGAGGAGTGCTTTGCGTATATGAATGACTTTCCGGAGAACTACGAGCAGACAGGATTATTCTGAAATGACCTTCAAACATACGTCGCGGCCGGGGTTTCTTCTCGGGTTTATTGACTTCTTCACAGCAGGCTTATTTTTCCTGCTTTATATGCCGTTCGGCGGCTTGCAGGATGAGATCGAATATATCCTCGGGCATAAGATAATGCCCTACTGGCAGGCGTACCTCTTGGGAATACCGACGATGTTTATCTATACGCTCGTCTGGATGGCGAGGATAGCCGAGGAGCTGAAAGCCAAGGCAATCGAGCTCGGCATAGAGGGAAAGCACACCTCGTGGCGGCATATGTTCTGGTGGAACGTCATCGGACTGCCGCTTTTCGGTCCTGCGGTTGCGACATACAGATTTTTCAACACTCTCAATAAAATTGAAAAAGAACTCAACAGGAGGCAGAAATGAAAAAGGTCCTTATTATTTCCACAAGCCCGAGAAAGAACAGCAATTCTGAGGCGCTTGCCCTCAGCTTTGCGGAGGGCGCAAAGGAAGCCGGTCACGACGTGGAATTCATATCTCTGCGCGGCAAAACGATAAATTTCTGCCGCGGCTGCTTCGCCTGTCAGAAGACCGGGCGCTGCGTTATCCGCGACGACGCTGACGAGGTATGTCAGAAGATGCTTAACGCGAACGTTCTTGTATTTGCCACGCCGATCTACTATTATGAGATGTCCGGTCAGCTTAAGACGCTTCTTGACCGCATGAATCCCCTTTACCCGAGCGACTACGCGTTCACGGACGTTTACTTTCTCTCGTCCGCGACCGACGAGGACGAGAAAACGACGGAGAGAGCGATCAGCGGCCTCGGCGGCTGGATCGAGTGCTTTGAAAGAGCCGGTTTCTCCGGTAGCGTTTTTATGGGCGGCGTGACCGAGGCTGGCGAGAAGCCCGACCATCCCGCGCTATTGAAGGCTCGCGCGCTCGGCAGAAATTCATAAAGCACAGCGCTTCTCCTGCTCGGAGAGGCGCTTTTTCTGCGTCAGAATAAAAGTTGACAAATTCGATTTAAAGTAATAAAATACTTTACAACTGTAAATTGCTAAAAGGAAGTGCCGGAATGGACAAGATCACAATATTTGACACTACGCTGAGAGACGGCGAACAGTCTCCGGGTTGTTCAATGAATCTCAAAGAGAAGATAGAGGTAGCAAAGTGCCTCGAAAAGCTGCGCGTTGACGTTATCGAGGCCGGCTTTGCGATCTCAAGCCCCGGCGACTTCGAGTCTGTCAGCACCATTGCTTCCACGGTGAAGGACTGCACGGTCGCTTCGCTTGCGAGAGCAAACGTAAAGGATATAGACGCTGCGTGGGACGCCGTCAAGCACGCCGCAGACCCGAGAATACATCTCTTTATCGCTACGAGCGACCTGCATATGCAGTATAAGCTTAAAAAGTCGCCCGCCGAGGTGCTTGAGGCCGCGCGCACTATGACCGCTCACGCGAAGAAATACTGCTCGAATATCGAATTTTCCGCCGAGGACGCGACGAGAAGCGACAGAGAATTCCTCGCAAGGGTAGTTGAAGCCGCGATTTCAGCCGGCGCTACGACAGTCAATATTCCCGATACAGTCGGCTATACGACGCCGCAGGAGATGCGGGAGCTGATCGAATACCTCCGGAATACCGTTCCGAACAGTGATAAAGCGATTTTCTCCGTACACTGTCATAACGACCTCGGACTTGCGACTGCAAACAGTCTTGCCGGCGTTCTTGGCGGCGCAAGGCAGATAGAGTGTACTGTAAACGGTCTCGGCGAGCGCGCGGGAAATACTGCGCTCGAGGAGGCTGTAATGGCTATTAACACCCGCCGCGACGAGTTCCCGTTTGAAACGAGGATCGACACTACGCAGATATATCACACGAGCCGAGTGATCTACAATATAATCGGTCAGCGCGCTCCGCTGAACAAGCCGATAGTCGGCAAAAACGCCTTCGCGCATGAGGCCGGCATACACCAGCACGGTGTTCTCGCAAACAAAAAGACCTATGAGATCCTTACCCCGGAATCGCTCGGCATTCCGCAGGGAAGTATAGTCCTCGGAAAGCACTCGGGAAAACACGCGCTCGAGGAGCGCCTCAAGGAGCTCGGATATAACCTCGACTCCGACGAGCTTCAGAAGTGCTTTGAGCAGTTCAAGATTCTGTGCGACAAGAAAAAGAGTGTTACAGACGCCGATCTCACTGCGCTTGCAACCTCGAGGAGCGTTCAGGAATCTGCGGCGTCAGGCAGCGGCTATGAGCTCGACTGGTTCAGCGTGCATACGTCGAATTTCACCACCGCGACCTGCACGGTCTGCCTCAGGAAGAACGGCGAGAAGTTCGAGAGCGTAGCTCTCGGTGACGGCCCGATCGATGCCGCTTTCAAGGCTATGGACAATATCGTAAATCCGCCGGAGCACAGCTTCGAGCTTTACGATATTCACTCTATCTCAGAGGGCAAGGACACTCTCGGAGACGTAACGCTAAGGCTTACGTCCGGCGGCAAAAACTATACGGGCCGCGGTCTCTCGACAGATATTATGGAGGCGAGCATAAAGGCTTATATCCGAGCGATCAATAAGCTCTGCGCCTCAAATTAAGGAGGAACGATCATGGGTATGACGATGACTCAGAAGATTCTCGCTGAACACGCGGGACTTCCGTCCGTAAAAGCCGGAGATCTGATCGAGGCAAAGCTCGACCTCGTTCTCGGCAACGACGTAACCACGCCGGTTGCAGTTGACGTTTTCCGCGTCGCGGGATTCACGAGCGTTTTCAATAACGAAAAAATCGCGATAGTTCTCGACCATTACACGCCATGCAAGGATATAAAATCCGCTGAGCTGTGCAAAAAGGCGAGAGAATTTGCATCTGAACATAATATAACGCACATATACGACGTCGGTCAGGCGGGCATTGAGCACGCGCTTCTTCCCGAGAAGGGCTTAGTCGCCCCGGGAGAGCTTGTGATCGGAGCCGACAGCCATACCTGCACTTACGGCGCGCTCGGCGCGTTCTCTACCGGCGTTGGCTCGACCGATATGGCGGCGGGTATGGCTTCGGGCGAGAACTGGTTCAAGGTTCCGTCTGCGATAAAGGTCGTGCTGACCGGGAAAATGCCGAAATTTGTTTCCGGCAAGGACGTTATTCTGCACCTTATCGGACTTATCGGAGTTGACGGCGCGCTTTATAAATCGCTCGAGTTCACCGGCGAAGGGGTCGGAGAGCTCAGTATGGACGACCGCTTCACGATTGCCAATATGGCTATCGAGGCAGGCGGAAAGAACGGGATATTCCCCGTTGACGAAAAGACCGTCGAGTACGTCGGCGGCAGGGTAGACCGGGCGTGGAAGAAATACGAGGCGGACGATGACGCGGAGTATGAGAGCGTTGTTGAGATCGATCTCTCGTCGCTCAGACTGACTGTGTCGCTTCCGCACCTGCCTTCAAACACCCGCACGATAGACGAGGTCAAGGGCATGAAGATCGACCAGGTAGTGATCGGCTCCTGCACGAACGGCCGCATTTCCGACCTGCGTATAGCCGCCGATATTCTTAAAGGACGCAAGGTCGCGCCGGGCATACGCTGTATCGTGATCCCCGCGACACAGCAGGTGAGTATGCAGTGCCTCAAAGAAGGACTGACCGAGATCTTCCTCGAAGCGGGCTGCGCGTTCTCGACGCCGACCTGCGGGCCGTGCCTCGGCGGACATATGGGCTGTATGGCGGACGGTGAGAGGGCTGTTTCGACGACTAACCGCAACTTTGTCGGCAGAATGGGTCACGTCGGCAGCGAGGTAATCCTCGCATCTCCCGCGGTCGCGGCGGCGAGCGCCGTCATGGGCGTGCTTGCAAGCCCCGAGGACATTTAAGGAGGCGCAGAAATGATCACAGGAAAAGTATTCAAATACGGCGATAATATCGATACCGACGTTATAATCCCCGCGCGTTATCTGAACAATCCGAGTCCTGACGAGCTGAAAAAGCACTGCATGGAGGACATCGACGTCTCATTTGCCGGTAAGGTTCAGCCCGGAGATATCATGGTCGGCGGCTGGAACTTCGGCTGCGGCTCAAGCCGCGAGCACGCTCCGATCGCTATCAAGGCAAGCGGCATAAGCTGCGTTATCGCGGCGTCCTTTGCGCGTATTTTTTACCGCAACTCAATAAATATCGGCTTTCCGATCCTCGAGTGCCCGGAGGCTGCTGAAAAAATAAAATCCGGCGACGTCGTTTCCGTCGATTTTGCGACCGGAATTATAACTGACAAAACTACGGGCGAGAGCTTCAAGGCAAATCCTTTTCCGGAGTTTATAAACGTCATAATCGAAAACGGCGGTCTGCTGCCGTATCTCAGAAACAGAGGTAACAAGTGATGGAATACAATGTCGCGCTCGTCAAGGGCGACGGGATCGGGCCTGAGATCGTAGATTCCGCCGTTGCCGTACTTGAAAAGATAGGGGAAAAGTACGGTCATACTTTCAATTTCGCGTCATACCTTGCCGGAGGGTGCGCAATCGACGCGACCGGCGAGCCGCTTCCGAAGGAAACCGTAGATGGCTGCCTCAACTCCGACAGCGTACTTCTCGGAGCTGTCGGCGGACCGAAATGGGATACGCTTCCCGGAAATATCCGACCGGAAAGGGCGCTTCTCGGCCTTCGCGCGGCGCTCGGACTATATACAAATCTCCGCCCCGCCCGGCTTTACAAGGCGCTCAGCGGCAAATGTCCGCTCAGAGCCGATATCGTGGAAAAAGGCTTCGACCTGCTGATGGTGCGCGAGCTGACCGGGGGTATTTACTTCGGAGAGCGCGGCAGGAGAGAGGGAAAGTACGGCGCGGAGGCCTATGACACCGAGGCGTATTCCGTAATGGAGATCGAGCGCATCGCCCGCGTCGCAATGGGCGCGGCTCAGAAGCGCAGAGGCAAGGTCATCAGCGTGGACAAGGCGAACGTGCTTGAAACGAGCCGCCTTTGGCGCGAGACTGTTCACCGTATCGCGGCTGAATACGAGGGCGTTGAGGTAAGGGATATGCTCGTGGATAACACCGCGATGCAGCTTGTGCGCGACCCGAGCCAGTTCGACGTGCTTGTAACGACGAATATGTTCGGCGATATCCTCTCCGACGAGGCAAGTCAGATCACCGGCTCGATCGGCCTTCTGCCTTCCGCTTCTTTAGGCGACGGAACGCGCGGACTCTATGAGCCGATACACGGCTCTGCGCCGGATATTGCCGGTACCGGCAAGGCAAATCCGATAGCGACCGTTCTCTCTGCCGCGATGATGCTCAGATATTCCTTCGGTCTCGGCGCCGAGGCGGACGATATTGAGAATGCCGTGAACGGCGCGCTTGACGCAGGCTACAGAACGGCGGACATCGCCTCAAACGACGATACGCCGCTTTCCTGCGCTGAGATGACGGCAGAGATACTTAAGAGAATATAATTAAAGTAGGAGTATTATCCGACTTCCTTACACAAAAAGTCCCGAAATCGTATGATTTCGGGACTTTTTTTATTATACACGGAGTTTTTCTTTCTTATCTTCCGAATCCGCCCATCTGACCGCCGAAGGAACCCATGCTGCCCATTTCTCCGGGCATACCGCCCATCATACCGCCCATCATGTCGGGACCTGATACGCCGCTCTGATTATTGAGAACGAAATCGGATGAGATGTAACAGCTGCCGTCGTAGTCGATGCCGGCTTCGCCGCCGACGGACGAACTGCGGATGCTCATAGTGCCGGAAATGAGATTTACGTTTCCGTTGGAGTCAACGCCGTCGCCGCCGGAGATAATCGTGACGCTGCCGCCCGTAACATTCACGGAATAACCGAGCACGCCCTCGTAGGCTCCGTCGGCATTTGCCGCGTTGATTGCGTCGTCAGAGGAATTGATGGTGATTTTACCGCTCACAACGTTGACTACGGTTCCCTCAAGACCCTCGGTGCTCTGCTTGACTGTGACGGTGGGATTTGTGCTGTCTGCGCCGATGGTGAGAATGTGGTCTGCGTGGATCGCATCGTCAGAAGCGGAGACTGTGACGGTGCCGCTGAGAATTGCAAGGTCATAGTTTACATTGATGCCGTCGTTTACAGCGGTGACGTTGAGGGTAACGCCGTCAATGACGATGCTCGCGTCATCGCCGCCCTTGATGCCGTTCTTGGCGTTGCCGACGATGTTCAGAGTGCCGGAGCCTGCGATATAGGCGGCGCTGTTTGCCTTTACCTTGAGCGCCGCGCCGTCGTAAGCGTCTGCAACGTCGGCGTCCGTGGACTCCTCGTCGGCGGGGTCTTCGTTGTCGGTGAGGGTTACTGTACCTTCAATAATGACCTTGACCTCGCTCTCTTTGTTGAGAGATACCGCCGCTCCGGTAGAGGAGGCGAGGTTGAGATCCTTGAGAACGAGAACTACGCCGGTCGTGCCCTTTTTGACTGTGATATTGCCGTCGGCGCAGGAGCCGGTAACGATGTAGGTGCCGGACTCGGTTATTTTGACAGAGTTATTCTCGTCGGTCATCATGTAGGTGACTGCGTTTGCGTAATCCGCCTCGAGGTTCATGGCACTGTTCGATGTCACGCCCTCGACAACCTCACCTGCCTCGGATGCGGAGGACTGCACCGCGACGTTCTGCTGACCCGGCATAGCGGGGAGCTGGGAGTTCTGATTGAAGCCGCCGTTTTCACCCGGCATAGTGGGGAGCTGGCTGTTCTGACCGAAGCCGCCGTTATCGCTCGGCATAGCGGGGAGCTGGGAGTTCTGATTGAAGCCGCCGTTATCGCTCGGCATAGCAGGGAGCTGGGAGTTCTGATTTAAGCTGCCGTTGTCGCCCGGCATTGCGGGAAGCCGGCTGTTCTGATTGAAGCCGCCGTTGTCGCTCGGCATGGCGGGGAGCTGGGAGTCCTGACCAAAGCCGCCGTTGTCGCTTGGCATAGCGGGGAGCTGGGAGTCCTGACCGAAGCCGCCCATCTGCTGATTTGGCGTCATAGGCTGCATTCCGAAGCCTCCGCCCGGCTGCATCTGCATTCCGCCGAAGTCCATCGGCTGACCGCCCGGCTGCTGCTGACCCGCGAACTGTGTTTGCATACCGCCGGGCTGCTGGCAGTTAAGCTGCATCTCCTGCTGGGGAGCGCCGTCGAAAGCCTCCGGCTGCTTCTCATTATTTAATGCGCGTCCGAAGCCTGCCGCTCCGACTGAAACCGCTCCGACTGCGAGCGCGAGGCAAACACCTACTGCCGCCGCTGATTTAATAACTGTTTTTTTCATTTTATTTACCGCCTTTCGTTTTGATTTTCGAGGAATTTTTTCCTTCTGCCTATTGATTCGCAGAGAGCGGCGCAAAAAATGGGGTCGCTGCAAAAACTTTTTTCGACCCCGAAAAATTTCTCGGCTTTACCGAATAAAATAATAGCAAATTAAGCCCCGTTTAAGGCGCTGACCTTATTATTTAGGAAAAACAAGGAAGGCGGTGACGATAATGGAGCTTGTGCTCGGCGCAAATTACAGTGGACTCGACTTTGAGGAGCTTGTCCGGGAGAATAAAAGATGGATCCTCACTCTCGCGTCAAGAACGTGCGGCAGATTTATAACGGAGTCGGACGATGAGTGGTCGATAGCGCTTATGGCGTTCAATGAGGCGGTCGAAGGCTTCGACGGCGAGAAGGGCTCGTTTCGCTCCATCGCCTCGGTGGTCATTCGCCGCAGGCTCACGGATTATATGAGGAGCGAGGGACGGCACAGCGCAGAGCTGACTGTCCGACCCGCCGCCTTTGAGGGCGAGCTTGAGGAGGACGAGTCGGGCGCGCTTGAACTCAGCGTTCGCCAAAGGGTCGCCGAGGTGTCAATGGCTGACGACTCCGGCGCAAAGGCCCATGAGGAGATCGCGGAAATGCAGGAGATTCTTTCGGAGTACGGCTTTTCGTTCTTCGACCTTGCGGAGGCTTCCCCAAAGGCGGAAAAGACGAAGCGAAGCTGCGGCACAGCTATAAGAACGCTCGTCGCAAGCGTGATTCTGATGGCGGCGATGAGGCTCAGAAGGCTTCTTCCCGTTAAGGAGCTCAGCGAAAAAAGCGGCGTTGTCCGTAAGATACTCGACCGCCACAGGAAATATATAATCGCCTCGGCGGAGATACTTGACGGAGATTTTCCGATACTTGCGTCGTACTTATCCTATGTTAAGGAGGAAAACGGATGAAAGCGATAGTGCTTGAAAAGCGCGGCGGTCTTGCCGCAGTCCTGCGTGAGGACGGCGTTTTCGATACCACCACGCTCCGATGCGAGGTCGGAGATACGATAGAATTTTCAGTCCGTAAACGCCGAAGCCCCTGGCTTCGCTCTGCTGCGGCGGCGGTGATAGCGCTTGCGCTGCTCGGCGGCTCTTACGCATATTTGAGCGTGGATGCCGCGGAGTACGTCTCCCTCGATGTGGGTGAGACGAGCGTTGAGGTATCCGTAAACCACCTCGGCAGAGTAATCGGAGTAAAGCCGATGAACGACAAGTCTGGAGATATAGCTCTGGAGCTTGAAAAAGATATACGGGGCAAAAAAATGGACGACGCCGTGAAGGATGCCGTCACACATATGAAGAAGGATGAGCCTTCTGAGCCGGTCATCGCCGGAGTTACCTCGGACAGCGGAGCGGCGGAGAAAATTGAAAGCGCAGTCCGCGAGGCGGTGGACGAAAGCACTGAGGTTCACACCTTTGAGGTAAGCCGCGATGAGCGGAGTGAGGCGGAAAGGCTCGAAATGAGCGGCGGCAGGCTCGCTTTTGAGCGCTTCACCGAGGAAAACCCGCCTGAGCCTATGGGCGGGTACGGAGAAGAACCCCTACAAGAGAGCACGGAGGAGCCTCAGATGGGAGAGAGACCGGAGACGCCGGAGACGCCGATGGGCGGGCACGGAGAAGAGCCCCTACAAGAAAACGCAGCGGAGCCGCCTATGGGAGAGCGACCCGAAATCCCGGAGGAGCCAATGGGTGAGAGACCGGAGATGCCGAATCCGGCGAATGAATTTGGTGAAAGTCCGGAGATGCAGGAAGAGCCGGAGTTCGGTGAGCCGCCTATGGGAGAGCGACCCGAAATGCCGACAATAGAAATGCCCGGCGAGCATCCCTTAGGGGAGCCAAACCCGGATAACATAAAATAACAGGAGGAAAACAATATGAAAATCGCAAGGAAAGCAATCAGCATTTTATCCGCAATCGCCCTCTGCGCCTCAATGGCGGCGGGCGCATTTGCCGCGCCTCCGGGAGGAGGCAGCTCAAGCTCGGTTTCGTGGTCAGGCGCCAATACCATAACCTCATCGACTACCGAGAGCGGAAAAACATATACCTCGACCTCCGCCGATGAGAACGCGCTTCTTATAAATACCACCGGCACGGTCACGATCACAAGCCCGACGGTCACAAAATCCGGCGGAACATCCGCTTCGGATAATTACAGCTTCTATGGAATCAACTCCGGCGTGATGGTTAAGGGCGGCGGAACGGCGAATATTTCGGGCGGCACGATCACCACAACTGCCGCAGGCGCGAACGGCGTATTCTCCTACGGCGCAAACAGCGGCTCAACTAACGCAACGGGCGACGGTACGACGGTAAACATCTCCGACACGGTCATCACCACAACCGGAAGCGGCTCCGGCGGCATAATGACGACCTACGGCGGCACTACGAATGCGACCAATCTGACAATTACCACCTCCGGCGGCTCGTCTGCACCCATAAGGACTGACCGGGGCGGCGGATGGGTAACGGTTGACGGCGGAACATACACATCGAACGGTCTTGGCTCGCCGGCGATCTATTCAACAGCAGACGTAAAGGTATCGAACGCGACTCTTGTTTCCAATAAATCAGAGGGCGTCTGCATCGAAGGCACCGGCTCCATCGAGCTTACAGACTGCGATCTGACCGCGACGAACAACGCCTTGAACGGCAACGCGACCTTCTATGATACGATCATGATCTACCAGTCGATGTCCGGCGACGCCGACAGCGGCTCATCCCACTTCGCTATGACCGGCGGCACGCTGACAAGCAATAACGGTCACGTTTTCCATGTTACCAACACCAACGCAGTCATCACGCTGTCAGGCGTTGACATCGTGAACAACGATGCTGACAATGTGCTTCTCTCCGTCTGCGACGACGGCTGGAGCGGAGGAAGCAATATCGCCGCCCTTAATGCCGACGCTCAGACTCTCGAGGGTACTATCCTCGTCGGAAGCGATTCCACGCTCACAATGAGCCTCGCTGACGGCTCTGTTTATACCGGCGCAATCAGCGGCAGTATCACAAACGGCAAGGGAACAAGCGTGTCAAGCTCCGTCGGAAAGGTCAGCGTTACGCTCGACAGCACTTCTAAATGGGTGCTCACCGCAGATACCTATATCTCCTCCTTCACCGGCTCGGCAGCAAACGTGATCTCAAACGGCTATACGCTCTATGTGAACGGAACGGCACTCTCCGGCACCACCGAGAGTGACGGCACTACGGAGGAAACGCCGTCGTCGTGGGCTGTCGAAGAAGTTTCGGCGGCAATAGAGCTTGGGCTCGTTCCTGAAAATCTCCAGAAGAACTACACCTCTGAGGTAAGCCGCGCGGACGTTGCAGAGCTGTTTATAAACCTTATTACCGAGGCAAGCGGCAAGAGCATTTCTGCTCTTCTCAGCGAAAAAGGCGCGGAAATTGATTGGAGCGCATTCACAGACACGACGGATTACAACGTGTTCGCCGCGAACGCTCTCGGACTTATAAAAGGAATTGGAAACAGCAAATTCGGACCCGATTACAGTCTTACCCGCGCCCAGCTTGCGGCAATTCTTACGAGATGTGCAAAGCTTCTCGGTACCGACACCTCCGGCTATACGCATTCCTTCACCGACGTGAGCGGTCATTGGGTGGATTCCGAGCTCGGCTGGGCGGCAACTGTAAACGTGTTCAAGGGCGTTGGCACCGGCGAGTTCAAGCCGGATGACGCGCTGACTGTCGAACAGGCGATAGCCGTAACCTACCGCGCGCTTCAGGTTCTGAAGGGCTGAAGGACAAATATCCCTGATCCGCTCTCAAAGCGTTTAAGGAAAAAGCGTTGGATAAAGAAGGCGGGGATCTGTGAAGGGGCCGGCCGAGAGGCCCCTTCACGTCGCACACAGGCCCGCAGGCGTCATATTTTGCGCTCAGAGAGCGCAAAATATGTTCGA
The DNA here is from genome assembly GCA_017412765.1 of Oscillospiraceae bacterium. Taxonomy (GTDB): domain Bacteria; phylum Bacillota; class Clostridia; order Oscillospirales; family Oscillospiraceae; genus RUG626. The sequence goes on along the minus strand of JAFPWN010000002.1, from coordinate 9,810 downwards.
TGCGGAGACTTTGTCGACGCGCTGAAACAGACGAGCGAGCGCCCGTCTGTTTCAGTGCGCTTTTTAATATTTAACTAATCTCCGCAAAAGAAATCTGCGCGAAAGGAGATTTATATGAAATAATTGACAAAAAGCATTGAGCTGGCTCTTGAGCCTCGCGATAGTTCTGTCATAGCTGCCGGGGATGAGCCTGACGGCGCGGGCAACGACGTCGAGTCTGTCGCCGAAAATATCATAATCCTCGCTCTGAGGCGGCGCTTTATGCTTAAGAGAAACAATTATGTTGCAATCCATCATTTTCTATGCTATTATACGGGCACAAACTGAACTGAGAGACTATCCTTTTGAACGATCAGGAGGAGAAAAAGTGATCCGTTCAGTACAATATAGGAGGCAATATACTTGAAAACAGAATTACAATCAAACGTGCTGTCGGCAAGCACGGTAAGAAAGGTCATGCCCTCCTGCATGGTATATGCTCTTGTGCAATCCATGACCTTCATGGTGGATACCATAGTGGCGGGGCACTTTCTCGGCTCCGACGCTGTAGCAGGCGTGGCGCTCGGTATGCCGATCATAGGACTTATGCTCTCTTTCACAGGCATGATCCTTCAGGGCGGCTTTCTTAAGCTGCTGGAATCCATGGGCCGCAGCGATATGAAAGATTATCAGCGCGTCTTTTCGGTAACGCTGGTTTTTACGATCCTTGTAGACCTGATCTTTCTGGCGATCTGTATCTTTGGCACGGACTTTATTCTCGGGCTTGCAGGCGCTGACAAGGCCTCTGCCGAGGCAGTACGCATGGGCAGACTGTACATTCAGACGGCTTGTCTGATGATATTGTTCTTCAGCCTGGGCTCTCTCTTGCAGATGGTCATGGCGACCTACGGTTATCAGACTGACCGCATGATCACAAGCGTCATCTGCGTGGCAGTCAATGTCGTCACCTCAATGATCTTCATCAATATCCTGCCGGAAGAGCTCCGCATCGCGGGTCTCGGCGCAGGCTCCGCGATGGCGACGCTGGCGCAGACACTTGTTGCGTGGCTGATGATGCGCCGCAGGAAGATCCGCGTAAAATTCAAGTTTTATCCTCTGAACAAGAAAAATATCACTGATTCGCTTGATATGCTGAGAAAGGGACTTCCTTCATCCGCAGACAACATGCTGGATTCTGTCAGCGGTTCGATCGTCAACCATCTGATCCTCTCCTCGTTTGTGGACGGCACCGGCGTACTTGCGTTAGTGTCTATCATTAAGACGCTATGGAGTATCATCCGCACTGTCGGGCGCGGTACTTTCTACGCAAGCGAGCCTCTCGTGGGCATATTGCACGGCGGGCGCGACAACGAGGGAATTAAAAAGACCTTTACTGCAGCACTGAGGATCGGTCTTATCTATGCGGCAGGTATGGCGGTTGTGCTGTTCATACTGAAAAACCCGCTTCTCGACTTCTATCACGTGGGTGAGAACGCGGACGCGCACATGGGTGTGATCCTGCTCGCTATCAGCGGATTGCTTGCGGTGGTATCTTTCACCTTCAACGCCGTTTACGAATCCACAGGTCATCTTATGCTCTCGCTGCTCGTGGCGGTCGTGCCGGACAGCGTTCTGTATCCGCTGCTTATACCGTTTATGAGCCGGGCTTTCGGCATAACGGGCGTCTGGCTTGCAATGGGCTTCAACTTCATTCCGTTCTTTGTCGTGTTTTATCTTGTGTTTGCCATTGTAAACCGCGCTTTTCCCGTACCGCTTCAAAAGCTTCTGGCGCTTAAGGAGGACTCGGAACGTACTGTCGCGCTTGACGTGAGCATTCCGATGGAAGCGGAGGACGTTACGTTCGTGTCTGAGAAGCTTCAGAGCTTTTTCATGGAGCACGGGGCGCAGCCAAAGACGGCTTACACCGTAGCGCTCTGCATGGAGGAGATCGCCGCGGACTATCTGAATCACTGTAAGGAGTCAGGCAAAGCAGGGAAGAAGTCATATATGGACATAAAAGCTTTCCGCGATGCGGAAAAGATAGAGATTATTCTTCGCAACTACGATGAACCGTATAATCCGCTGCTGTTCGAACGCGATGACGAAACCTTTGCAAAAATCGGCGTTACCATGGTTCAGCGTATCGCAAAGGAAATAATATACAGCTATTCATATCACCTTAACGTCGTTTCACTGACAATTAACGCGTAAGTCCGCCGATGATCCGTTTCAAAAAGAAAAGACGCAACCCCTTGAACCTGTATGGCTCAAGGGGTTTTTACGTTCGTCGCTTTATGCGGAGAATCATTTGTGTGTCCATCTGTTCTGGATTATGAAATTCACGATATACAAAATCACTTCTACGATTATCTTTGCGAGGAAAGCAGGCAGACCTGCGATATCAACAAGGAGCCGTATAAGGAGCAGATTTGCCGCAAGAATGCAAAGCGCAAGCGTCCAGTATCTCCAGAAGGTGTACTTTTCGTTGTTGCCCTTGAAAACTACGTTGCGATTTATGAGATAATTTGCGCTTCCGCTTATAGCTCGGGCAATGACTGTTGAAATGATCGAGCTTTTGAAAATGACGTAATAAAACAGATTAAAAAGACTATAATCAATAATGAACGCCAAGAGACTTGAAACGAGAAAGATCGGAAGCTTTCCGAAGAGAACGGAGTAAATCTTCGCGCCGTCCTTGATAGGATGGAAATGCGAGCCGCGATTATCTTCGATATAGATCGTTTCTATCGGGATCTCGACTATGCCGGAAAAGAGCTTGGCGGAATCAATGAGCATCTCCATCTCGTACTCATATCTCTCGCTTCTGATCGCCATCAGCCCGTCATAATTTGAAAAGGGGATACCGCGAAGTCCGGTCTGGGTATCGGTAAGGCGGACGCCGTAAAGGAGCCGGAAGAGCTTGCAGGTCATCTCGTTTCCGATCTTCGATTTCGGCGGCATAAGCCCCTTGTCGCGCACGCCGAGAATGAGCTTTTGCGGTGTCCTTTCAAGCTCTGCCATAATGCGGATTATATCATCGGGAGTGTGCTGACCGTCCGAATCGGCTGTTACGCAGGAGTCGAACCCCATCGAGCGGAGATACGCAAAGCCGGTCTTGAGCGCATGACCCTTGCCGCGGTTAACTTCATAGCCTTTAACTACGATATTCGGTAATAGAGAGCACTCGTCAAATATCTCGAGATTCTTTGTGCTTCCGTCGTTAACAATCAGCGTAAAAAGGCCTTTTTCTGACAGCGATCTGCTGAGCTTTGTCAGCTTTTCGTCCGGCTCATAGCAGGGAATAAGTACAGCGCATTTCACTTACGCCACCTCCTTTTCTCTTTGTTTGGCTAATTATAGCATCGAAACCTTAATTAAACAATAAAAACTTGCATTTATCATACCCGGATAGTATAATAGATATTTGAAATATTAAAGTTTGCGAGGCTTAATTATGCTCAGATATATTTTAATTGCGGCGGCTGTCATACCCGCGATATTTCTTCTCGTAAAAATCTACAAGGCGGACAGACTCGAGCCGGAACCGATAGGTCTTATAATCTCGCTTGTTTTCCTCGGAATAATCTCGACGACTCTCGCTTCATACGCCGAGCGGATAGGAATTTATGCCTTGAATATGTTTTTTACCGAGGAAACGACGCTTTATAACGCGATACTATACTTCATAATCGTTGGTTACGCGGAGGAGGGCTTCAAATACGCCGTTTTGAGATATAAGACCTGGAAGAATCCGGCCTTCAACTGCCAGTTCGACGGAGTCGTGTACGCGGTGACTGTCTCACTCGGCTTTGCGCTCTGGGAGAACATCGGCTACGTCTTTGAATACGGCCTCAGCACGGCTGCGCTCAGAGCCGTGACCGCCGTTCCGGGACACGCCTGCTTCGGCGTTTTCATGGGCGCGTAGTACGGCGCAGCGAAGAGATATGACCTTTGGGCCTACAAGGAAAAGTCCAGGAAGAACAGCGTCCTTGCGCTTGTGGTTCCCGCGTTTATCCACGGCTGCTACGATTTTATCGCGACGCTTGACGCTGACGCTTATTCGATCATCTTTATAGTTTTTGTATCCGTTTTGTTCCTCGTCGCGTATAATCTTGTAAAGAAGCTCTCGCGCGAGGATAAATTCCATTTTCAATATTAAATAAAACCGCACGGTTCATCGCCGTGCGGTCAAACTTTTATAGTCCATTTATAAGCGCGAGGTCGCCGTAGAGAATCGAATCGTCGCCAAGCTCGGCGATTTTGATGTCCACGGTGTTTCTGATCTGCGGCATGCAGTAGCGATCGACCTCAGCAAGAATTTTCCTGAGGAAGACGTCGCCGACAGCCTCGATAACGCCGCCGCCGTAGATGACGAGGTCAGGGCTGATGGTGTTTATCATATTGCCGGTGGCGACTGCGAGATAGTGGCAGGCTCTGTCAACGGCTTCTGTTGCGACCTCATCCTTCTCCTTAAGCGCCTTTTTGAGGGGCTTTGAGCGGAATACTCCGTCAATAACGTGCTCCGCCATCACGGTTTTTCTGCCGCGCGCGACCTGCTGACGAATATACGCGCTCATGCCCTGTTTGGAGGAGAACGCCTCGAGGCATCCGCGCTGACCGCAGTTGCAGAGCGGTCCCTCCGGGTCGAGGATCATATGACCGTACTCCGCGCCCTTGAACTGATTTCCGGTGAAAAGCTCGCCGTTGAGTATAAGGCCGCCGCCCATGCCCGTTCCGACGAAAAAGCCGACGATATTCTTATATCCCTTCGCAGCGCCGAATTTGTACTCGCCGAGAACGCCGAGATTAACGTCGTTTCCGACGTAGAACGGAACGCCGAACTTCTTTTCCATAGAAGCACGGATGTCGTAGTTTCGCCAGGGGAGATTGGGAGTGAAAACAACGATGCCTTTGTCCTGGTCGATCACGCCGGGTGCGCAGGAGGCGATGGCATTCAGCTCCTTCTTATCTATGCCGGACTCCTTGATCATCTCCTCAACTACGCTGACGATGACCTTTTCAACGTCCTGCGAGCCCTCGCCGCCGCTCTTGGAGCGCTTTTTCAGGCGAAAGATGATCTCGTCATTCTCGTTGAAGATCGCGCCGAGCACCTTAGTGCCGCCTACGTCGAGGCAGATATTGTATTTTTTTGCCATTATTCAATCCTCCGTAATTTATTTGAAAAGTTGTTTTATCCTGTCCCAGAAGCCGAGCTTCGGCTCATCTTCGACCGGCGCCTCATGCTTTTCTTCATGCGCTTCAGCAAGGCTTACCTTATAATTAGAGAAGTATCTGTAAAGCGCCTCCTGCGATGAGGTGCCCTCGCCGCCCTCTTCGCGGATATAGGTGCCGTCGGACTGCATAACGCGGGATTTCTCCTTGTCGGCGCGGAGCGCGTCGAGCACCGTGTTCATCTGCGCTTTGGTTTCCGGAGTTCTGACCTCGATAAACGCCTCGACGCGGCGCTCAAGATTGCGGTTCAGCATATCGCCGGAGCCGATAAATATCCGCTCGTCGTCGTCCTCGCCGAACTTGTAAATGCGCGAATGCTCAAGCCAACGGCCGACTACGCTCTTGACCGTTATATTATCGGTCTTGCCGGGGATACCGGGCTTCAGACAGCAGATTCCGCGGATGAACAGCTCGACCTTGACTCCTGCCTGAGAGCACTCGATGAGCTTTTCCATAACGTCGAGGTTATTGAGCGCGTTGCACTTGATGGCAACTCTGCCGCGCTTGCCCTTTTCGATCTCGCGGTCAAGAAATTCGATAAGCCGCGGCTTGAAGGAGAGGGGAGCGATCCACAGAGAGTGCGCCTCGGGCGGGATCTCGCCGTTCATAAGCGCAGCAAAGGTCGCTTCCGCCTCAAGACCAACTGCCTCGTTCGCGGTGATAAGACTGAGGTCGGTGTACTGCTCGCCGGTGACCTCGTTGTAGTTACCGGTTCCTACCTGTGTTATGTGGGATATATTGCCGTCCTTCTGGCGGGTGATCACACAGAGCTTCGAGTGGACCTTGTGATTCGGAAGCCCGTATATGACCGTGCAGCCGACATCCTCGAGCATTTCGGAGTAGTCGATGTTGTTCTGCTCGTCAAAGCGCGCGCGCAGCTCGAGAAGCGTAGTCACATCCTTGCCTCTGTCTGCGGCGTATGCGAGCGCAGCTGCGATCTTACTGCTCGCCGCCATACGGTACAGCGTTATCTTTATTGAAAGCACGTCGGGATCGTCCGCAGCCTCATAGATGAGATCGACAAAGCTCATCATGCTCTGGAACGGGAAGCTCAGAACGAGATCGTGTTTCTCTATGTATTTGAAATACTCGCCCTTTTTGAGCCCCACATCTCTCGCGGGTCTTCTGTCCTCGTATTTGAAGCCCGGCGCTCCGTTGATGCAGGAGCGGAACGAGAGGTCGAAGGGAATGTTCTGGGTAAAAACGTTTCTCTCGGGAATGCGGAGCTTTTTTATGAGAGCCGCGCGCGCGGAGTCGGTGAGCTTGCCGTCGATACGGACTCTGACGGGCATCTCGCGTTTGCGCTTGGAGAGCATTGTCGAAACGTCCTGACGGAAGTCCTTGTCAAAGCTCGTATCCGTATCGGAGAGGAAAACGTCGGCATTGCGCGTGACGTCGATCACGCAGGACTGCGTTATCTGCTCCTTTTTAAGCAGAAGCGGGAGAAAGTGACGCACGAGCTGGGCAGTCAAAACAATCTTCTGGCTGCCTTCGATCTCAAAGCTCATATACGCCGGAACTCTGTGCAGCGGAATTATCGCAAGCGACTGCTCCGTGTTCCTGCCGAGAAACGCGATGATGTTCTGCTCGCCGCTCCAGAAGAACGGAAGCGGCTGGCGCATATCAATGATCTCGGGGAAGAGAAGGTCTTTTATATCTCCGAAGAGCTTTTTGCTCATCAGCTCATCGACCTTGCTGATCTTATTGAAATCAAGGATCTCGATCTTATTTTCCTTGAGCTCCTTGCGTATATTCTTCCAGATGCTCTCAAGAAGCGACTGCTGCTCGCGGACTATGTGCACGACCTCTTCAATCTGCTGAGTAGGGGACATCCCGGAGATCGGGTCGCACTTTTCGGGAGCGAGCATCTCCCGGTGGGTGTGTATGCCGATCCTGACGCGGAAGAATTCCTCAAGATTCGACTGATATATCATGAGAAACTTCAGCCGCTCGAGCAGGGGTACGGACAAGTCCGCCGCCTCAAGGAGAACTCTCTCGTTGAAGTGCAGCCAGCTGATCTCGCGGTTGATATAAACTTTTTCGCCTTCGTTTTTCTTTTCCTTTGCTGACATACAAACTAATTCCTTTACAGCTCTTGATTTTTGCACGCCTTTTCGAGGGCGTCAACTACTATTTTGAGAGTCTTGATTCGGGCGTATTTCTTGTCGTTAGACTCGATAATGTGCCACGGCGCGTTCTTCGTGCTCGTTTTTTGAAGCATTTCGTTGACCGCAATCTCATACTGAGGCCACTTTTCGCGGTTGCGCCAGTCCTCGTCTGTGAGCTTCCACTGTTTCTCCGGCGTGTTCTGCCTGTCGGTGAAGCGGGCGAGCTGCGTGTCCTGGTCGATATGTATCCAGAACTTGATCACGACTGCACCCCAATCGGTGAGCTGACGCTCGAACTCGTTTATCTCGTTGTACGCGCGCTTCCAGTCAAGCTCGGAGCAGAAGCCCTCGAGGCGCTCGACCATTACTCTGCCGTACCACGTCCGGTCGAAGATCGCGATATGTCCGGAGCGCGGAAGACGGTTCCAGAAGCGCCAGAGATACTGGCGGTTCAGCTCATGCGGCTCGGGAGAGGCTATGGGCTTAACGTCGTAGCCGCGCGGGTCAAGAGATTTTGTGATGCGGCGGATGTTTCCGCCCTTTCCCGCGGCGTCCCAGCCCTCGTAGCAGATAACGACGGGTATGCGCTTTCTGTATATGACGTTGTGAAGCTCCTTTAGCTTGCCCTGAAGCTTTTTGAGCTCCTTTTTGTACGCCTCGTCGTCGATCGTCGGGGAGAGGTCTACGTCCTTTAGAAGCGGCATCTCCTTAAGGGGGAAGTCCTCATCAAAGGGCTTTCCGACGTATTTTCCGCTTTCGATGGCTTCTTCGATGGATGAGACGATGATCTTGAAAGCGTCGCGTATCGCAGTGCGCCTGTCGCCGCCGTTGAGAATGTGCCATTTTGCGGCGCCGTCAGTCTTATCCATAAATTCATTATACGTCTCGCGGAAGAGCTTATATTCGTGACTCTGCCACAGATCCTCGCTCGTTACGCGCCATTCGGTTTCGTAGTTCTCGCGCAGAGCGTTCATTCGGCGAGCCTGCTCGTCCCTGTCAATGTCAAGGAAAAGCTTGACGATAACGTACCCGCCGTCTCTGAGCTGACGCTCAAACTCGTTTACCGTGCGAATACGAGCCTTGTATTCGTCCTTAGTGATATCTCTGTGGAGATACTTGCGGACGGCTTCCTCCATCCAGCCGGAATCGAAGAACATAATTTGCCCGTTTTCCGGAATGCTGAGAGCATAGGGATAGAGGGCGGGGTAACGACGAGACTGCTCAGACTCGATCTTGGGAGACACTACATTGAAAAAGCGCGGGTCTATGTCGCTTATGAGCTCGCGGATAAGACTGCCTTTTCCGGCGGAAGCCCAACCCTCAACGAGTACGATGACCGGCAGCTTAGCAGCTCTGAGCGGCTGCTGAAGTGAGAGCAGCTTTCCCTTAAGCTCGGAAATTTCGGATTTAACAGCGTCTTTGTTTTCTTTTTTACTCATGTCCAATCTCTCCATTATGACTAAATTATCAGAGCAATATAGGCTGTGAGCATACAATATGACTATTTAATTTTACGCTAAAGTGCAGTTTTAGTCAATACAATAAGAGAAATAAATAAAATAAATGTGTAGTTTTGTCATTTTTTATTTGAGTGTTGATTATTATTGCGTTCTGTGGTATAATTCTGATATAGCAAAATTAAATATCACGCTATCAGATTAACGGAGGGATTTATATGATTTATGATTACAAAATTATGACCGGGAGAGGGCAGGAGCTTGACCTTGCCGATTACAGGGGCAAGGTGATAATGGTCGTAAACACCGCCACCGGCTGCGGTTTTACGCCTCAATACGCTCCGATAGAGCAGCTTTACCGCGATTATCACGAAAAGGGGCTTGAGATCCTTGACATTCCGTGCAACCAGTTCGGCGGTCAGGCGCCCGGCTCTGACGATGAGATCCATGAATTCTGCACTATGCACTTCAACACTACTTTCCCGCAGATGAAGAAAGCCGACGTCAACGGCGAAAACGAGCTTCCGCTCTATACCTATCTCAAGTCCGAGAAGGGCTTTGAGGGTTTCAACGAGCACCCCTATAAGGCGCTTCTTGAAAAGATGTTCAGTGAGAAGGATCCCGATTGGGACAAGAAGCCCGACATCAAGTGGAACTTCACAAAGTTCATCATCGACCGTGAGGGAAACGTCGCAGCCCGCTTTGAGCCGACAGCCGATATGGCGGACGTTGAGGCGTGCATCAAATCGCTTCTGTAAAATACCTCGGAACCTGCCAGTCGGCAGATTCCTCAATGCGTCGACAAAGTCTCCGCATCGAACATATTTTGCGCTCTCGGAGCGCAAAATATGACGCCTGCGGGCGGGCTATGCGACGTGAAGGGGCCTCTCGGCCGGCCCCTTCACAGATCCCCGCCTCCTTTATCCAACGCTTTTTTCTTTTTGTCTACACTCTTCGGAACCTGCCGACTGGCAGGTTCCTTTCTTTATATTGCTAAAGTTGAAAGTTTGTATTATAATCTATACAAGAACAAT
>JAFPWN010000052.1 GCA_017412765.1 Oscillospiraceae bacterium | reverse complement strand
CATCCTGAGCCAGGATCAAACTCTCTGTAAATTGTATCTTAAAGCCGAAGCCTTAAAATCTAATCTACTAAGTTAAATACTTAGCTCTCAAAAGAATTAATTTTTGACTCTTCTCTCAAAGAGTCGCCCATAATTTCTGGTGCTTTTCTTTGTCTACATTGTTTAATTCGCAAGGTGCATTCCGCATTCAATCGCTCTCGTGCGGGTTCCTCTATCTTAGCACTTTCAAATCCGTTTGTCAAGAACTTTTTTCGTTCTCTCCAAACTTTTTTCTTTCTGCTCTTCTCGAGGAGCGCCTCTCTCGAAGCGCTTGGCTATATTACCACTCAGTTACTCAAATGTCAAGAGGTTTTTTCAAAAAAATTCAAGTTTTTTCTAAAAAGTTCGCCCCTCATCGGGGCGAGCAATATTCATTTCAAAACGGGCTGTATCTGCTCTCCCCGAAGAGCCGCTTCTATCGCTCTTTCCGCCTCTCCGAAGTCTGCCACAACGCTCATCGGCTTATTAACAGTATCGTCCTGGCGCATCGGCACGAAGTAAATATTTCGCCGCGCCATAAGCTTTCCGATATTCTCTGCGCTCGCGCCGAGCGCGTCGTTTGTGCTGACGGCGAGCACAACGGGTTTTCCGTTTCTCAGATGGCTCTTTACCGCCATCGTTACCGCCGTGTCGTTTATACCGTTAGCGAGCTTTCCGAGAGTGTTGCCGGTGCATGGTGCGACGAGCATAACGTCAGTAAGTCCCTTCGGGCCGATCGGTTCTGTGCCCTCTATCGATGTTATAGGAGTTCTTCCTGCGATATGCTCGATCTCATTTATAAAATGCTCCGCTTTTCCGAAGCGCGTATCCTTTGTCGCCGCGTTTTCGCTCATGATCGGAACTATATCGTATAAGCCCGAAAGCTCCTCCATAAGCCTGAGCGTTTTATCAAAGGTGCAGAAGGAGCCTGTCAGCGCAAAGCCAAGCTTCGTTTTACTCAAGTTTTCGCCCTCTCCCCTTTTCTGATGAAGGCGGCAATCGCCTCCGCAGCGGATCTCGGAGCGTACTTTGCCGGAAGTCCCGGCGCCTGCACTACGCGCATACCGCGCTCTTCGGCTTCCGTCTTATCAAAGCCTCCCGGCTTCGAGGCAAGCTCGATGAGCAGCGTCCCCTTTTTGAGATTGTCAAGATCGATGATTCTCTCCGGAACAGTATTTATTACAACTGCTCCGCCGACCTTTTCTATCGGCACCGAGTTTATACCCACCGCGGAGAACATGGCCCTTTCGCGCCCGCTCCTGCACGCGACAGTTACCGAAGCGCCGAGCGCCGCGAGCTTTCCCGCGAGGAGCCTTGCTATCCTGCCCGAGCCGACTATCGTCACGCTTCTGCCGGAAACAGTTCTGTCAAGCTCGCCCATGAGAAGCCACACCGCTCCCTCGGCCGTTATATCGGCGTTGCGCGCAAGATATTCCTCGTCCGAGGCGTAGTCAACGACGTTTGCGCCCTTCAGCTGTGCCGTCGGAGTCGGAACTATCATGTCAGCTTCGCTCTCCGGCGCACATTCGAGCATCGTTTTCAGTATCTCAAAGCGCCCGTCAGTACCCATTACATAGTATTTCATCCAATCGCCTCCAAAATCAGCTGCGAACTATACTATGCAAAAAACAAAGGGCTGTGCAAAATCACAGCCCTTTCAATGCGTCGACAAAGTCTCCGCATCGAACATATTTTGCGCTCTCTTAGCGCAAAATATGACGCCTGCGGGCGGGTGATGCGACGTGAAGGGGCCTCTCGGCCGGCCCCTTCACAGATCCCCGCCTCCTTTATCCAACGCTTTTTCCTTTTTGTCTACAGTCTGAAGGGCTGTGCAGAATCACAGCCCTTTCGATCATCTCAATTCTCTGTTTTTGTCTCTCGCGGCTATGACCGCGTCCATCACGCTCGCGCGGAACGCGCCCTCCTCGAGCGTTCGCACGGCCTCGATCGTCGAGCCGCCCGGTGAGCAGACCGCGTCCTTCAGTTCGCCAGGGTGTTTTCCAGATGTCTGCATAAGCGCCGCCGAGCCCTTCAGCGTCGCGCAGGCAAGCTCATAGGCAGTTTTGCGCGGAATACCGCAGGCGACAGCACCGTCGGCAAGAGCCTCGATAAACATGAAGCTGTACGCCGGGCCGCAGCCGGACAGCGCGCTGCCGGCGTCAAAAAGCCGCTCCGGAAGCTCCACGAGATCGCCTGCGCATCTGAACGCGTCGAGGAAAGCGCTGAGCGAAGCGTCGTCCACGCCGTCGGAAGTCCAAAGCATCACTCCCTCTCCGACAGAGCAGGGCGTATTCGGCATTACGCGGATAAACGGATAGTCCGCGCCAAATATTGTGCGCAGCGTATCTATAGTCAGACCTGCCGCCATGCTGACGAGCGTAAATGACGTTTTCCTTTCCCTGAGAACGGGAGCGATCCCGGTTATCACGCTCTCCATCATCTGAGGCTTGACGCCTAGGATTATATAGTCCGCGCAATAGGCTATATCCGCGTTTGTCGAAGCTTTCGCGCCGAGCCTTTCGGCAAGCGACAGCGCCTTCTCGGGCGTTCTGTTTGAAATGAGTATATTCTCTCCGCCGACGCTCTCTGCCGCCGCCGCTGCGAGCGCGGAGCCCATGTTTCCGGCGCCGATGAAGCCGAATTTTGCCATTATCTCACCTGTCCCTTTCCCTCAACGAGATATTTCCAGCTTGTCAGCTCCTCAAGCCCCATAGGGCCACGGGCGTGCAGCTTCTGCGTCGAAATTCCGATCTCCGCTCCGAAGCCGAACTCTCCCCCGTCAGTAAAGCGCGTTGAAGCGTTGTGATACACCGCAGCGGCGTCGATCTCGTTCATGAAGCGCGCCGCCTTCTCCGCGTTTTCGGTGATTATCGCCTCGGAGTGACCGGTCGTGTGCGCTGAGATAAACTCTATCGCCTCGTCTATTCCGCGCACAGTCTTAACGGCGAGGATCAGGTCGCCGTACTCGGTGTCCCAGTCCTCATCGGTCGCCTCGACCGCGCGTGTGCCGAGGATATTGCATATCTTGGCGTCGCCGCGAATTTCAAGTCCGACGTCATCCATCCAGCCCATCGCCTCGTTGAGAAACGCCTCGGCTACGGACTTATCGAGCACAGCGCACTCTGCGGCGTTGCAGACGGACGGGCGCGAGCATTTTGCGTTGCGGAGTATCTCCGACGCCATTTTTATGTCAGCCTCGCTCTCGACGTAGACGTGGCAAACTCCCTCGCCGGTGCGGATCACCGGCACGGACGCCTCGTTGACAACGCTCCTTATAAGTCCTCTCCCGCCGCGCGGAATGAGCAGGTCAACGTAATCATTCAGGTGCATAAGCGATCGCGCCGACTCGCGCGACGTGTCCTCGATAAGAGCTATGGCGTTCTCATCGACTCCCGCGCTTCTGAGCGCATCGCGCATAATGCCGGCGGCGCAGATATTTGACCGTATCGCCTCCCTGCCGCCGCGCAGTATGCAGGCGTTGCCGGATTTAAGGCAGAGCGCCGCCGCGTCGACCGTGACGTTCGGCCGCGCCTCATATATTATTGCGATAACGCCGATCGGAACGCGGCGCTTAACTATTCTGAGTCCGTTCGGGCGCGTCCGCTCGCTTATTATCTCTCCTACCGGGTCGGGAAGCGCCGCTGCCGCGCGGACTCCGTCGGAGATCCCCTCGATCCGCGCTCTTGTGAGGCGAAGTCTGTCGAGGAGCGAGTCGCTCATGCCGCTCTTCTCAGCCTCTGTTAAGTCCTCGGCATTCGCGGCAAGCCATCTGTCCGCGTTATCAACGAGCGCGTCGGCTATTGCGATGAGCGCTCTGTTTTTTTCTTCCGTCGAGAGAAGCGCGACATTGCGCGATGCGCGTTTCGCGGCTTTTCCCGTTTCAATAAGATCGGACATATTATTTTCCTCCGAATCTCGTTCCGATGTTTTCACCTGCGACGATGCCGTAAAGGTCCTTCGGGCGCTTGCCGTTCGTAATGACCATCTCGCAGCCGCAATTAAGGCAGATCTTGGCGGCGTTCAGCTTCGTAGCCATGCCGCCCGTTCCGCGCCACGTTCCGGCTCCTCCCGCCATCGCCATGATCTCCGGTGTGAGAGAATCAACTCTGTGAAGCAGAACGGCGTTTTCGTTCTCTCTCGGGTCTGCGCTGTAAAGCCCGTCGATATCGCTGAGCAGAACGAGAAGGTCTGCGCCGACAAGCTCCGCCACGAGCGCGGACAGCGTATCGTTATCACCGAGGGTCTTGTGCGCGCCGGTTTCGATCTCCGCCGAGGAAACCGAGTCGTTCTCGTTTACTATCGGCAGAACGCCCATCTCGAGGAGCGTCGAAAAGGTAGCGCGCAGGTGCTCCTCTCGCTCGCCCTCGTCGATATCGTCGCCGGTCAGAAGGATCTGGGCGACGGTGCCGTTGTACTCCGAGAACAGCTTATCGTATATGTGCATAATGCGGCACTGACCCACAGCAGCCGCCGCCTGCTTCATTCTCAGCTCCTTCGGCCGCTCTGACAGTCCGAGCGCGCTCGTTCCGACGGCGATAGCGCCGGACGACACAAGGATGACCTCGTTGCCCATGCCCATAAGGTCGCTTATCGCGCGAAGGAGCGAGTCCATGCTAAGCAAGTCGAGCGAGCCGGAGGCGTGGGTAAGGGTGCTCGTGCCGACCTTAATTACTATTCTCATTCTTCCGCCGCCGTTTCATCTTCAGTCTTTTCGCTGCGGGTCGCAAACCAGTTCACGCACAGACCGATAATGCTGAGCGCGCCGGAAACGAGAAGCGTTATCTCCGGAAATACCGGTATCGGCGCGAGAATAAGCTCCACGTTGTCAATTATGATTACCGAGCAGGCAAGCACTATTCCCGCAAAGACAAACTGCATGATACTGAGCCGACTGCCGAGAACCGTAAGTGAGACCGCCGTCTGAAGCATCATAACTCCGAGCACGAGCGCGACGATGCCTGAATAAGCGTAAAACGAAGCGGCAACGACGTCGATCCTCACAAGTCCGCAGACGCCCAGGATCAGCATCAGAACTCCGGCGGCGAAGCTGTAATCGTTCATTCTGCGGTACGCGCCGGTGAAAAAGAATATAAAGAGCGAGGCTGCGCCGGCAAACAGCAGGGCAACGCAGAACACTACGCTCAGGGTCGTGACGTTGATTTCGCTTGAGAGCAGCAGAAGTGCGCCGAGAATAATGCAGACTATGCTGAGCGCGACCTGAATGCCAAGCCCGGAAATGCGTTTTTTCTTTTCCATTTTCTTCATCCCTCTGTATATTATTAAAACGCGAGCCCAACGCATGGGTCGCGTTTTTTGCCTTTAGTTATGTCCTTAATACCGAAGCAAAGACCGGCAAAACGGGTTTGCTTCGGAAATGAGCAGCGATGCCTGCGGCTGTCAGACCACGCAAGTGTGGCTAAATGGCGTTATTACGCTGGTGCGGGTAGCCGGACTCGAACCGGCACGGGTCGCCCCGAGAGATTTTAAGTCTCTTGTGTCTACCTATTTCACCATACCCGCTTATTTTTTGCCGAGAGGGCGCTTATTGCCCTTCTCGTCAACGACGTAAGTATTTTCGAGCTGACCCGCGAGGCTCGCCTTGACCGCCTCGATGTACTCGCGTCGAAGCTCGGCTCGCTCCGCAAGCTCCTCATCAGTGAGCACTCTTTCACGGGAGATGCGGGTAAGCTCCGAAATTCTGTCAATTCTCTTCTGCTCCATAACGCACCCCCGTGAAAGCTATTTTAATTAGTTCGTCACTTATTGTCAAGCATTTTATAATTCATTATGATCTCGGCGACGCGCGCTCTCGTAGCGGCGTCCTGAGGCTTTACGCCGGTCTCGCCTATATCTATGATCCCGTTTTCCGTCGCCCACTTCATCGCGCTCTGCGCCCAGTCCGAAACTCCGGATATATCCTCGCCCTTGACCTCCGGCGAGCCGGAAAGTCTGTGCAAAAGCGTACAGAGCATCTGATACGTTATGTTCGTTTCAGGCGCGAAAAGGTCGTCTCCGACGCCCTTGATGTAGCCGACGTCAGCCGCCCACGTGACCTCTTTTAAGTACCAGGCGTTTTCCGGCACGTCGGTAAACGCGTTCGTTCCTCGAAAATCCGGTTTGCCGGCGATTCGCCACAGCACTACCGCCGTCATCGCGCGCGACATATTATCGTCCACGCCGAACGAGCCGTCTGGATAGCCGTTGAAGAGACCGCGGCGCGAAACGTAATCCACCGCCTCCGCCATCCACGCGTCCTCCGGGACGTCGGAATAGTCAACGTGCGGCAGAAGCTTTTCTTCAGGCTCCGGCTCGTCGATGACCTCGACGGGCGGTTTTTCCTCCTCCTGAACACGCTCCTTGAAGAAAATAGTCTGGATATTGTGGCTTGTCTTTCCGCCCTCGTTGAGCGTATAGCTGAGAACGACGGATCTGTCGCCCTTCATTGAGCTTTTTACAGCGATGACGGCGACGGTCTTATCGGCCGAGAGCGTCGTCATAACGTCCTTGGAGTTCGTAACGACCGAGTCAAGCGTAGCGCCGCTCGTTATGAAATAGATGCTTCTTGAATTGGCGTCGTATTCGAAGGTATATCGTCCGTCGCTGTCGCGGACGATGTAGCTCTCGCCGTTTTTATCCGGCGTGAGATAAAAGCCCTCCTTCGGATAGACGAGGTTTACCGTTATCGCGTATTTTACGCCGTCCTTCTCAGCGTAGATCCTGCCCGTAATGTCGGGCTTTCTGTCGGAGATCCTGAGCATATACTGGTCTACTACGCCGTCCTCAAGCTTATCGATAACGCCGATCGAGCTGTCGCAGCTGACAGTGTAGCTGAGGTCGATATTCGGGCCGTTCTCCGGATGCAGAACGAGGAATTCATTGGTTTTCGGCTGAACCTCCATTACGGTCTCGTTGCCGAAATAGAGCTGAAGATAGTCGTCATCGGCGAGACAGACCGGCGTGATAAGCGCGCAGATGATCGCAAAAGAAAGAGCGAATGCCGTAAACTTTCTCATTTCCATCCCTCCTTCATTAAATAGTAACACAATGGTTACAAAAATTCAAGAGAGCCTTTGCAAAACTCTTGAGTAAGTTTGCGGTTTGTTTTCCAGCAATTTGCAGACCTCCGCGTTGATTTCCGCCGCTTTCTCTCGGTTTTTCATAAGGCGGGTATTCACAAGCACGTTCAGCGCGGCAGAGTCGATCGCAGCCGAGGCGATCGCAGCGGCGCAGCCGGCGTCGGACACCATAAGCTCGCTGCCGTGGCGCTCAAGAATATCGGCAAGCTCCATGATCCTGTGAGAAAGGCGCGCGATCTCCATCGGAACGGCGGCGGCGTCGAGAAGGCGTTTTTCAAGCTCAGCCTCTCTCCCCGGGTCGTCCTTCGGGATAGCGTAGGCGCGGCTCAACGGCTCGAAAGCCTCCGCGTCAGCCTTTATAAGAAGCAGCGTGCGCGAGCGCAGAATGGCGCACTCGCTGATAATCGCGCGCATTTCGTCATCGTACTCGGCGTATTTCTTCTTGCCGAGGGTAAAGTTAGCGGTCATCGAGCCGAGCGCCGCCGCAAGCGCGGCGCAGAGCGCGGCCGCTCCGCCGCCGCCGGGAGTCGGAGTTTTCGACGCAAGCTCAAAGGTAAAGACGTCAAGTGTTCTGTCCATAATTCATCACCTAAAAATAATGCTGCAAGCTTATGCTTGCAGCAGATAATTTGGAGGTGGCACCCGGATTTGAACCGGGGAATCAGGGTTTTGCAGACCCTTGCCTTACCACTTGGCTATGCCACCTCGTCGTCATGGAGGCGCTTCATTCCGTTTCGGCGCTGAAAGGGCGCGCGCCAAAACTGCATTCCGCGGCTCCACTCCTCCTCTTAAAATCAAATGCACGCATTTGATTTTATAGAACAAGGTATATTAAATATTTTGCCGCCGATATTTTGTTATCGGCGGCAAATGGAGCGGCTTACGAGGCTCGAACTCGCTACCTCCACCTTGGCAAGGTGGCGCTCTACCAGATGAGCTAAAGCCGCAGATGGTGCCTCAGGCCAGAATCGAACTGGCGACACACGGATTTTCAGTCCGTTGCTCTACCTACTGAGCTACCGAGGCAAATGGCGACCGAGAAGGGGCTCGAACCCTCGACCTCCAGCGTGACAGGCTGGCGTTCTAACCAACTGAACTACTCGGCCTCGCCGCAGGAAACTCACTGCACTCCGCTTCGGCATTCGCCAAAGCTGCGCATCCGTTCCTTCCCTGCTCCTCTTCAAATCAAATGTCAGGCATTTGATTGAAAAAACGAGAATGGTGGGAGCTACAGGGCTCGAACCTGTGACCTCCTGCTTGTAAGGCAGGCGCTCTAACCAGCTGAGCTAAGCTCCCAAATCGACGCTCTATCGCGGCGACGAATAGGATTATACAGTATATGACCCTGTTTTGTCAATAGGAAATTTGAAAAAAATGGGGAGGGATTTGCGCTCCCTCCCCAATAGCCTTATTTGGAACGGATATACTCGTCGATGCTCTTCGCTGCGGTCTTGCCTGCGCCCATTGCGAGGATGACGGTCGCGGCGCCGGTCGCGGCGTCGCCTCCGCAGAAGATGCCCTCGCGGGAGGTGGAAGCGTCCTCCTTGGTGGAGATGCAGCCGTGGCTGTTCGTTTCAAGTCCTTCGGTGGTGGAGCGGATCAGCGGGTTGGGGCTGGTGCCGATGGAGATGATAACGGAGTCCGCCTCGATATCGAACTCGCTGCCGGGGATGGCAACGGGACGGCGGCGGCCTCTCTCATCCGGCTCGCCGAGCTCCATACGGATGCAGGTAACGCTCTTTACCTTGCCCTTCTCGTCGCCGTTGATGCGTATAGGATTGGTGAGCAGGTCAAAGACGATGCCCTCCTCTTTGGCGTGGTGTACCTCCTCCTTGCGGGCGGGAAGCTCCTCCTCGCTGCGGCGGTAAACTATATGAGTCTCGGCGCCCATGCGCTTCGCGCTTCTCGCGGCGTCCATAGCGACGTTGCCGCCGCCGACGATGACAGCCTTCTCGGAGTGGAAGATCGGGGTCGGGTTGTTCGGAAGATACGCCTTCATGAGGTTGATTCTCGTGAGATACTCGTTGGCGGAGAATACGCCGACAAGGCTCTCGCCGGGGATATGCATGAACATCGGAAGTCCGGCGCCGGAGCCGATGAACACAGCCTCGAAGCCCTCTTCCTCAAGCAGCTCGTCGATGGTGATGGTCTTGCCGATAACCATGTTGAGCTCGATCTTGACGCCCATCTTCTCGAGATTGGCGACTTCCTTCTTGACTATGCTCTTCGGGAGACGGAACTCGGGAATTCCGTAGCTGAGAACGCCGCCGGCAACGTGGAACGCCTCGAAGATGGTGACGTCATAGCCCTTCTTGGCAAGCTCGCCGGCGCAGGTCAGGCCGGAGGGGCCGGAGCCGATAACGGCGACCTTGTGGCCGTTGGGCGCGGCAACGTCGGTGTTTGCTACGTCGTGGGCGATCGCCCAGTCAGCTACGTAGCGCTCAAGACGGCCGATGCCGACAGGCTCGCCCTTCTTGCCGCGAATGCAGCGGCCCTCGCACTGGCTCTCCTGCGGGCAGACGCGTCCGCAGACTGCGGGAAGCGCGTTAGCGGTGGAAATCGTGCGGTAAGCGCCCTCGATGTCGCCCTCCTGCACCTTCTGAATGAAGGCGGGGATGGGAACGGAAACGGGGCAGCCCTCCATGCAGAAGGGCTTCTTGCAGTTGAGGCAGCGGGTTGCCTCCTCGCGCGCCTCCTCATCGGTGTAGCCGAGGTTGACCTCAAGGAAGTTTGAGTTGCGGACGTTCGGCTCCTGCTCTCTGACGGGAGTCTTGGTAAGTGACATATTAGGCATTCTGCATTCCCTCCAGTCTGCAATTATGGTCGCGGCGGCGCTGCTGCTCGAACTCGGAATAGGTGCGTGCGCGAGCCATCGTCTCGTCGAAGTCCACGAGATGACCGTCGAAATCCGGGCCGTCAACGCACGCGAACTTCGTCTCGCCGCCGACGGTAACGCGGCAGCAGCCGCACATTCCGGTGCCGTCGATCATGATGGGGTTCATGGAAACTACGGTCTTTATGCCGTATTCCTTCGTAAGCTTTGCGACAAACTTCATCATGATAAGCGGGCCGACAGCGAATACGCAGTCATACTGAACGCCGGAGTCGATAAGCTCCTTGAGCTGAGCGGTGACCATACCGTTGAAGCCGTAGGAGCCGTCGTCGGTGCAGATATAGAGATTGTTGGAGGCAGCCCTCATATCGTCCTCAAGGATGACGATGTTCTTGGAGCGGAAGCCGCCGATAAGATCGACGTCCACGCCTCTGTCATGCAGGCTCTTTGCGACCGGAAGCGCGATAGCGCAGCCGAGACCGCCGCCGATAACGGCTACCTTTTTGCCCTCGATCTCGGTGGGTACGCCGAGGGGTCCGACAAAGTCCTGAAGGCAGTCGCCCTCGTTCATATCACCGAGGGTGAGAGTTCCGTCGCCGACCTTCTGGACGACTACGCTGACGTTATCTCCCTCCGCCTTGGAGATGGTAAGCGGGATTCTCTCGCCTCTCTCATCGGTGCGGAGGATAATGAACTGACCGGGCTTCGCCTTTTTAGCGACAAAAGGCGCATAAACCGTGACGCGGACAACGTCCGGAGTCAGGTCCTCTTTTTTGACGATCTCGTACTTTTTGGGCATTGTTCATTCACCTTCATTTTCGTTATTTTTTTGCCAAAGCATTATAAAGATATGACCGAAAAGCCCCAAAAAAGAGGCGTTTCGGTCATAGCGGTATCTTAATAATAACGCTTGTTCTTGTTCTTGCGAGCAGCCTCGGACTTCTTGCGGCGCTTTACGCTGGGGCTCTGGTAAAATTCCTTCTTGCGGAGGTCAGCGAGGACGCCAGCCTTTGCGCAGTTTCTCTTAAAACGCTTAAGAGCACTGTCAAGAGACTCGTTCTCCTTTACGATTACTTCGCTCATTCTCTAATTCCCTCCCTCCGACTGTGAACCTCGTTCTTTAATCTCGAACAAAGATTATTATACCTTCTCCTTGTCGAAATGTCAACAAAAACTTACGCTTTAGGCTTCAAAATAAGATTGACGAGCTTGTTTTTAACTACGATGGTCTTGACGATATCGCTCGTCTCGAGCGCCTTCTGAATTTTATCGACGCTCTTGACGATACCGAGCACGACGTCGTCCGCGGCGTCTACGGGGATAACGCAGGTCGCGCGCAATTTGCCGTTTACCTGGATCGCAATCTCCTTCTCTGCGTCTACGAGTTTTTTCTCGTCGTACTGAGGCCACGGCTGCTTGCTGACCTCTCCCTCGAAGCCCTGCATCTCCCAAAGCTCCTCGGCAATATGCGGCGCGAAGGGGCTCAGAAGCGTGATGAGCGCCTTTACGTCGCCGCGGGAAAGCTTCTTTCCGGCAAAATCGTTCACCATTGCCATCATCGCCGCGATCGCGGTGTTGAACTTCATCTCGTCGATGTCCTCGGTGACCTTCTTTATGGTGCGGTTTACGAGCGCCTCGAACTCCTTTGAATAGTTCTCCGGTCCGTCGATGCGGTTTTCGCAGATATTCCAGACCTTGTCGAGGAAGCGTTTGCAGCCCTTGACAGCCTCGTCAGACCAGGTCGCGGTCTTTTCAAAGTCGCCGATGAACATGATATAGAGGCGCATCGTGTCGGCGCCGTAGGCCTTTACAACGTCGTCGGGGTTGACTACGTTGCCGAGTGACTTACTCATCTTGACCGAGGGTCTGAGCGCCTCGGAGCCGTACTTGTCGATGAGCGCCTGCTTCTCCTCCTCGGTCTCGGCATAGCCGACGTAATGCGGGTTTCTGCCGAGGATCATGCCGTGGCTTGTGCGCTTCTTGTACGGCTCGCGGTTCGGCACGACGCCGATATCGTAGAGGAACTGATTCCAGAAGCGGCTGTAGAGCAGGTGGAGCGTCGTGTGCTCCATTCCGCCGTTGTACCAATCGACCTGTCCCCAGTAGTCGAGCGCCTCCTTGGAGGCGAGGGCTTCGCGGTTTTTCGGATCCATATATCTGAGGAAGTACCAGCTCGAGCCTGCCCACTGAGGCATCGTATCGGTCTCGCGCTTCGCCTCGCCGCCGCACTTCGGGCAGGTGCAGTTTACCCAGTCCGTTATCTTGGAGATGGGGCTCTCGCCGTCGTCCGTCGGCTCGTAGCTCTCGACCTCGGGAAGTCTGAGCGGAAGCTCGCTCTCGTCCATCGGGACAAGGCCGCACTTCGGGCAGTTTACGATGGGGATAGGCTCGCCCCAATAGCGCTGACGGGCAAATACCCAGTCGCGGAGCTTATAGTTAATCTTCTCCTTGCCAATGCCCTTCTCGGCAAGGAACTTTACTATCTCCTTCTTCGCCTCTTCTACGCTGAGTCCGTCGAGGAAGCCGGAATTGACCATAACGCCGGTCTCGCAGTCGGTAAACGCCGCCTCTTCGACGTTGCCGCCCTTGACTACCTCTATGATAGGCAGGCCGAACTTCTTGGCAAAAGCCCAGTCGCGGTCATCATGACCGGGAACTGCCATGATTGCGCCGGTGCCGTAGGTCGCAAGAACGTAATCTGAGATGAATATGGGTATCTCCCTGCCGTTTACGGGGTTTATCGCGCGCACGCCCTTCAGCTCTACGCCGGTCTTGTCCTTGTTGAGCTCGGTGCGCTCAAAGTCGGACTTTCTCGCGGCGGCTTCCTGATACGCCTTGACCTCGTCGGGATTCGTGAGCTTCGGCGCCCACTTTTTGAGGATCTCGTGCTCCGGCGAAATAACCATATAGGTCGCACCGAAGAGAGTGTCGGGTCTTGTGGTGAAAATGCGGAGGGAATCGCCCGCTGTGGTCTCAAAATCGACCTCGGCGCCGGTGGAACGGCCGATCCAGTTTATCTGCTGAGACTTGACTCTGTCGATAAAGTCGACGTCGTCAAGTCCGTCGATGAGGCTCTGCGCGTAGGCTGTGATCTTAAGCATCCACTGGCTCTTCTCCTTGCGGACTACCGGGCTGCCGCAGCGCTCGCACACGCCGTCAACGACCTCCTCGTTTGCAAGCACGCATTTGCAGGAGGTGCACCAGTTGACGGGCATATATGTCTTGTACGCAAGGCCGCGCTTGAACATCTGGAGGAATATCCACTGTGTCCACTTATAGTACTCGGGGTCAGTCGTGTCTATAACTCTGTCCCAGTCGAAGCTGTAACCGAGCATGTGGAGCTGACGGGTGAAGTTTTCGATGTTCTTCTTCGTTACGACCGCGGGATGTACGTGGTTCTTGATTGCGAAGTTCTCTGTGGGCAGACCGAACGCGTCGTAGCCCATCGGGAAGAGGACGTTATATCCCTGCATTCTCTTTTTGCGCGCGACAACGTCCATCGCGGTGTAGGGGCGCGGGTGACCGACGTGAAGTCCCGCGCCGGAGGGGTACGGGAACTCGATGAGCACGTAGTATTTGGGCTTATCTCCGCCTGTCTCGGCCTTGAAGGTCTTTTCTTCAGCCCATTTTTTCTGCCATTTTTTCTCAATGCGTTCAAAATCGTATTTCATGCGGTATTACTCCTTTATGAGTGCGGATATATCGGTAACGGCAGCGTCCTGCCACAGATGCTCGAGATTGTAGAACTTTCTTCCCTCATCGGTGAAGATGTGGACGACTACGCAGCCGAAGTCCACGAGGATCCACGTTCCGCCGCTGTAACCCTCGGTGCGGAGCGCGGGCTCCCCATCCTGCTTGAGCCGGAACTCCACCTCGTCGGAGAGCGATTTTGCGTGGGTCGTTCCGGTGGCGGTGCAGATAACGAAGTAGTCGGCAAGCACCGTTACGTCGCGGGTCATCAGCACCTTGATATCGCCCGCCTTTTTCTCATCAAGGACGGCGACGATCTTTTCCATTACTTCTTTCGGTGTAAGCATTATTCATTCGCTCCTTCTCCCCCGGCCTCTGTAGGCTCGGGCGTAGTATTTTCAACGGGCTGTGTTTCGGTCTGAGTCTCAGGCTCCGCCGGAGTCTCAGAGGGTGTTTCTGCGGGCGTGTCTGCCGGCGTTTCAGTCGGCGTGTCTGTCGGGGTTTCGGTAGGTGTCTCGGTCGGGGTTTCCGTCGGTGTTTCTGTAGGTGTCTCAGTTGGGGTCTCGGTCGGGGTTTCTGTCGGTGTTTCGGTCGGGGCTTCGGTCGGGGCTTCGGTCGGGGTTTCTGTCGGCGTTTCGGAGCTTGAGGTATTGGTATTTGATGAGCTTGACGCAGTCTTTCTTCCGCCGGTGCCCCAGCTCTGGTCGCCCTTCTTCACTCCGCTCGTGACGTAGAGCTTGCCGTTGACCTTCGTGAGAATGTCGGTGTCGCTCTCTTTTATCGGCTCATCGTAAGGGTTGAGATACTCGTTTATCATCTCAAGCCATTCGCTTACGTAGATAGTCGGATAGCTGTCGGCGCTGCCGTTGACGTAGACGTAGTCATCGCCCTTGACGGGAAGCGTCATAAAGCGGACGTTCTCCGAGTTCATCTTGAAGAACTCCTTGGCAAACCAGATAAGGTTACCCTCGTTGAGATCGGTCTCTACGTCGTTGAGGAAGATGTCCACAAGGGTCGTAAGCGGGATCTTGTCTACGTTGGACAGTATCTGCTTGACCATAGTTCTGAGGAATTCCTGCTGCATGGCTATGCGGCCTATATCCGCGTCGGCATAGCCCTTGCGGAAGCGGAGCAGCTCAAGCGCCTTCTTGCCGTCGAAGTGCTGCTGACCCTTAGTGATGTGGATGTGCAGATTCTGATAATCGTCATCGTAGTTCATATCGCGCGGGCAGTTGAAATCCACGCCGCCGATACCGTTGATGAGCTTTATAAACGCCTTCATATCGACGTGTACCGCAAAGTCGATATCATAGCCGGTCAGATCTTTGATTCCCGCCTTTACGTTGTTGAGGCGGTTTTCCTTATCCGCGCCGAAGGAGTACCAGGTGTTTGCCTTTCTCAGCGTCCACGGCACGTTGACGAGCGTGTCGCGCGGTATCGAAACCACGTTCAGCGTGTAGTTTTTGACGTCGAAGGTGCCGGTCATGATGACGTCGGTATTGCCGTTTCCGTCGTCTGAGCCGACTACCGCGAAGGTGTACTTTGTGATCTCCTCCTCAGGAGGCGTTTCCGGCGAATCAGAATTGACGTCCGGGGAAGTCTGCGGCTCGTCGCTGTGCGCCGGCGTGTCCGTCTGTTCATCCGGCTGTGCGATGACCGGAGTCGTGTTTTCCGACGGAGTATTGTTCTTCGGCGGGCGAACTACCTCCGGCGGCTTAACGCGAAGACTCCAGTACGCGTAGCCGGCGATCGCAAGCGCCGCGACGACGATCAGAAGGATTACGAGCACGCGAACGAGCAGATTGCCCTTCTTCGATGTGTGAGCGCCGCCGGACGCTCGCCCGGAGTGCTTTGAATGTGTTGAGGAACCGAATAGTTTCATTGTTTTCTTTCCTTTTTCAGAAATTCGAGCGCCTTTACGGAGTTCGGGTGGACGCCAAGTCCCCTTTCGCGGCAGTGATCTATCGTCCGCTCCAGCGCCATCACGACAGCCGCGTCAAGATCACGCGCCGCCTCTTTTCTTATCTCGTCAACGCCCGGAAAATCGCGCGTCGGCTCTATCATATCGGCAAGATAGATGATTTTTTCGAGCTTTGTCATATTCTCCTTGCCGGTCGTGTGCCATTTTATAGCCTCGCTGACCTCGGCGGGTACGATGTACTCATACCTTGCTATAAGCGCGCCGGCCTTTGAGTGAAGAAGCGATTCGCTCTCGCGCTCGTACTTGTCCGGCTCGTAGCCGTACTTTTCGCAGACGCGAAGCTGCTCTTCAAGGCTCATCTTCTTCGCGCAGTCATGGAACATCGCGGCAAGGCGCGCCGAATACTCGTCCTCGCCGTAAGCCTTGGCAAGCGCCGCGGAGAGCGCCTCAACGCCCTCGACGTGCTTTATTCTCTTTTCTTTCAGCAGCGCGTGCGCCTTCGCGCGCATAAAGTCGAGATATTCCCTCTCCTCAGCGTTCATCTTTTCTTAACGAGCGCTATGCGCTTTTCAACAGGAATGTCCTTGTTCTCGCGGTAGAGCACGAATTTCGAGCCGATAGTCTGCACCGGCTCCGCCTTGCATCTCTCCGCAAGCTCCGCCACCGCCTCGCGCGGTGTGTACTCACTGTTTTCGAGTACCTTGCCCTTTATGAGCTCATGGGCGCGCAGAGAGTTTTCCGTCTCCTGCGCCACGTTGTCTGTTATTCCGTTTTTTCCTACGAATATTACCGCGTCGAGCTTGGAGGCAAGGGCCTTAAGCTGCGCTCTCTGTGCGCTTGTCAGCAAATTCCATTCTCCTTTAACGTTTTAAGAAGCGCCCTCACGGCTCTTCCTCTGTGGCTAATAGCGTTCTTCTCGTCCTCCGAAAGCTCCGCCATGTGGCGCCCGTCGCCCTCGACTATAAACATCGGGTCGTATCCGAAGCCGCCCTCTCCCGCCTGGTCGCGGGCTATCGCGCCCTCTGTGGTGCCGAAAGCAGCGTATTCACGCCCGTCCGGGAAAACGAGCACGACAGAGCAGGCGTAGCGAGCCGTTCTGACGGGATAATCCTCCAGAAGCCTTATGATCCTCCGACACTTCTCGGGATAGGAAAGTTCCCCCAGAAAGCGCGAGGAGTATATCCCCGGCAGTCCGGCGAGCGCGTCGATGCATATGCCGCTGTCGTCGGAGAGCGACGGCAGTCCGGTAGCTCTCATGCAGGCTGTCGCCTTTATGCGGGCGTTCTCCTCGAAGGTGAGTCCGTTTTCCTCCGCCTCGAAGTCCGCTCCCGCCTCTCGCTGGCTGATAAGCTCTATGCCGGTGCCGGCGAGGATCTCGCGCATCTCCTTGAGCTTGTGCGCGTTATTGGATGCAAGCACGATCTTCATCCCAGCAGCGCCTCCACGAAGTCCTTGGAGTTGAAAGGAATGAGGTCGTCCTGCCCCTCGCCCACGCCGACGAACTTTACGGGAACGCCGAGCTTGTCGTTTATCGCAAAGACGATGCCGCCCTTTGCTGTGCCGTCGAGCTTTGTGAGCACGATGCCGGTCATCGGAACGCTCTTCTGGAACTCCTCCGCCTGGTTAAGACCGTTCTGACCCGTAGTCGCGTCGAGCACGAGAAGCGTCTCGCGCGAGGCGTCCGGCAGCTCGCGGTCGATAACGCGGGAAATTTTGCTCAGCTCGTTCATAAGGTTAGACTTATTGTGAAGCCTTCCGGCGGTGTCTACGATGATAACGTCGCAGCCTCTCGCCTTCGCCGCGCTGATCGCGTCGAAAACTACGGCGGCGGGATCCGAACCCTCCTCATGGCGCACTATGTCCGCTCCGCTTCTCTCAGCCCAGATCGTGAGCTGCTCCGCGGCAGCCGCGCGGAAGGTATCGCCGGCGGCGAGCATGACCTTGTGTCCTTCGCGCACGAGATTCGTCGCGATCTTGCCTATGGTCGTCGTCTTGCCGACGCCGTTAACTCCGACGACGAGGATGACGGAGGGGTTTGTGGAGAGATCCAGCTCCGCGCCCGAGGGGAGCATCCTGCTCATGACCTCGACCATACATTTTCTGACGCTCTCCTCGCCTCTTGCGCCGGCGCGGTCAACCGCGTCCCTCAGATCGTCCACGGCGCGCATGGCGCTCTCCGCGCCGACGTCCGCCATGATGAGAGCTTCCTCGATATCGTCGAAAAACTCCTCGTTTTCGCCGGTGAAGCCTGCTATCGTCGAGTTGAACGCCGCCGCCATGGATTCCTTCGTCTTTTGAAGTCCCTGCTTTATTTTATCAAAAAATCCCATATTTTCAGTCCTTTGTCAATGTCTTTTCCGCTTCTTCTATGTCCATTTTGAGCACCTTTGAAACGCCCTGCTCCTGCATCGTCACGCCGAAGAGAACGTCCGCCTCCTCCATCGTGCCGCGGCGGTGAGTTATCACGAGAAACTGCGTCTTGCCCGTGAGCGTCCGCATATAGTCCGCCGTAGCTGCGACGCGCGCCTCGTCGAGCGCCGCCTCGATCTCGTCCATAATAACGAACGGGGTAGGTCTGACCTTCAGTATCGAGTAATATAGCGCTATGGCGACGAACGCCTTCTCTCCGCCGGAGAGGAGAGTTATGGTCTTGAGCGTTTTCCCCGGCGGCTGTACCTTGATCTCAATGCCGCAGTCGAGGATGCTGTCCGGATCCTCAAGCTCCAGCGCCGCCTTGCCGCCGCCGAAGAGGTCGAGAAAGGTCTTCTGGAAGCTCTCGTTTATTTTATCAAATTCCACGCGGAATATGTTTTCCATCTCGCCGGTAATGCTGCCGATTATACCGAGAAGCTCCGTTCTCGACTTCTCGATATCGTCGCGCTGCTCGGTGAGGTAGGTGTAGCGCGTGTTCACGCGCTCAAATTCCTCGATGGCGCCGAGGTTCGGCGTTCCGAGCGAGGACATACCGCGGCGTATCTCGCCGGTGCGGCGCTTCGCGGTCTGGTAGCTCTCAAGCTCCCTTCGCTCGCTCTGAGCGGTCGAGCGCGTAAGCTCGTAGCTGTCCCAAAGCTTGTCTACGATGGTCTTTTCCTCCATCTCCGCCGCCTGGCGGCGCTGCTCGACACGGCTCGCATTGCGCTCGAGATCGAGGAGAGCGCGGTTTTTCTCCTGGGCGAGCTTATCGCCGCGAACGCGCTCGGCTTCGACGTTCATGCGCTCCCTGTTTATGCCGTCGAGCTTGGCTTTGAGCGTCTGTACCGAGGACTGCCTCGTCACGATCTCCGCTTCGCACGCCTCGATCGCGCCTTCAAGCTCAGCGGCGCGCAGAATAAGGCTCTCGCGCGTTTCGCGCTGCTTTTCGCTGCCCTCCTGCATACCGCTTCTTAGCTGCCTGAGCTGCCCGGCGGCCTCGGTCTGCGTTATCGCCTCGGCTTCAAGAGAGGCAAGCGCTGCGCGGATGCCCGCGTCCTCGTCCATCAGGGCGCGGCGCGCGTCGGACAGTTCTTCCCTGCCGGCGGCGCTCGATTCGAGCGCCGCTCTCGCGCTCTCCTCGCTCTTTTCAAGCTCGCTTATCTCTGCCTTCAGCGCGTCAGCGGCGCTCCTGAGATCGGCAGACCTCGTCCTGGAGCCGTCGCGCTCAGTCCTGAGCGCTTCAAGATGCTCCTCTATGCTCTCTATGAGCAGACGGTAATGTCCCGTTTCTCCGTTGAGACGCGTAAGGATATCCTCCTTCTCGCGCAGCTCGTCGCTCGATACGCTGAGCTCATACTCCCCTGCGCTGACCTCGCGCTTCAGAGCTTCAAGCTCGACTCTCAGCGCTTCGAGCTTTTCTCTCATGCCGGATTCCTTCTCGGAGAGTGTTTTCAGCTCGTTCGCTCTTGAGAGTATTCCCGTATTCTTTGAAATACTGCCGCCCGTCATGCTTCCGCCGGCGTTCAGCACCTGACCGTCAAGCGTGACGATGCGGAAGCGGTGACCGTACTTTCCGGCGATGCGCACAGCCGAGTCCATATCCTCGACTACGGCAGTTCTGCCGAGTATGCTGAGGTAGATATCGCCGTACTGCCTGTCAAACGAGACGAGGTCGTAGGCGATCCCCTCGAAGCCCTCCTCCGCGTCGAGTCCACGCTCGTTCAGGTGCGAGCCGCGTATTACGCTCATCGGAAGCAGCGTAACTCTTCCGGCGTCAAGGCGCTTCAAGAGGTTTATCGCCGCCTTGCCGTCGTTCTCGGTGCCGACGATAATATTCTGCATCGCGCCGCCCATTGCAGTTTCAATTGCGACGGAGTAGCGGTTTTCCGTCTTTATAAGCTCGCCCGCGGGGCCGTGTATCCCGCGCAGCGTGCCGCGCGTCTTTTCGCGCATAACAGTCTTTACCGCGCGCGAGTAACCCTCGTAGTCCTTTTCCATGTCGCTCAGCAGCTGGATCCGGCTCGTGAGGGCGTTGTGATCCATAGTCAGGGTAGTGTAGCTGTCGCGCGTTTTTTCAAGCTTTTCCTGTCTGCCCTTCATGCGGAGCTTATAGCCGTTTACTACGTTTCTGATGCCGTTTGCCTTGTCCTCGGCGTCCGAAAGCGCCTTTCTGTGGGCGGCAAGGTCGCTCTTCGCCTTTTCGAGGCGCTCATTTTCGGAGTTTATCTCGGTGAGAAGTCCGCTCTCTCTGTCCTCGACCTCCTGCATACTTGCGGCGACCGAGCCGAGGCGCGTGCGCCTTTCTCCGAGCTCGGCGGAGGCGATATTGAGCTTTTCCGCAAGGGCGGCGCTCTCGCGCTGGTTCTCCGATTCGTTTTCGGTCAGCTTATCGCTTCTGATTCTGAGCGCAGCCGCCTTCTCGCTCAGCGCGGCCTTTTCCTTTTCGATGGCTGAAAGCCGCTCCTCGCGCTCGGCTATCTGCGCTTCGATGCCGGAAGCCTGACCCGCCTGCGCGCGCAGCTCCTCGTCGATGCGCTTTATGTTCTCATTCGTATGGCTGAGGTCGGTTTTCAAAACTGCCTCGCGGCTCTCGGACTCGCTTACCGCGCTCTCCGCGGCGCTTATGCGCTCCCGCACGCTCTCCGCCTCGACGTCCTTGGCGTGCATCCTCGCGGTAAACTCATCTCCCGCGGCGTACAGCGCCTCAAGCTCGGCCTTTGCCTTTTCAAGAACTCCGTTCGCCTGCAAAGCCTCCTGCTCAAGCTTTCTGTGCTTGTCCGCAAGCTCGTCGAGCTCGTGCATCCACAGGCTTATCTCAAGCCCTCTCAGCTCGTCGCGCAGAACGAGGTACTTCTTTGCGACCTCGCTCTGCTTTCTAAGCGGCTCTACCTGCATTTCAAGCTCGCCGATCTTGTCGTTTACGCGGGTCAGATCCTCCTCCGCGCGCTGAAGCTTGCGCTCGGACTCCTCTTTTCTGTGGCGGAAGCGGCTAATTCCCGCCGCCTCCTCGAAGATCTCGCGGCGGTCGGTGCTTTTCGCCGAGAGGATCGAGTCTATCTTGCCCTGTCCGATTATTGAATAGCCGTCGCGCCCGAGGCCGGTATCCATAAACAGCTCGTTTACGTCCCTGAGGCGCACAGCCTTGCGGTTTATGTAGTATTCGCTCTCGCCGGAGCGGTAGTACCGGCGGGTCACCTCTACCTCGTCTGACTCAATGCCGAGCCCTCCGTCGGAATTATCGAGCGTCAGCGTGACCTCGGCGTAGCCGAGCTGACTGCGGCGGACGGTGCCGCCGAAGATGACGTCCTCCATCTTGCCGCCGCGCAGAGCCTTGGAGCTCATCTCGCCCATGACCCACTGAAGCGCGTCCGCTATATTCGATTTTCCCGAGCCGTTCGGCCCGACGATTGCCGTTATCGGTTTTTCAAAGGTGAGCCGCGTTCTCTCCGGAAAGGATTTAAAGCCCGCAAGCTCAAGCGCTTTAAGGTACAATGGTATTCACTCCATATTTTGACACAGTTTAACTTGTATATTTTACTACAAATAATCCTATTATTCAAGCATTTTTGCAATTAAAAACCTCCCCGATTATCGGGGAGGTTTAGTGATTATTTCAGGATAACCTTGAAGAAGTTCTTTTTGCCGCGCTTGAGAAGCACTCCGGCTCTGAGCTCGTCCTCGGAAAATGCCTTTTCCGGGTCTGTGACCTTGACGTCGTTCGCGGTCACGCCGCCCTGCTGGATATTGCGCCTTGCGTCGCCGCGCGAGGAGCAGAGTCCGGTCCTGACAAGGAGGGAGACGACGTCCGCGCCGTCCTCGGAGGTGATCTCAACGGTGGGAGCGGAGTCGGCAGAACCTGCGCCGAAGAGAGCGCGGGCGGACTCCTGAGCGCGCGTAGCCTCGTTCTCGCCGTGAACCATCTTCGTAAGCTCGAAGGCGAGGATCTCCTTTGCGCGGTTGAGCTCGCTGCCCTCCCACGTCTTCATCGCCTCGATCTCCTCGACGGGCAGGAAGGTCAGCATCATAAGGCATTTTATAACGTCGGCGTCGTCCACGTTGCGCCAATACTGGTAGAAATCGTAGGGCGAGGTCTTGTTCGGGTCAAGCCAGACGGCGTTGCCGGCTGTCTTGCCCATCTTCTTGCCCTGTGAGTCAGTGAGGAGCGTAATGGTCATCGCGTGAGCGTCCTTGCCGAGCTTTTTGCGGATAAGCTCTGTGCCGCCGAGCATATTCGACCACTGATCGTCGCCGCCGAATTCCATATTGCAGTCGTAGTGCTGGAAGAGATAATAGAAATCGTATGACTGCATTATCATG
Source organism: Oscillospiraceae bacterium (assembly GCA_017412765.1). Lineage (GTDB taxonomy): Bacteria > Bacillota > Clostridia > Oscillospirales > Oscillospiraceae > RUG626. The sequence continues at coordinate 33,585 of JAFPWN010000052.1, read as the reverse complement.
TAGTTGAACTCAAAGAAGGTAAGGCCCTTCTCCATTCTCTGCTTGTAGCACTCCGCGCGGAGCATATTGTTTACGGAGAAGCAGGCGCCGACCTCGCGCAGAAGCTCGATATAGTTGAGGTCAAGAAGCCAGTCGGCGTTGTTGACCATGATAGCCTTGTCAGGTCCGAACTCAATGAATTTCTCCATCTGTCTGCGGAAGCACTCGGCGTTGTGGTCGATGTCGGCTCTCGTGAGCATTTTACGCATATCGGTGCGCCCGGAGGGGTCTCCGATGAGCGTAGTTCCGCCGCCGATGAGGGCGATGGGCTGATTGCCCGCCATCTGAAGGCGCTTCATGAGCGTGAGCGCCATAAAGTGACCGGCGGTCAGCGAATCCGCGGTGCAGTCAAAGCCGATATAGAATTTCGCCTTGCCGGCGTTTATCATCTTTTTGATTTCTTCTTCGTTCGTTACCTGGGCGATAAGTCCTCTTCTTACGAGTTCCTCGTAGATTTCCATCTATCTCTTCCTTTCGGATCATAATAAGCTTATGGGATTATAGCAAAGATATGATTATTTGTCAAATTGAGTCTTTTTGAACTTTTCCGCGGCGGAAAGCTGCTCCCGCGCTGCCATAAGCGTCGTTTCTGTCACGTTGTCGCCGCCGGTAAGCCGCGCAAGCTCCGCGGCTCTGCCGTTTTTGTCAAGGCGCTCTACCTTTGTGTAGGTGCGCCCTCCCGAGATCTCCTTTTTTATTGAGAAGTGCGTGTCAGCCATAGCCGCAAGCTGCGGAAGATGCGTGACGCATATCACCTGATGGCGCGCCCCTACGGACGCGAGCTTTTCCGCAACCCTCTGCGCCGCGATCCCGGAAACGCCGGTGTCGATCTCGTCGAACACCATGCTGTCGGTCGGGTCGCGCTCGCTGAGAACGCTCTTCATCGCAAGCATAACGCGGCTTAATTCGCCGCCGGACGCGACCTTTGCGATCCTGCCGAAGCCCTCGCCCGCGTTCGCGCTCATTATAAAGCGCACGTCGTCCTGTCCGTGACTTGTCAGCTCGCCGCCCTCGCCGAGCGAAACGGCAAACCTCGCGCCCTTCATGCTGAGAAACGCAAGCTCCTCCTCTATCCTCTTTGAAAGCCGTTCACCGGCGCAGGAGCGCGCCTTTGTAAGCTCGTCGGCGGCGCTCTTCGCCGCGCTCTCGAGCTTTCCGAGCTTTTCTTCCAGCTCCCCGCGGCGCTCGTCGGCGTATTCGATGCTCTTAAGCTCCTCGCGGGCTCCCTCGAGAAACGCTATCGCGCTCTCCTCGTCGCCGCCGTACTTTCTCAGGACGCGCTTGAGCGTATCGAGCCGCTCGTCGAGCTCATCGAGCTCCTCCGGCTCAAACTCCAGCTCCTCGGCGCGATCCCGCACCTCGATGGCGGCGTCCTCGCACATAAAGCGCAGGTCGCGCACCTTTGCCGTTATCTCGGCAAAGCTATCCGATAGCTTCGTCGCGCGCTCGAGCGAGTCGAGCGCAGCCTCTATAAGGCTCAGCGCTCCGTCGCTCCTCTCGGAGCCCAGAAGCGCGCTCTTCGCCTCGGTAAGCGAACCGGACAGCTTTCCGGCGTTTTTAAGGAGCGTTCTTCGCGCGCTCTTTTCTTCAAATTCCCCCGGCTTTAAATCCGCGCGCTCAAGCTCTGCTATCTGATAGCTGAGCATATCGACCTTGCGGGCCTTCTCAGCCTCGTCGAGCGAGAGCGAATCGAGCTCACGTTTTACTGATGAATACGCATCCCACGCCTGTTTGTAGGCTTCAAGAGTTTTCTCGTAGCCTCCGAAGGAATCGAGGTAATCGCGGTGGCTGCGCTCGTCCGTAAGGCGCTGACCGTCGCCCTGACCGTGGATGTCGATAAGGCGCAGTCCGAGAGCGCGCACCTGCGCCGCCGCGACCGGCTCGCCGTTTACGCGGCAGGTCGAGCGCCCGTCCTCGGTGATCTTCCTTGTGAGTATTATCTCGCCGTCCTCCGGCTCGATATCGTTCTCGCGGCACCAGTCCTCGCAGCCCTCGGCGGTGAAAACCGCTGTGACCTTCGCGCTTTTCGCGCCGGAGCGCACTATCTGCGCGCTCGTGCGCCAGCCGAGAGCCGCCTCGAGCGAGTCGATGACTATGCTCTTTCCCGCGCCGGTCTCGCCGGTGAGCACGTTGAAGCCGCCGCCGAACTCTATCTCAGCCTGCTCGATAACGGCTATGTTCTCTATCGTCAGTGAACGAAGCATTCTCTATGCTCCTTACATATATTTTCCGATCAGCTCGCACAGCTCCTCGGCGCTCCTGACGTCCAGCATCGCAATGAACGCGGTATCGTCGCCCGCCAGCGAGCCTGCCAGCTTCTCGATGTCCATTCTGTCTATCGCGCTGCACGCCGCCGAGGCAAGTCCCGGGAGCGTCTTGATAACGACGATGTTCTGCGCGCAGGTGTAGCTTGTGACGCACTCGTGGAATATCTTTCTGAGGCGCTCCGAGTGGTTTTCCACGTCCTCGGTGGGCGGCATATAGCGATACGTTCCGTGGGTCGTCAGCTCCTTCACGAGCCTCAGCTCCTTAATATCCCTCGATACGGTCGCTTGCGTAGCGTGAACGCCGACGGCATTGAGCTCTTCAATGAGCTGATTTTGAGTTTCTACCTCTTTTTCCGCGATTATATCAAGAATTTTCTTCTGTCTGTCGTTTTTCATAGCTTGTCTCCCAGCTTTTCGCTCACCCGCTCGTAAAAGCTTCTCTCCGTGAGCTTTATAAACTCCGCCACCTTCTCCGAGCGCGTCACCACTATCCTGTCGCGCGGCTCGAGCGGTACGGGCTTCGCGCCGTCCGTCGAAACAAAGGCGCTCTTGCGGCCGAAGTCCTCCACCTCCACGGTGACGGTGCGGTTCGGACTCAGGACGAAGCCCTTTGCAAAAAGTGTGTGCGGGCAGATCGGAGTCAGAATAATATTCTCGGTGTCCGGCTCGAGTATCGGGCCTCCGGCGGAGAGATTATAGGCGGTAGATCCCGTCGGCGTGGAAACGATTATCCCGTCGCCGGAAAATGAGGTTATCTTCCTCTCGTCGCCGTAGGCGCTTATCGGAAGCGTTCTTCCCATGCTCCCGACGACAACGTCGTTCAGGGCAAAGTCGGTGTATATGACGCTGCCCTTTCTTATAAGCTCAACGTCTATCATCATGCGCTTTTCCGTGCGGACGGGGCCGCGAACGAGCCTTTTGAGCAGGTCTGTATCGCGCATCTCAAGCTCCGCGATAAAGCCCTTGTGACCGAGATTTACGCCGAGCACCGGCACGCCGTAGGCGCAGGCGTTGCGGGCAGCGTGCAGGATAGTCCCGTCGCCGCCGAAGGTTATGGCGAAGTCCGCCCAGCGGAGCCTGTCGGCGGTCATATCGTCTATCGTGCAGACCTCGACCTCGCCTCCGGCGCCGACGAGCATATCGCGGACGGAATATGTCACGCGGCAGCCTCTGTCGCGCTTCGGATTCGGGCAGAGCAGTATTTTACTCAAGGTTTACAGCCTCCCGTGCGCTTCGTCCACGACCGCCATGACGTCGATCTCCTCGCTCTTCATACCGTCGAGCACGAGCTTTGCTAAAAATTCGATATTTCCCTCGGGGCCCTTTATGGGTGACCAGGTCACGCCCTTAACGGAAAATCCGTTCTTTTCGGCGTTTTCGATGAATTTCAGTATTACCTCGGCGTGCGTTTCCTTTTCTCGAACGACGCCCTTTTTTCCTACCTTTTCCTTTCCCGCCTCAAACTGCGGCTTTATGAGGGAATAGACCGTTCCGCCCGGCGTCAAGACCCCTGCGAGTGCCGGAAAGATCAGCGCAGTCGAAATAAAGCTCACGTCGATCGTGCCGATCTCAGGTCTCTCCGGGAACATATCCGGCGTTATATATCGGACGTTCGTGCGCTCCATTACGGTCACGCGCTCGTCCTGCCTGAGACTCCACGCAAGCTGCCCGTAGCCGACGTCCACCGAATAGACGTGCCTTGCGCCGTTTTGGAGCATCACGTCTGTAAAGCCGCCGGTGGACGCGCCGCAGTCGATGCAGACCTTATCGCGCACGTCGCCCGAAAAATATTCGAGCGCGCGCTCGAGCTTCAGACCTCCGCGCGAAACGTATTTCAGCTCGCCGCCGCGCACCTCTATCGAGGCGTTCTCGTCGTAGCTCACGCCTGGCTTATCCGCCTTCTGTCCGTTTACATAGACCTCGCCCGCCATGATGACCGCCTTTGCCCTCTCGCGGCTTGCGAAATAGCCTCCGTCCACAAGCATCTGGTCAAGTCGTTTCTTTGGCATTTCCAACCTCTTTTTTCTTTCGTTCCCTGATTCTTTCCGGAAGGTTTTCCTCTATCTCGCGCGCTACGCTCGAGCTGTCAAGGCCGTATTCCTCACGAAGGCGCGTAACGGCGCCGTGCGGCACAAAGCTGTCGCCGAGATTGCGCAGAACGAGCCTTCTCGGGCTCTGCCCCGCTCTTACGAGCATCGAGGCTATCTCCTCGCCTACGCAGCCGCCGGAAACGCACTCCTCTAAAACGTAAAGCCTGCCGGTTTTGGCGACAGAGGCGATTATCGCCTGCTCGTCGAGCGGCTTAATGCTGCCGAGCTTCAGTACGTCGCAGCCGACGCCCTTCTCCGCGAGAATATCCGCGGCCTTTACCGCGTCGTTTATATTTATTCCGTAGGTTATTATCGTGAAATCCTCGCCCGTGCGGAGAAGCTTGGATCTATCGACCCCGCGCTCCTTATACTCGCCCTCGCCGCCCTTTGGGTAGCGCACCGCAACCGGCCCCTGAACGTCGTATAAGGCATAGGCGAGCATATCTCTCAGCTCCGCGTAGGACGCGGGACAGAGAACTGTCATCTTCGGAACGCTTCTGAGGTAGCTTACGTCAAAAACGCCGTGGTGCGTTTCGCCGTCCTCTCCGACAAGTCCGGCTTTGTCAACTGCGAGCACGACGTGCTCGGAGAGAATGCCTATATCGTGGATAATCTGGTCGTATGAGCGCTGGAGAAAGGTCGAATAAACTGCGAGCACCGGCTTCATGCCGCCTGCGGCAAGTCCAGCCGCCATGCCCGCGGCGTGCTCCTCTGCGATGCCGACGTCAAAAAACCGCCCGGGATACGTCCTGCCGAAGCCGGAAAGACCCGTGCCGGGCGCCATGGCCGCCGTTATCGCGCAGATCTGCTTATCCTCCTCCGCAAGCTCCGTCAGATATTCTCCGAACTGCGCCGCAAAGGACTCGCCCGGCGCCGGAGTCGCGCCCGTTTCTCTGTCGAAGGCGCCGACGCCATGAAATGCCTCCGGATCGTTCTCCGCCGGCGCGTAGCCCTTTCCTTTTTTTGTTATAGCGTGGATAATTACCGGGCATTTAAGATCTCTTGCGACCTCGAGTGCTCGGATCATCTCTCCGAGATCGTGACCGTCCACCGGTCCGAGATATGAAAAGCCCCAGTCCTCGAACATACCGCAGTTGAAAACTCCGCGCTTAATGTTCTCCTTGATCTTATGTGTCAGTCTGTAAAGCCACTTGCCGCCGGGAAGCGAGCTTGTCGCCTTGCGGTAGATGGTCTTGAAGGTGCGGTATCCGCGCCTCAGGCGCAGGCGGGTCAGATACTTTGCCATTCCGCCGACGTTTTTTGCTATGCTCATGCCGTTGTCGTTGAGAATAACGATCAGCGGCTCGCGGCTCGCTCCGGCGTCGCACAGCGCCTCATACGCCATGCCGCCCGTCAGCGCCCCGTCGCCGAGAAGCGCTATTACAGAGTAATCCTCCCCCGCCATCGTGCGCGCCCGCGCCATGCCGAGCGCCTCGCTGACCGCCGCGGAAGCGTGGCCGCCGATAAATGCGTCGTGCTCAGATTCCGAGGGCTTCGGAAAGCCCGCGATACCGCCGAACGAGCGGAGGGTGTCGAATTTGTCGCGTCTGCCCGTGAGCGCCTTGTGGATATAGCTCTGGTGACCGACGTCGAAAACGAGCCTGTCGCGGCTCGTGTCAAAAACTCTGTGTATCGCCACGGTTATCTCCGCGACGCCGAGCGAGCTCGAGAGATGGCCGCCCGTTCTGCTCACGGCGTCTACCGTGAACTCACGAACCTCGTCAACGAGCGTCCTGAGCTCAGCGTCGGTCAGATACTTTACGTCTCTCGGGCTTTGTATGGAATCCAATATTGCCAAATGAATACATCCTTATTTTTTCTTTTTGCCCCCGCCGGAAAAAAAGGCGGAGACCTTTCCCGCAAGGAGAACTATCTCCGTGTTGCGGTTTATGGCGAGGCTCTTTCCGAGCGCCTTGCCGCCGATCGTCAGTCCGGCGACGAGGCCGGTCACAACGAGCTGGGTTATTACGGCTGACAGTGAAAAATCGCGCGTAAAATTCGCGGCGAGCACCGCCGCGGTCGCGCCGGAGACTATGCCGGAAATGTCTCCGACAACGTCGTTGCAGATCGAGCTGACTCGCTCTGAAGCGCGCACGAGCCTTATTGCCTCCGCCGCGCCGTACTCCTTATGGCTCGCCATGGAGTGAAACGGCGCCTCGCGCGCGGCAGTCACCGCCACGCCGAGCATATCGAATATGATGCCGATCGCGATGAACGTGAGCAGCAGCAAAACGGCGACAAAATATCCGGCGCCGTCAAGTATCTCGCTCGAAATGAGCGAGAATACCATGCTTGTTACGATGGCGATCAGGGTAATGGATATCACCCACCGCCAGTTTGTTTTCCGCATTTTAAGTTACCCTTTAATAATTTGTACGGCGGCATATCGCGGAGTAAACCTTACGGCATAGGTCGGGTCGGATTTCCCGCGGCGCCGCCTCCCGTTGCCGGTGAAGGTGGTTTCCCCTTGGGGCGCCGCACGCGCCGTCGCCCTGCGCGTTACCCGATTGCCACTGAGTCCGTACTGCAATCCTCCGCAATACCGAATATCGACAGCCTAGATGTTTTCCATAACGGAGCGAACCGTCTCTTTAGCCTCTTTTGCAGAAAATATTTCATGGAGATATCGACCCTGCGATCCCGGCCGGGGACCACTTGCCGCTTAAGCTCTCCAATCCGCTCTTTTCCACTCAAGGCAGGCTACTCTGCACACAGCACTGAGAAAAAATTCCGTAATAACGCACCGCACTACAGGTTCAACCCCGGTCCGTAATGAGATCGCATACCGCAAATGGGAGTACGCCTCACCACAGAGTCGGGTCTCCACACCGGCCGGGTCGAATTCCCGATGCCATTCGGGGACGCCCGTCCGATGCAGGCTAAGACGATCAAAGTTCGCATAGACCTCCCTCCAGCATCCACCCGGAACTGGCATTCCAAGCAAACACAAGAGGCTTCATAGATGTGCCCTTCAAAGGATTTTTAGGCCCTTCCTGGGAGACAGGGCTCCGACTAGGATACTGCACCGCCGTAATTTTTAATTATACATAATATTTATTCACTTTTCAAGCCCAAAAACGAATAAACGCGGAAGAATCAAAAAGACTCTTCCGCGAAAACGGGCATTTTATTCTCTCTCGCCCATCGTGTCCGCAAGCTTGAGAAGAAAGGCGTACGGTCCGATCCAGTGCGCCGAGAAAAGCGCGGAGATCGCGCGCTCGGTGTACTCTCCGACAAGCTTTTTCGCCTGATCGACGCCGACGAGGTCAACGATCGTTATCTTGCCCTCCTTCGGCGCGCTCTTCCCTGCGTCGATTATATCGTCGCGGATGGAATAGGCGTGCCCGAGGTTCGTCGCGTAGTCTCGCGCGACCTCAAAGTAGAAGGGATCGACCTCTCTCCTGCCCTGCGAGGCGTAGACACCGATCTCACCCGCGGCTCTCAGGATCGCGCAGGTCTTTTTGTCGCCTATGTCCTTAAGCTCGCGGTTCGTAGTCGTGGTCTTGGGACGGGTGTCGAGATACTGTCCCTTGCACAGCTCTCTCTCTCCCGCCGCCTGCGCGAGAGTTCTCGCCGCGGCGATAGCCGCGCCCTTGCCGGTCTCCGGGAACATCTCGCCCGCGGTGAGGATGGTGCGGAAAGCCGCCGCCTGCAATGCGTCTCCGGCTATAAGCGCGGTATCGGCGCCGAATTTAAGGTGGTTTGTCGGTATTCCGTTTCTCACCTCGTCATTGTCCATTATCGGCAGATCGTCGTGTATGCGGGAATAGACGTGGAGCATCTCGACGGCGCAGGCAAAGTCTATCGCCTCGTCAGGCGCGCCGCCCGCAGCCTCGCAGAATTTCAGAGTGAGTATCGGGCGCAGTCGCGTGCCGCCGGACATCAGGGAGTATTTCATCGCCTCCTCAATGCCGCCGCCGTTAAAGTAAGTGCCGAGCTTTCCTTCGATCAGTCTGCGCATCTCGGCGTATTCTTCTCTGAAGCTCATTTCTCCTCCTCCTCGATGAATTTCGATTCTATCGGCTCGCCGTCCGGCCCCTTCTGGAGCTTTACGACCCTCTGCTCCGCCTCCTCGAGCATTGCGGAGGCGCCCTTTATAAGCGCGGTTCCCTCCTCAAACAGTCCAAGCGCCTCGTCGAGACTTTTGTCGCCCTTTTCAAGCGAGCGGACAATTTCCTCAATGCGCTGCATTGAGTCCTCAAAGCTGAGTTTTTCAGTTTTTTTCATTCTTTACCTCACGATCGCCCCGATGGTATCCTTTTTGAGACTTATTGTTATTTCATCGCCGGGCTTTACGTCCTTTGCGGACTTTATTACCTTGCCTTCGGCGGTTTTCGCTATTGAATAGCCGCGCCCGAGCACCTTGAGGGGACTCAGCGCGTCGAGCTTTGAGGCTGAGGCCGCAAACCTCTCCCTCGCCCTCGAAATGCTCATGCCGGCAGCTGATTTCAGGCGCGCTTCAAGATGGGTGAGGTTCTGCTTTCTGTCCTCAACGTAGTTTTTCGGATCCTGCATAACTCTCTTTTCGCTGAGCGCTTCGAGCCTCTGGCGATTGCGCTTGATTAAGCCCATTACTGCGTTATAGCTTCGCGCCCCTGCCGAGTCGAGATATTCGAGCAGCTCCGAATAGTCCGGCGCGCACAGCTCCGCGCCGTTCGACGGGGTCGCCGCTCTCAGATCAGCCACGAAGTCGGAGATGGTTACGTCCGGCTCGTGACCGACGGCGGAAATGATCGGGATCTCGCTATCAAAGATCGCGCGCGCCACGCGCTCGTCGTTAAACGCCCACAGATCCTCGATAGAGCCGCCGCCGCGGCCAACGATGAGCACGTCAGCGACAGAATGCCTGTTGGCGTAGCGGATCGCGCCGACGATCTCGGGCGGCGCCTCAACTCCCTGCACTCTTACGGGCAGCAGGAGGATCTTTCCTATCGGCCAGCGCTTTCTGAGCACGCGGATAATATCGTGAACGGCGGCTCCGGCTGAGCTTGTGATCACGCCTATCCGCATCGGATAACGCGGAACGGGCTTTTTGTGCCGCTCGTCGAAAAGCCCCTCGTTATACAGCTTTTCCTTGAGCTGCTCGAAGGCGACGGTAAGGTCGCCAACGCCGTCCGGCGTCAAATTTGAAACGTACAGCTGATACGCCCCGTCGCGCGGATAGACCTGCACTCTTCCGAAGGCGACGACCTTCATGCCGTTTTCCGGTCTGAACCGCAGAGAACCGGCAGCATAGCGGAACATAACGCACTTCAGCGCGCTCTCCGCGTCCTTTATCGTAAAATAGTGGTGGCCCGAGGGGTATAGCTTATAGTTTGATATCTCGCCGCGGACATATACGTTCTGCACGAAACGGTCGGCGTCAATGAGCTCCTTGAGATGAGCATTGAGCTGGCTGACCGAAAGAATAAGTCTCTCATCCATCGGCATTTACCGCGCGCCAGGTGAGGATCGCCGTTCCCATGGCGTTATCCGTTGAATACTGCGGCTCGGCGAATATGCCGCCCTGCACGGTTTCGCGCAGGAGCGAGTTCGAGGCAACGCCGCCGGAATACAGGACCGGCAGGTCGCCGTATTTTGCCATAGCGTTCTTCGTCGCGCCCTCGACCGCGGCGATCATGCTGGCAAGTGTGAAATAAGCGACGTTCTCGGCGCTCTCGCCGGAGTCGATAAGCCTGTGCATCTTCTGCTCGACGCCGGAGAGGGAAAAGCTCATTCCGGCGACCTTGGGCTTGTACATATCCCTGACGGAAGCCGACTTTGAAAGCGCGTCGAGCGCCTTTCCTGCCGGGAACTGAAGTCCGAGCGCCTGACCCGCGCGGTCAATGAGCTGCCCCGCGGAAACGTCCTGCGTGCCGCCGATTATCTCGCATTTTACCGCGACGCCCATCGGCCGGACGTAGAGAAGCTCCGTTGTACCGCCGGAGAGGTGCCACGCGAGATGCTCGCGTTCGAGGAGATCGAGCCTGCCCGCGCTCCACGAGGCGGCGGCAATATGCCCCTGCTGGTGTGAAAAGCCGTAGTACGGCACGCCGAGAAGAGCCGCAAGGGTCTTCGCGGCCGCAACGCCGGCAAGGAAGCACGGCATATAGCTGTCCTGTGTCTCGCGCGGCTTTTCTGAGGCGCCGACGGCGATAATATCGGTTTTGCCGAGCTTCTCGACGATCTCGGGAAGTCTTTTGACGTGGCTGAAAAGCGCCTCGGACTGCCTCAGTCCCAGCTCGCCGGGCTTCACGTCGAGAAGTCTGCCGGAGTTTACGCCGCGCTCTCCGTCGAATTTTGCGCAGGAGGTCGTATAGTTCGAGGTGTCGAAGCCGACTGAATAGCTCATCAGCGCTTCACTTCCTCACGGACGAAGGAGCCGAGAATGCCGTTTACGAAGGCGACGGTATCCTGCTCATCGTATTTTTTTGAAAGCTCGACGGCGGAGTTCACGCTCGCGCCGACCGGCACGTCCGGCATATACAGAGTCTCGAACATACAGACCTTCATAACGGCGAGGGCGGTCCTCGATATTCTCTCGAACTTCCAGCCCTTCGCGTACTTCATAACGTACTCGTCAAGCTCCATATTGTGCTCGTCCACACCGCGGATAACGCGCTCGATGTACGCGCGTGAGTTATCGTCCGGGAACGCCCTGAACAGCTCGTCCTCCTCGGAGAGGGACTCGAAATACTCCCTGTCGAAGAAGTGACCGAGTATCTCATCGGCGCCGGTGGTGCTTCCGGATATTTCAAAGGCAAGGCGAACCGCCAGCTCTCTCGCTTCCTGTCTTGTCATCTTTATGCCCATTCCTTTCATAAATGCCAGAGGCACAAAATGACCATAAAAGGAATGGTCATAAAATGCCATGTTTTTCGAATGCCGCTGTGCGGCGGGAAAAACGGCTTTGATTTCATTAAAGGCTGAACTTGTTTCAACCTTTCAATGCGTCGACAAAGTCTCCGCATCGAACATATTTTGCACTCTCAGAGTGCAAAATATGACGCCTGCGGGCCTATTTGCGACGTGAAGGGGTCTCTTGGCCGGCCCCTTCACAGAACCCCGCCACCTTTATCCAACGCTGTTCTTCTTTGTCTACAGTCTGACCTTTTACCTCAATATATAAGTATTGCCTGCTTATTTTTAAAATAAGCAGGCTTTATGGCGAGATCACTTAATGTCAATGCCCACAACGTGAACGTTGACTTCGCTCACCTTGACGCCCGTAACTGTTTCCACGTTGGAAATGACGTTCTTCTGGACGTCGGAGGCGGTTTTATGGACGGAAATGCCCATCTTTGCAAGGAAATAGACCTCGATGCCGACGGAATCGTCCTCAGCGAAGGAAAGTCTGATGCCCTTGGAAACGTTCTTTTTGCCGAAAATATCGGTGCTCTCCCATGCGAGAGCCGCCACGCCCTCGGTCTCGGTGACGGCGCGGGCAGCGACGACGCTGATAACGTCAACGGATACGTTTACGTTTCCCTTGTCGGTGGCGATTGTGATGTATTCCCTGTTTTCACCCATGGTATTCACTCTCCAAAGTGCAATTTTGCTTATTAATGGATTATATCACACCTTGCGGGAAAAATAAAGAGTTTTTTTATTTAACTTCCGATACTCTGAGCTCAGCGGCAGTATAGCCGGTTTCCGACAACACAGTGTCGGTTATTTTTGCCACCGCAACGCTCGTGAGCCCGCCGTCGCAGGCCACGGAGACGGTAACGTGGTCATCCGTCATGCAGACTACGCAGTCCTGAAAGCCCTTTGAGATTATCTGGCTCTCAAGCTCTCCCTCCTTCGCGGTGCGATCGGCAAGAAGCGTGAGCTTCATCGCCGCCTCCGTGAGCGCCTCCTCGGCTATCCCGTCGGTCGAGGCGATGACCTCAAGCGCGCCCGTCGCCTCGGCTCTCGCCGTTTCCCGGGCAAGGCGTATCGCGCTGAACTCCTCGCGCTGGCTCTGAGTGAGACTTGAAACAGGCTCCGGCTCGCGCACCTCCTCCTGCTCCGTTACGGTGTAATAAAGCTCGCTGCCCTCGGGAACGGTCTCGTCCTCCGTCAGAGCCGGCGCCGAAGCCTCCTTGACGTTCCGGTCGTAGCGCCAGTTGAGATACACCGCCGTTCCGACGAAAACCAGCACCGTAAAAAATACAAGTCCTCTTTTTACCGCTTTCATTGTTCTCCACCCTTCATATTTATTACGCTTATTCTGTCAAACGCGAGGCCCGTGAGCCTCGAAACAGCTTCCGTCACCGTCAGTCTCACGCTCGCGCTCGCGGCGCCGTCGCAGACTATTACGCAGCCGCTGAGCGCACCGTCGCGCTCTCCGAGCATCACCTTTACCCTGCCTACCCCCTCGCAGGACGAGAGTATCGCCTCGATTCTCGCCTCTTCGCTCTTTTCGGACGCGGCGGTCGCCGCCTGCGCGGGCCTCGCCCCGGTCGGAAGCAGCATGAGCGCCACACCGACCGCGAGTACGAGAAGCACGGCCTTGTTCTTCTTGAAAAACTCCGTCAGTTTATCCATTCCTGCCGCTCCTTCGGTATCATCAGCTCCCCCGCGATATACTCGCCTATTCTCAGTCTGTCCGCGCCCTCTGCCTCTCCCTCAAGCCGGACTGAATAGGGATACCAGTATCCCTCGTCCGACCACCGGGCGGTAACGCTGACAGTGAGGTCAAGCCCGAGGGCTCTCGCTCTCTCCACAATATATTCATCGAGCCGCTTTTCTATGATAAATCTTGTTTCGTTCCGCGCCTCCTCAATGCTGATCGCCGGGATCACGGGATCCGGAAGCGTCTCTTTGAAAAGCGGTATCGCCTCTCTGATCGAAAGGAGCGCCGATATGAGCGCAAGAGAGCAGACAAGGCGCGTGACCTTTCTGTAAACGCCATCCGGGGTAAGGCGCACCGCCGCAGATGCTATCATCGCAGTTCCAATAAGCCGCAGTATCCATTCCCGCATCACGTCACTGTCCCTATAAAGCCCGCGACCCCTATAAAAAGCGCAAGCGCGCTTACCGCCGCCGTCGCCGCCGCGTAGCCGATCGCCGTACCGATATCCGAAATAAGCCGGGTTATCTCCTGGCCCGCGACTATCTGCGCGAGCGACGAGGCAATTTTGTAGCCGAGGTAGTTTGCCGCCGCCGAGACGATCGGCGTATATGCGAGCGCGATGACTACGAGTATCCCGAAAACTCCCGAAGTGTTTTTTACTATCGCAAAGCTGCCTGCGACCGCCTCGGACGCGTCCGAGATGGTGCGCCCGACGACTGGAACGAGCGTAGTGAGCGCCGCGCGCGCCGCCTTGACCGCAGCCTCGTCTGCCGCCGCGGAGATGACCTTCGTAACTCCGATAGCCGCCGTAAAGGCGGTTGAAAGTCCGATGACCAGCCAGCGCGCTATGCGCGAGAGCATATCGAAAACGCCCCTGAGCGCTCCGTCAAACGCCGCTGATGCAGTCGCAACGGCGACCATTACGGTAACGAGCGGTATAATGAACTTTTCCGCCGCAGCCAGAACGGCATTCATGCAGAGCGTAGCCATGGCAAGGTTTGCCGAGGCCGAAGCCGGCGCTCCCGACGCCGCTGCGGCCGAGGCGACTGTCGGCAAAAGCGCCGCGGAGTAGGCGCGAATGTCCGAAATAAGCGCGGCGAGCGAACCTATTATCCCGCCTATTCCCGAGCCCGCCGCGGCCGTGATCCCAAGAACTCCCGCGAGCCTTGCCGCGCCGGAGCCGGTCTTTCCGAGGCTCAGAACGTCGCCGAGCGAGGCCAGAACGGCGCAGATAAGCACAGCCGAGGCGTTTTTCATCGCCTGCGCGAGAGGCTCCGTCAGCCCGTCGAGCATTCTCTGCCCCATAGATCTCAGCGCGGCTGCGGGGTCGAGAACGTCGCCGCTTTCGATATCTCCCAAAATCGGTCTTGCCGAGTCCGGTACCTCCTCGGCGTATGCCTGCGGCGTAAGAAAAAAGCACAGCAGAAAAAGCACTATTATTTTCTTCACAGCCCGCTCCTTATCGCTTCCAGACACATTCTCAGAAGCGGCAGCGCCGACCACAGCCCCGCCGCAACGCCGAGCACCTCCACCGACGACGACGCCGCACTCATGCCGCTGTCGCGCAGAATATCGGAACCGAATCGCGCGAGTATGCCTATCGCAACGCATTTGAGCACCGACGTGATAACGCCCGCCTGCAGATTCGCCTCCTGTGCAAGTGTAAAAAGCTCGTCCGTCAGCTCCCTCAGCGGCTCGATCGCCGTCCACATCAGAAAAAGCGCCGCGCTCACCGCGATCATAAGCGCAAAGACCGGATTGTCCCGCCGTATCGTAACCGCCAGCGCCGCCGCCACGAGGCTCACGGCGATGGCTCTCACCGCCGCCATTATAGTCCGAAGAGGCTTTTTATAAGGTCGAAAAGCCCCGATATCTCACGCACTATAACCATCAGCACTACGATAAGCCCCGCTATCGTCGTCATAAGCGCCTGCTCGTCGCGTCCCGAGCGGCTCAGCAGAATATTCAGCACCGCCACGAGTATGCCGACGGCGGCTATTTTGAAAATGAGGTCAACCTCCATGTAATGCCTCTTTCGTTCAGAAAAGTAAGATAACAGCCGAGGCGCCGAGAGTCGCGGAGAGCGCAAGCGCAAGGCGCGTATCGCGCTCCTTTTTATCTTTCAGCGCCTTTAGCTTCGACTCCGCCTCGTCTGCCGCGCGCTCAAAGGCTGCGCGCTTGGCCACCTCGTCTACTCCCGTGAGATACTCTCCCAGCTCCTTCAGCGCCGGACTATCCGCCCACGCCCTCCATCGCTCCGAAAACGGCGCTTCGGTTTTTTCAAGCTCGATGCCGCACTCCCGGAGCGCTTCGTCGATCGGCAGTCGAGCGCTCATTACGAGGCTTCTGAGCCTTGTGAGCCGGTAAAGCTCCCGCTCGGCGCGCCGGACTCTATCGCCCATCTCCCGCACCGCCGCGGCGCCGAGCCAGAGCGACGCCGCCATTATCGCAACCGCGCCGACGAGCTTCAAACTATCGCCGCCTCGGTGTATTCTCTGCCTTTTCCTATGATTATCGCCCGCTCGAAGATGCGCTCAGAAAAAAGCGAGCGGTAGAGCGGCTTCTCGCCCAGCTCTCCGAGGCTCTCCGCGTGGACGGTCGCATAGACCCTGACCCCGCAGTGCGCCGCCGCGCTGACAGCGGAAACGTCCTCCGGCGCGGTTATCTCGTCGAGCGCGATCACCTGCGGATTCATGCTGCGTATCAGCATCATTGCCGCCCGCGCCTTCGGAACGCCGTCTATCACGTCCGTCCTGCGCCCGAGATCCATCGTAGGCGCGCCCTCCCAGAGGCAGGCAAGCTCGCCGCGCTCGTCGCAGACGGAAACGCGGAAATTTTCGCCCGTGAGCCGGATAAGGTCGCGCAGGAGAGTGGTTTTCCCGCCGCCCGGAGGGCTGATTATGAGCGTAGATACCGGCTTTTCGCGCAGGAATCGCCCGGCGCAGCCGCGTATCTCACGGGAAACCCGGATGCTCAGCCCCGTCAGCCTTACCAGTCCCCCCTCGCCGTACTGTCCCGCAAGCCCCACGCGATAGCCGCCCTTTGCGGTGACAAAGCCCTCCGAAATGCGCTCGCGCGAGGCGTAGGCGCTCGCTCCGGTGCAAAGCTCAAAGGCGTAGTCAAGGTCGCGCCTCGTTATCCTGTCGCCGCCGCGGTCGCGCTCGCCGTCGGGAAACGTAAACGAGAGGCACTCGCCTATCCTGAGTCTCAGCTCCTCGCACTCCGCCCTCTCCTGCCTCCCAAGCTCCCGCGCCCGCTCCCGCATGGCGTACGGCAGCAGAAGCACTGCCCTGTCAAACCGCTCGATCCGTCCGCTTTCTTCCATCTTGTCCACTCCTCTCGCCTAATACTATGAGTGGGGGCAAAAAAATATGACCCCGCTTGGGGGTCATATTTTCCCGTTTGAAGTGAATGTTCTCAGAGCTTGCAAGGGTGTGCGATCTGAGCAGGACAACGGTGTATAAATACATCGCCCTTTATAAAGAACTAACGGGAGTGGTCGCCCGCTCCCGTTGATGGTGTTATTATTCTTAATATTTTGAAAAAGTTGCTTCTAATCGCATGCCACATATCTTGCAATTAACTGTCCCGACATAGCGGCCACCTCGTAAATCAACACGCACAGGGGTATCTTCGATTTTTTGAACACTCCATAGATGCACAGAATTTCCATCAGAATAATATCCTTGATGGAGCATTTCACCATGCACGGGACATATCGCTTTTCCGTCCAAAATCATTTTACACGTCTTTCTATTCTTAAAATTCATCCAAAACTTATGACTAAAATTGAATATCCATCGTAACAAATTGTTATTTTAAATACAAGTCGCATGCTCCATCGTACCCTAGAACAACCCACTGCACATCACGACTAAAGGATTTAACAGCAGTTAAAAAGCTTCTATCTGAACCTAAGTAGAGCGGATAATCTATATCAGCAAAAGCGCTTTGTAAAGGATCATAATCTAAATATTCGCTATAGTCATTCATAATTTTTTCCATATCTTGCAATTCTTTTTGCATAGTGATTATTTGTTCTTGTATTTCAATTATCTGAGCTGCTTTTCCAGTTTTACTTGGTGCATTATTATATAATTCAATCTGAGTAGCAAGTATTTCTCTATCGATGTTTAGATAATCTCGATACCGTTTCATTTTATCAAGAGCTTCTTTTTGCTTTTCATAGTTCGGGTTATTAGCAACCTGAGATTTTACTGTTACATTGATATTGCAAACGGCTACCAATCCATTAGATGTTTTAGCTGAAATAATTGCAGAACCAGCTTTTTGACCTATGACAACACCGTTTTCGACTGTCGCCACAGAGCTATCAGAACTACTCCACGCAATACTTTTATCTGTTGCATTTTCTGGATAAACTGTAGCGGATAGTTTTGTGCTTTCCGACGAGGCTAGTTCAATACTTGATTTATCAAGACTAATAGACGATACCTTTATTTCTTCAGTTGAATTTGCTTTTTGTGTATTATCGCTGTTAGTATCTGAATTGCCAGTACTGGAAGTAACTACGAGCCCCGTATCCTGTGCAAAGCTATATTGCCAACCAAATTCGGTTACACAAAAACGCCAAGTCATCGGAAAATATGTTACGTCTCTGAAATTAAGCAAAGGATAAGGCTCTTCCTTGTTATCTATGGCAGTTCCATTAATTACAACATTATACTCAACAATTGATGCTGTTAAGCTATTTGGGTTTTTGCTGTCCTGCGTTGTGGGATGGTATTCTTCGCTGACTCCCGACGCGTCAATTTTAAGCGTACGAGTATCATTATTCCAATCTGTCGTAACTGCCATGAAGCGACAATCCCAATAAGTCATCGGAAAATACGTTATATCCTTATACACTATGAGAGGATATTTTGCATTCTCACTGTCAATTAAAACTCCATTTAACGTGACTTTGAAGTTAGCAAGGTTAGCCGTTACATTAGTTGCAGCTAGAGCGTTAAACGGAGCTGCACATATCAAAAGTGTAAATACAAGGATAATGCTGAAAACGCGTTTCTTCATTGGAATACCCCCTAAATATTTTTGTAATAGTATTATAACATATAATCTTTGACTATTTCAATACTTTCGACATAAATATTTCTACTATTTTCAGTTTACAATACTCTATCATTAAGGCGAGGTGAGCCAATATGACAGAGGATTTTGTCCGTGAGAGAATTACACAGCTTAGATTGGAAAAGGGCGTTTCTGAGTATCAGATGAGCTACGATTTAGGGCATAGCCGCGGATATGTTTATAATATTTCCTCCGGCAAGGCTCTGCCGCCGATGCGTGAATTTTTAGCTATCTGCGATTATTTTGAAATAACACCGCAGCAATTCTTTGATGAAGGTTCTGATACTCCCCCACTTGTTCAGAAGGCAGCGGAGGAAATGAAGTATCTGCGAGAGTCCGATCAGCTTATGATACTAAGCTTTATTAACAGACTTAAAGAAAAATAAATACTACAAAAAGCGCCTTTGGGAAAAATAATTCCCGAAGGCGCTTTTCGCAATTTAGTTGTACAGACTTTCTCACATTCTTCTCTTGTCGTTCTCGTGCTTTAAGTAGAGCTTGTCTGCGATCATGGCGATGAACTCCGAATTCGTCGGCTTGCCCTTGAGCCCCGACACCGTATAGCCGAAGTAGCGCTGCAAAACGTCTACGTCGCCTCTGTCCCACGCGACCTCGATCGCGTGGCGTATGGCGCGCTCGACGCGGCTCGGGAGGGTGCTGAATCTGCGCGCGACCTCCGGGTACAGCTCCTTTGTGACTGCGTTTATGAGCCGCATATCCTTCACCGTCAGCACTATCGACTCTCTGAGGTACTGATAGCCCTTGATATGCGCCGGTATGCCGATCTCATGGATTATCTCCGTAACCTCACCGATGAGACGCAGGTCGCGGCTGTACTCCTCGTCGAGAGCGCGGAGGCGCGCCTGCGCCTGAGAAAGCCTGTCGCGTATCTCAGCTTCGTCTTCTTCTGTCGTGAAGAGCTTCACTCCGAGCTCCTTCGCCCTTTCCGGCGAGCAGTTAACGAGGATGATCTCCGGCTTTTCGCGTATCGGCAGGCTTTCGAGCCAGTCAGAAAGCTCGGCCGCTCCGCTCTCAATCGCCGCGGCGTCAGCGAGAATGATATCGGCTCTCTTCTCCGAGGCTTCGCGCGCGGCTCCCTTTTCAGGCGAGCCGACAACGGCCGTAAGGTCACGCGCTTCCTCCGCGATCCGGCAGACGCCTGCCGCCCCCTCCTCGCTTCCCATAAGTACAAGAACAGTTTGTTTATTTTCCATATTGAATTCCTCCAAATTGTATTTCCCACTGCCCTGAGGCAAATATAAATTACCACATATTGGAAATTATTGCAAGCATAATTTTGGAAATTTCTGGAATTTATATTAAATCGGCGCAGTGCCTCCATTTTATGCCTGAATTCGCGTTTTTTCCCTCATATACCTGCCGCGCGGCGGGACATAATAAGCAATCGGAAAGGAGTGAAATAATGAAAAAAACCATTAAATTTGCCGCCCTTGCGCTTGCCTTCTGCCTTTTGAGCGTCCCGGCTCTCGCGTGGGACAGTCCGACGGAGCTCGTACCGGTGGGCGAGGTGCGCGGCATAACGGTCGGCACGGGGCTTGTGATAACGGAGCTCGGCGAGAAGGACGGCAGAGCGCCAGCGAGAGAGGCCGGACTTCAGCCGGGCGATAAGCTTATCTCTCTCGGAGGAAAGAGGCTTGAGAACGCGAGCGACCTTGTCGGCGCTGTCGCGGAAGCCGACGGCGCGCTGACAGTCCTCTGCGAGAGAGGCGGCGAGGAGTTTACCGCAGTCATTGAGCCTTACCGCAGCGGCGGCGAGTGCTATATAGGCGTCTGGATACGCGACGGTATCTCGGGCATCGGCACGGTTACGTTCTACGACCCCGCCTCGGGTGTTTTCGGCGCTCTCGGGCATCCCGTATCGGACGAATCCGTCGGTGACGACGGCGAGATACGCGACTGCGTGCTCTCGGGCGTTTTGCGGGGAAAGCCCGGCGAGCCGGGCGAGCTTACGGGAGAGGTCGGTGACAACGTTCTCGGTACGATCACGGTAAACTCCTCAGTCGGCATCTTCGGAACTATGGACTCCCCGGAGGATACGGGCGCGATTCCGGTCGGCGCGGAGGCGCGCACCGGAGAAGCCGAGATCATAGCCTCGCCGGACGGAGTGCGTAACCGATATGCGATAGAGATCACGAGAGTCTATCCGGATCCGGACGGAGCCAAGTGCATGATGGTGCGGGTTACAGACCCCGAGCTTATCGCCAAGACCGGCGGGATCGTGCAGGGTCTGAGCGGAAGCCCCATCGTTCAGGACGGCAAGCTCGTCGGAGCGGTCACGCACGTTCTCATTTCCGACCCGACGCGCGGATACGCCGTTTCCATTCAGAAAATGCTCGAAGAGTGCCGAGAGCGCGGCATCTACGACCCGGCAGCATAAAAAAGGTGCCGCAGCAAAAAGCTGCGGCACACTTATTATTCGCTTTGCAGTACCTTGTACAGCAGTCTGTACAGCTCCTTTGCCTCATCAGGCTCGAGAGCGACGCATTCGGACATTCTCTCGGGTATCCGGACAGCCTTCTTTTTAAGTTCCTCACCGGCTTCGGTGATGGTCACGTTGAGGTTGCGCTCGTCCTCCTCGCTGCGGCGGCGGGTCAGATAACCCTTTTGCTCGAGCTTTTTGAGAAGCGGGGTCAGTGTTCCGCTGTCGAGGTAGAGGCTGCTGCCGAGCTCCTTGACGGTTACGGTCTTTTTGTCCCACAGCACCATCATGGTGATGTACTGCGTGTAGGTCAGATCGATCTCGTCAAGAAACGGCTTATAGCGCTTGATGATTTCCCTGGAGCAGGCATAGAGCGGGAAGCAGATCTGGTTTTCAAGTTTCAGGCTGTCATAATTAGGCATACGGTCACCCTCTTATTTAGATAATATTATTTCGTTCCGAAGATACGGTCGCCGGCGTCGCCGAGGCCGGGAACGATATAGCCGTTGGAATTGAGCTTCTGGTCAACGGCGCCGCAGTAGATAGTGACGTCGGGATGGTTCTTGCGGATGCAGGCGATTCCCTCGGGAGCCGCGACGAGCACCACGAGCTTGATGTGCTTGCAGCCGCGCCTTTTCATCTCTGCGATGGCGGCGTCGGCGCTTCCGCCAGTTGCGAGCATCGGATCGACGATCATTATATCGCGTTCCGCGATATCCTTCGGGGTCTTGCAGAAGTAGACGTGCGGCTCAAGAGTCTCCTCGTCGCGGTACATACCGATGTGAGCTACGCGGGCTGACGGCACCATTCTCAGAACGCCGTCAACAAGGCCGAGACCGGCGCGGAGGATGGGAACGACAGCAATCTTTTTACCCTCGAGAACGGGAGCGTCCATCTCGCAGATAGGAGTCTCGATCCTGTGAGTTGTGAGGGGCAGATCTCTCGTTGCCTCGTAGGTGATGAGCATTCCGATCTCGCTTACGAGCTCGCGGAAATCCTTGACGCTGGTGTTCTTGTCGCGCATGATGGAAAGCTTGTGCGCAACAAGGGGATGGTCCATGACAACTACTTTTTCGTCGCCGTTGTAGAACATAGTTCAGTCCTCCGTAATATTTTTTTCTCTTCTGAGGCGCTCGTTTCTCTCGCGCTCCGCCTGACTCAGACGGAGATAGCGGGGTGTGAGATCCTGAGCGTCCTCAGCTTGTTTACCTGCCGCCGCCCGGCTTACGCCCCAGGCGGTCTGAAGGAGCATAGGCTCCGGCGCGATTGCGCACTTTATGCCCTCTTCCAAAAATCTATTATAGCACAGCTTCGCGCCGTCTCCAAGAAAAAAATAATCCTTTTTGGAATTTTTTGCTTCCTCGACGATTTTATCTATCGGCACGGCCCTGTCTTCGCACAATCTGACGAGGTTTTCGCCGTCAGTTTCAAAGAGCGCGTTGTAGATCTCGCCCCTGCGGGCGTCCATGCAGGCGCATATCACGCTCCCCGCGCGGTCGATGCCGTGATATGCCATCGCCTCAAGCGTCGATACGCCGATGGCGGGCTTGTCCGCGCCCCAGCACAGCCCCTTTGCCGCGGCGACTCCGATCCTCACGCCCGTGAACGAGCCGGGACCTATCGCCACCGCTACGGCGTCGATATCCGACATAGCAAGCTCCTGGTTATTCAGCATATCCTCCGCCATTTTGAGGAGAGTTTTCGAGTGCGTGAGCTGTGAAGCCGAGAAATACTGGCTGACGAGCCTTCCATCCTCGCTGAGCGCGACAGAAGCCGCTTTTGCCGAGGATTCTACGCTGAGTATTCTCATAATTCGATACCTTCTATTTCTATTCTGCGCTCGCTGTCGCCGGTCTTTTCGATCTTTACGACTATCGACTCCGGCGGGAACGCGCCCTCGACGTTTTCGCTCCACTCGACTACGCACACTCCGCCGCGCGCAAGATAATCCTCCCAGCCGATTTCAAACAGCTCGTCAGCGTCGCCGAGGCGGTACATATCGAAATGGAAGAGCGGTACTCTGCCGAGGTATTCGTTTACTATTGTAAAGGTCGGGCTTGAAACCCTCGAGCTGAGTCCGAGTCCCCGCGCAAGCCCGCGCGTAAACGCGGTCTTACCCGCGCCGAGACCGCCGTACATGGCAACTACCGCGCCGGGAGCGAGGCGGGCGGCAAGCTTTTCTCCGAGCGCCGACGTTTCAGCCTCGGAATTTGTAAAAAACGTCATATTTTTCACCTTCCAGAAGAGTATAACACATCTTACCGAAAATCGAAAGAAAAATTTTGTTTACGAAGCGGAAAAATAATGTTACAATACAGGGTAGAATTTTCGTAAAGGTGTACACAATGAAGAAAGCCGTTCTTTCCATCGGAAAATATCTCAAAAAAACGGACACGCCGCTCATTCTGCTCGCCCTTGCCGCGAGCGCCTACGGCGTAGTTCTGATAAACACCTGCGCGCCGGGGTCCGTTCCCACTCAGATCTTCGCCATTGTCATCGGCATTTTCGCCTACGTCGTTCTGTCGCTTCTCGACATCGACATTCTCGCGGACAACTGGGTGATCCTCTTTATAACCGGCGTGCTTCTGATCCTGCTCCTGCTCACCCCTCTCGGCTACGGCGAGGGCGGAAACCACGCTTGGCTCCGGTTTCTCGGAATCGGACTTCAGCCCTCGGAGGTCGTTAAGCTCTTTTTCATCATAATCCTCGCGCGGTTTATCACAAAGTTCACCGAAGAGCGCAAGCTGGACAATATCGTTTCACTGATCGTAATGGGAGTGATTTTTGCCGTTTACTTCGCCCTCATTTACGTCGTATCCTCCGACCTCGGCAGCGCGCTCATATTTCTCTTCATCTTCGCCGTTATGCTCTTTGCCGGCGGGCTTAAGATCTACTGGTTCCTCATCGCGCTGACCGGAACAGTCGTCGCCTCGCCCTACATCTGGGGAATGCTCAACGATACTCGCCGCAACAGGATTATAGCGATCTTCGACCCGGCCTCGGTCGACGCGACCGGTCTCGGCATCACCTGGCAGACAAATCAGTCGAAGGCTGCGATCGCCGGCGGCGGATTATTCGGAATGGGTCTCGGCAACGGTACGCTCACGCAGTCCGGCTCGATTCCGAGGCAGCGCACGGACTTCATATTCACCGCTGCGGGTGAGGAGCTCGGAATGGTCGGCTGTATTCTCGTCATCGCGCTGCTTATCGCAATAATCGTGCGAATACTGATAATCGGTATGCGCTGCCAGTCGAGAATGGGCGCGCTCGTATGCGTCGGCATCGCGGCGATGCTGCTCATCCAGACCGCGGAGAACATCGGCATGTGCCTCGGCGTTGCGCCGGTCATAGGCATAACTCTCCCGTTCTTCTCCTCCGGCGGCTCCTCGATAGTCGCGTCGTTCGCCGCCGTCGGCATAGTTTCCGGCATCAAGGCGAAGCCGAAGCCCGTTATGTTCAACAATTACTGATTTCCATATATTGTTCCTTGAAAAGCAGCTCATTTTCGGGTAAAATGGCATCGTTCCGGAACAAATTTACCTATGGAGGTCACGAAAATGTGCATAAATAATCTTTTCTATCTCATTTGCCGCCTTTTCGGCTTCGGCTGCTGAGGCAAAAATCTGCTTTCTCAAACCGCTCTGCTCGCAGGGCGGTTTCAATGCGTCGACAAAGTCTCCGCATCGAACATATTTTGCGCTCTCTGAGCGCAAAATATGACGCCTGCGGGCGGGTGATGCGACGTGAAGGGGCCTCTCGGCCGGCCCCTTCACAGATCCCCGCCTCCTTTATTCAACGCTTTTCCTTTTTGTCTACAGTCTCAAACCGCTCTGCTCGCAGGGCGGTTTTTTTCTTTTATTCACAAATTGTTCATTGAACATTTTTATGTTTTAATGTATAATGCAAAAGTTAATCTGACACAAGAGGTGATTTATTTGTTAAAACGGCTCTCACAGTGCGTGAGGGAATACAAGGCGCCGGCGCTCATCACGATGTTCTTTATCATCGCGGAGGTCGTTATCGAGGCGATAATCCCGTTTCTGACGGCTGACCTTGTAAATTCCATCAAGGCCGGGGTCGACATGGGCAGCATAGTGCGGCTCGGCAGTCTGCTCGTTCTGCTCGCAATGCTGAGCCTGAGCTGCGGCGCTGCCGCCGGCTTTACCTCGGCAAGAGCCTCTACCGGCTTTGCAAAGAATCTGAGACACGATCTTTACCACTCCGTACAGCGTTTTTCGTTCAAAAACATAGACAAGTTCTCGTCCTCCTCGCTCGTCACGAGAATGACGACCGACGTGCAGAGCGTTCAGATGGGCTTTATGATGCTCATTCGCATAGCGCTCCGCGCGCCGCTGAACTTCATTTTCTCCGTCATCATGGCCTACTACATGGGCGGCGCGCTTGCGACAAGCTTCGTAGTAATCATCCCGGTGCTCCTTGTCGGTCTTATCTTCATCGGCAAAAACGCCATGCCCGCATTCCGCGCGGTATTCAAGAAGTACGACCGCCTCAACGAGTCCATCGAGGAGAACGTGCGCGCAATGCGCGTTGTCAAGGGCTTTGCCCGCGAGGAGTACGAAAAGGAAAAGTTCGGCAGAGCCTCCGACGCGATACGCGACGACTTCACCCGCGCCGAGCGCATAGTCGCGCTGAACAGCCCGCTCATGCAGCTTTGCGTTTACGGCAACATGGTGTTCGTCATGCTCGTCGGCGCGAGGCTCGTAGTAACCTCCAAGGGCGCGCTCATCGACGTCGGTCAGATCTCCGCGATGCTGACCTACGGTATGCAGATACTCATGAGCCTCATGATGCTCAGCATGGTCTACGTCATGCTCACGATGAGCCTTGAGGCGGCAAAGCGCGTTTACGAGGTGCTGAGCGAGGAGCCGAGCATCGAGACCCCCGAGAACCCCGTCTGCGAGGTCAGGGACGGCTCCATCGACTTTGAAAACGTATCCTTCAAATACTCCGAAAAGGCTGAGCGCAGCGCGCTTGAGAATATCAACCTCCACATCGACAGCGGCATGACCGTCGGTATCCTCGGCGGCACCGGAGTCGGCAAGACGACGCTCGTTCAGCTCATTCCGCGCCTCTATGACGTCACCGAAGGCTCTCTCAGGGTAGGCGGCGTGGACGTGCGAAAATACGATCTCACAGTTCTCAGGGACGCCGTCGCTATGGTGCTTCAGAAAAACGAGCTGTTTTCCGGCACTATCGCGGACAACCTCCGCTGGGGCAACGAGAAAGCCACTCTCGCGGAGATACGCGAGGCCTCTAAGCTCGCTCAGGCGGACGATTTCGTAATGAGCTTTCCCGATGGTTACGACACGAAGATCGAGCAGGGCGGCACGAACGTCTCAGGCGGTCAGAAGCAGCGCCTTACCATAGCCCGCGCGCTTCTAAAAAAGCCGAAGATACTCATTCTCGACGACTCCACCTCAGCCGTCGATACAAAGACCGACGCGCTTATCCGTCAGGGCTTCCGCAAGTACATTCCCGAAACGACCAAGATCATAATCGCTCAGCGCGTCGCCTCGGTAGAGAGCGCCGACCTCATACTCGTTATGGACGGCGGCGGCATCGTAGCCCAGGGCACGCACGACTCTCTTATGGCTTCGAGCGAGATCTACCGCGAGATCTACACACAGCAGACGAAGGGAGGCGAGGAATAATGGCAAGAAAAGGCAATATGCCCATCGACTCAAGGGGTCGCCGCCAGTTCGATATTCCCGCGCTCGTGAGAACGGTGAGGTTTGCGATGAAGTTCTACCCCGTTCTTTTCCCGCTCGTTATGGTGCTGACGGTTTTCTCCTCAGCCGTGAGCGCGATCCCCTCGATCTTTACGCAGAACATCATTTCGATCATCGAAAAGTGGTTTGAAAGCGGCGACTGGGAGGCGGCAAGGGCTGAGATTATGCCGCTCATCTGGGTGCTTATCGTCCTCTACGCGCTTTCTCTCATCGCCATAGTTCTTCAGACCCAGCTCTCCGCAGTTCTGACGCAGGGCTTCCTCTCGAAGATGCGCCGCGCGCTCTTCGACAAGATGCAGGATCTGCCCATCAGATATTTCGACACACATAAGCACGGCGACATAATGAGCCACTATACAAACGACGTTGACACCCTGCGCGAGCTCATAAGCCAGTCCGTTCCGGCGCTTCTGAGAAGCGGCTCCATCGTCGTAGTGGTATTCTGCATCATGCTCTGGTATTCCGTTCCGCTGACCGTTCTCGTGCTCGGCGGCGTAGTGGGAATGATGATAGTCTCCGGCAGGTTCGGCGGCAACAGCGCAAAGTTCTTCGTCGCCCAGCAGAAGGCGGTCGCCGCGACCGAGGGCTACGTTCAGGAGATGATGACCGGTCAGAAGGTCGTCAAGGTATTCAACCGCGAGGCGCGCACAGCCGAGGAGTTTGACAGGCTCAACGAGGAGCAGTGCGAGGTCAGCCGCAAGGCAAACGCCTTCGCAAACACCCTCGGCCCCATCGTAATGAACATCGGCAACATCCTCTACGTTCTCATCGCCGTGCTAGGCGGTCTTTGGCTCACAGCCGGGCTCCCGAACCCCTCCATCGGCAACTTCGCCGGAAGATATCTCATTCTCGACATCTCGATCCTCATCGCGTTCCTCAACATGACAAAGCAGTTCACCGGCAACATCAACCAGCTCGTTCAGCAGGTGAACGTGATCGTAATGAGTATGGCGGGCGCCAAGCGCGTATTCGCCCTTATGGACGAGGAGCCAGAGGCGGACGACGGCTACGTCACGCTCGTCAACGCGAAGTACGACGAAAACGGCAATCTCACCGAGACCGACGAGCACACCGGTATGTGGGCGTGGCGCCATCCGCACCAGGCGGACGGTACCCTCACCTATCAGAAGCTCGAGGGCGACGTAAGGCTCGTCAACGTGGATTTCGCCTACGAGCCGGGCAAGGACGTTCTGCACGACGTTTCCGTCTACGCGGAGCCGGGTCAGAAGGTCGCCTTCGTCGGCGCGACCGGCGCCGGCAAGACGACGATCACGAACCTCATAAACCGCTTTTACGATATTGCCGACGGCAAGATCCGCTACGACGGCATAAACGTCAATAAGATCAAGAAAAAAGACCTGCGCCGCTCGCTCGGTCTTGTATTGCAGGAAACAAACCTCTTCACCGGCACGGTCATGGACAACATCCGTTACGGCAAGCTCGACGCCACGGACGAGGAGTGCATCGCCGCGGCGAAGCGCGCGGGCGCGGACGATTTCATCACCCGCCTGCCCTCCGGCTACAATACGGAGCTGACGAACAACGGCTCTAATCTCTCTCAGGGACAGCGCCAGCTTATCGCGATCGCGCGCGCCGCAGTTGCCGACCCGCCCGTTATGATACTCGACGAGGCGACAAGCTCCATCGACACCCGCACCGAGGCGATAGTCCAGCGCGGAATGGACGAGCTTATGAAGGGCAGAACGGTGTTCGTCATCGCCCACAGACTCTCGACCGTTATGAACTCCGACGTCATCATGGTACTCGACCACGGCAGGATCATTGAGCGCGGCAGCCACAACGACCTCATCGCCGCAAAGGGCACCTATTACCAGCTCTACACCGGCGCCTTTGAGCTTGAATAATGCCTTTATAGGCGCCCTTTGTGAAAGGGTGCTTTCGACAATGGGCGGGCACGGAGACCCGCCCCTACATGCCCCTCTTGAAAGAGCTTGAGGGAATTACCTATTATTTCGTTAAGAGAAGCACAAACGCTGGTATTCATCACTTTATACGCAATTCTTAACTATAATATTATTACTATTATTAATATTTATAATAATATTACTATTATTTTTTACTTATTACCCGTAGGGGCGGTGAGCGCGCCCGCCCTAAAATTCTCTCTCTCCGCATAAAAAGCACCTCCCTGCGCACACTAAGGGCACAAGGAGGTGTTTATTTATGTATGAAGATAAGAATAAAGACCGCAGCTTTCTCGAAAACGGCTACGTTCCGGGCGCGTTCTACTCCCCCGGCGAGACGCAGTTTCCCGGCGCTATGCCCGGAGCGGCGCTCTTTCCCGGTATGATACCCGACGCCGACGTTATGGAGTACCCCGAGGGCGACAACGTCCGCCTCGATCCTGAAAAGCGCGTTTGCCCGGAGTACGATCAGCGCTCAGTCAAGGAATACGATCTTCCGAGCCGCGAAATGGGATGGCGCGTCATTGATAACTGCGCAGAAGAAAACGAGAAATAAGCTCGCAGGTTTCGTCCGTCTGCTCGGCGCTTGTGATTTTCGGCGTGCCGTCTCCCGACTGCGCGCCGTACATGCCGAAGCCGGCGTGACAGCCGCCCTCAATAACGACCTCCTCGAAGTCAGCGGGGAGGTTTATTTTATTCTCCTCGTAGGCTTTGCGGTTCATGACCCCGTCCTCGGAGCCGTAAACGCTCAGAACGCGCTTATCCGTCAGGTCTTTGGTCGAGTACGAGCCGAGGAGCACCACGCCCTCGATCTTATCGCTGCCCGAGGCGTAAATCGACGCCGCGACCCCGCCGAGCGAATGTCCGCCGATGTACCAGTGCGCGACAGACGGGTGAGCGGCTATGATCTCGTCCGCCTTATTCACTCCGAAAAACGCGAGATTGAACGGCATCGGCACGAGAAACGCCGAAAACCCGCGCGCCTCAAGGTTAGCGATGAGCGCATTGTACGCGCTTGCCTCCACCTTGCCGCCGGGGTAGAAAATAAAGCCGACGTCGCGGTTATCCGCCGCCTCGACGCTCACCGTGTAGGCGCTGAGCGAAGAGGCGTCAGCGTGGTAATAGTCGCCGACATAGATAAAGAACGCTCCCGCGCACAGCGCGATCACAAGCGCCGCGCAAATGAGCGCAATTTGCCATCTTTTGAGTCTTTTCATTCTGCACTTCCCAAATATTCAACAATCGCTCCCGCGATCGCTTCGGCAAGCTTGTCCTGATAATCAGCGCTCATGAGCAATTCAAGCTCTGCCGGATTTGTCATATATCCCGTTTCAACGAGGATCGCGGGGACTTTTGTATCGCGGATGACCTGATAATTTCCCTCGCGGCTGTATCTTGTCCGAATGCCGGCGCTCTCGGCGTGCGCGAGCACCGAATCTGAAAGCGCCTTGCCGCTCTCGCTGCCCTTGTAGAAGTAGCTCTCAAGTCCGGCGATAGCCTCCTCCGGGTAGGAATTGACGTGTACCGACACGAAAAGCTCCGCTTCGGAAGCGTTCGCTATCTCGCACCGCTCATCAAGCGTGACCGTCACGTCCGTCTCGCGGGTCATGAGGGCGTCCACCGCGCTCTCTCTGAGCTTATCGCGTATTCTGGTGCATATCTCGAGCGTCAGCGCCTTCTCCTCAACGCCGCCGCGTATGCACCCGGGGTACTCCCCTCCGTGACCGGGGTCGAGGATAACGAAGTGCGTATACTCCGGCTCTGGCTCTGTTTCCGATTCCCGCTCCGCGATCGGCTCCGGCGCGGTCAGCATTGATGCGAATAGCCACACCGCAAGGCAGACCATAACGCACGCGAGCGCGACGCTCACCTCAAGGATCACTCTGCGTTTCAATATATCTCACATCCCGAAAAGATTTTAACGCAACTAAAAACCTTTGTCAACCGCGTAATATTATGGTAGAATAACCGCGTAAGCGATTATTCTACTCAGACTGTAGACAAAAAGGAAAAAGCGTTGGATAAATGAGGCGGGGATCTGTGAAGGGGCCGGCCGAGAGGCCCCTTCACGTCGCATAACCCGCCCGCAGGCGTCATATTTTGCGCTCAGAGAGCGCAAAATATGTTCGATGCGGAGACTTTGTCGACGCATTGAATAACCGCGTGATATTATTCTGCTTGATTAAAGTCCTTTTTCCCGCCGCTGCGCGGCAGCCGAAAAAGGCGACAAGCTATACGGTGATGATAATGACAAATGCCGAAATCTTTATTGAGCGCTACAAGCGTCTCGAAAAGGCTGTAAAACTCAAATACGATCTCAGGGATTCGGACTCCGTGCTCCGCGCGATGCAATCGGACGAGGCTCTGCGCGACAAATGGGCGGAGATAAAGCTGTGCCAGAACGTTCGCAATCTTCTCCAGCACGAGCCGAAGCTCGGCTCCGGATATCCGATCGAGCCGTCGGACGAGCTTCTTTGCGTTCTCAGCTCAATAATCGACGAGGTCGAGGCGCGGCCGCGGTGCATAGATATCGCTACGAAAAACGTATTCTCCGGCTCGCCCTCGGCAAAGGTGCTCGGCGCTGTCAGAACTATGCGCGAGCGAGGCTTTACTACGATCCCCATAGTGAAAAACCGGCGCGTCGTCGGAGTATTCGACCACGCGCGGCTCTTTGCGTACATATCGGACTCGCCGGAACACGCTCTCGGCGCCGAGACGAGCTTTTCGGACATCTCGGACTATCTCACCGGCGATAAGCTCGGCAACACCTACGTTCTGTACGTGCGGCCCGATGAGTACGCGGAGGATCTCAGAGAGCGCGTCGAGCGGCTCTCAAAGCGGGCAAAGCGCCTTTCCGCCGCGTTTGTAACGGACACCGGCGACAAGTCCGGCTCTCTTCTCGGCATGATCACGATGCTCGACATATTAAAGGTATAACGATGACAGGCGAAGAATTTTTCACGCGCTGCGGCGCGAATCTGACAGCCTCTCAGCGCGAAGCCGTCGAATCCGCGGACGGCGCCTTTCTGGTGCTCGCCGTTCCCGGCAGCGGAAAGACGACGGCGCTCATTCTGCGCCTCGGCTATATGCTCCTTGTGCGCGGCATTGCGCCGGAAAAAACGCTCACGATGACTTATACGGTTGCCGCGACAGTTGAAATGCGCGAGCGCTTTCGCGCGCTCTTCGGCTCTGAGTACGCCGACAGGCTCGAATTCCGCACGATAAACGGCGTTTCCGCAAAAATTATCAGCTGCTACGGCCGCACCTTCGGCAAGGGCGCGCCTTTTGAGCTCTGCGACAACGAGGCGGAGCTTATCGCGATAATACGCCGCGCTTACTCTGCACAGACCGGCGAATACGCAGACGACAGCACAGTCAAGGAGCTTCGCACCGCCATTACCTACGCTAAAAACATGATGCTTTCTGCTGAGGAGCTGTCCGGCGTTGAGGCTCCCGTCAAGGATTTTCCCGCGCTCTTCAGCACCTACTGCGACGCTCTCAGGTCGCGCAGGCTGATGGATTACGACGACCAGATGGTCTACGCATACACGATATTGCAGAAAAACGAGAGCGTGCTGAGCTTCTTCCGCAAAACTTATCCATATATCTCGGTTGACGAGGCTCAGGACACCTCGAGGATACAGCACGCGATAATCGCCCTGCTCGCCGGCGCGCGCGGCAACATCTTCATGGTCGGCGACGAGGATCAGAGCATCTACGGATTCCGCGCCGCCTATCCCGAGGCGCTCATGGCCTTCGGCAGCACATATCCCGGCGCGCATATCATCAAGATGGAGGATAATTTCCGCTCCGCCGATGAGATAATCGCCGCGGCAAATCTCTTCATTTCCCGCACTAAGAACCGCTACGAGAAGACTATCCGCCCCACAAGAGGCGTTCACTCTCCGATCTCCGTCGCCCGCGCGCTCACCCGCGAGGCGCAGTATAAGCTTATGGCGGAGCTTGCCCGGCGCGAAAAAAGCGAGTGCGCCGTATTATACCGCAACAATGAGAGCGCCCTGCCCCTGATCGACATTATGGAACGCGAGAATATCCCCTACTCCTGCCGCAAATTCGACGACAGCTTCTTTACGAGCAAGGTCGTAAGCGATGCTGTTGACATAATATCCTTTGCCTTTGACCCGACGGACACTGAGCGCTTTATGCGTATCTACTACAAGCTCGGCACGATGCTCACAAAGGAGCAGGCGCAGACAGCCTGCGAGAGCGCAAGGCGCACCGGGCAGAACGTGCTCATTTCCGCGCAGAGGAGCTGCAAGCTCAGCAAATACGCCGCTGACGCGATCTCCGATGTTATAGCCGAACTGGACGAACTGAAAGCCTCCACCGCCGCAAACGCGGTGCTGATCCTGCGCCTGCGCCTCGGCTACGCGCAGTACGCCGAGCGGAGCGGAATCGACCTCGGCAAGCTCGATATTCTCTCGCTTATCGCCGGGTATCAGCCGGACGCGCTTGCGCTTCTCCGTCGGCTTGAGGAGCTGCGCAGAATAATCGCAGAACACGAAAACAGCGGCTGCGTTACGCTCTCAACGATCCATTCGGCAAAAGGTCTGGAGTTCAGCAAAGTTTACATAATCGACGCCATGGACGGTATACTGCCCTCAGTGCCGCGCGAGAGTGACGAGGCTCTGTACGAAGAGGAACGGAGGCTCTTTTACGTTGCGATGACGAGGGCGAAGGACGAGCTGTGCCTCTTTTCGTTTACTCGGCGCGAGGAATTTGTCTCCGAGGTGGTATCCGGGCTTCCAACCGAGGTCATGAGCGACGCGCTCATCGGCGCTGGCATGAATACAGTCGGGAAAAAATACGCCCACGCCGTATTCGGCGAGGGCATAGTAAAAGCGCAGGTCGGCGACAGCCATTATATTGAGTTTCCCGGCGGAAGGAGCGCGTTTTTAACGCTGAGCGAAATGCTTTTTAACCGCAAGCGGACGTTCCGCGCGCTTGTCACGGAAAAGCCGGTTTCCGGCAAGACCGCCTCGCCCGAGGATTTCAAGCCCGGGCAAAAGGTCAGCCACTCCGTATTCGGCGACGGCGTGATACTCACCGTATCCGAGGACGTTGCTGCGGTCAGATTCTTCCGCGACAACGTGATCCGCCGCCTGGGTCTTAAGCTCTGCGCGGCAAACGGGATCCTGAGGATCATAGACTAATACGGCAAGGGCGGTCTGTGACCGCCCCCAAACTGTAGACAAATACCGCTTTTGGATCAAGCCAGAAGCGGTATTTTCGTGTATGGCGTGAAAATTTTGAGGAAAATTGAAAAATACGGCGAAATCGCAGCAGCATAGTATGCTTCCCACCGCTCTTTCCATCTCTTTTTCGCAAGCTTTTTTAAATTCATGCACGCAAACGTGAGCGCGGATTTTAACTCCATCCTCGCTCTGCCGTATTCCTGCGTATACCGGAAACCGTGGTACTCCTTT
>JAFPWN010000051.1 GCA_017412765.1 Oscillospiraceae bacterium | reverse complement strand
TACAAGATGATTCTTCGGAACTAAATCGTCAAGGCTCAGTATCTGCATCTGCTCTCTGTTTTTCGCCGCATCCCGTGTCATCATACCAGCTCAGCCCCTTTCGCTTTCATTATACCATAAAAAAGTACCCAGCGCACCTTCTTTGTGGTGCGCCGGGTACTTTTGTCTACAGTCTGAGGGCGGTCTGTGACCGCCCCCTGTTATTCTGTTCAGATCGAACCTTACTTGTTGTCCGTTTTCGGCGGGGTCTTTCGGCGGGGTCTGCGGCGGCGCGTGCGCGGCTTTACCGTTTTCGGAGCGCTCTCTGCAGGCTTTGAGTTCAGACTCTCAGCAGGCTTTCTGTGCCTGCGGGGGCGCTTCGGCTTCGGCGCAGGGACAAACTCGAGATCCTCCTGCCTGAGCCACCTTCCGACGAGCGCGGTGTACATCGCGTCGTTCAGCGCGTTGTGATAATCGAAAACGTCCGGTATGCCGAGAAAGGTCACCACGCGGTAGAGCGCCATCTCGTTTTTACCGGTACCGTCGTATGCGTGTGAAAACGCGCGCTGGAAGTTCCAGACCTTCGGAAAGGGCTTGTACTCTATCCCGTAATAATCGCAGTTGCGCTTTATGACAAGCTCATCGTCCGGTCCCCAGAAGGCAAACTCCGTCTCGTCGCCGCACCAGCTGAGAAAAGCCTCCCACGCCGCCCGAAAGCTTGTCTTTGAGGCTCGCACAAGGTCGAGGTCGGGGAGCTTTTTTGCCCCCATATCGAATTTCCTGTGTATCACGGGCTTTATGTACTCGTTGAACGAGCCGGTGATGACCCCGGTAAGGCCGTCCGTTCTTACGGCGCCGATCTGAAGTATCTCGTCAACGGGCTTTTTGTCATAGGAGCGGTTCCACTCCAGGTCCATGACTATCATCGCATAAAACTCCATTTTATAATATGCTGTTATTGTATCAGATAAATCAGCAATTTGCAACACTCTCACTATTGCCGAAGCGCGCACAATCTGTTAAAATAGAGGTTAGTTTATATAATAAAGGAAGTAGCTTATGGACATTATCAAAGCTCTCGCCGAGGAGCTGAACGAAACAGAGGCGCACGTTTCCGCCGTTGTCGGACTTCTTGACGAGGGCAACACCATACCCTTCATCGCCCGCTACCGCAAGGAGATGCACGGCGCGATGGACGACACAGCCCTCCGTACCCTTGAAACGCGGCTTGGCTATCTGCGCGGACTTGAGGAGCGGCGGGAGACTATTCTCGGCTCCATCGGCGAGCAGGGAAAGCTCACCGACGAGCTGAAAACGAAGATTGAAGCCGCGAAAACGCTTTCAGAGCTTGAGGATCTCTACCTCCCCTACAAGCCTAAGCGCCGCACGAGAGCGACTATCGCAAAGGAAAAGGGTCTTGAGCCGCTCGCGGATATGATCTTCGAGCAAAAGCGCGATTCAAAAGCTCCCGAGGAGCTTGCAAAGGATTTTATAGACCCCGAAAAAGGCGTCGAAACGGTTGACGACGCGCTTTCCGGCGCCGCCGACATAATCGCTGAGCGCCTTTCCGACGACGCGGAGCTCAGAAAGCTCCTGCGCGCTCAGATCAAAAAAGAGGCGCTTATTCGCTCAGAGAAAAGCACCGACGAGGACAG
This sequence comes from Oscillospiraceae bacterium, assembly GCA_017412765.1. GTDB lineage: Bacteria > Bacillota > Clostridia > Oscillospirales > Oscillospiraceae > RUG626. Next base: position 10,980 of record JAFPWN010000051.1, on the reverse strand, counting down.
CGTTTACGCTCTGTACTACGATTTTTCCGTCGCGGTCAGCCGTATCGCCGATCATCAGATACTCGCCCTGAACCGCGGCGAGAAGGAGAAATTTCTGAAGGTCAGCGTGGCGCTTGATGAAACTCGCGCGATGGCGACCGTGTACCGCTACGCCGTAAAGCCGGCTACGCCGGTGAACGGGTTTATGAAGTCGGCGTGCGGCGACGCGTATTCTCGCCTCATCTTCCCCTCGCTCGAGCGAGAGTGCCGCGCGGAGCTGACCGACAGAGCAAACGAGGGCGCGATCGCGCAGTTTGCGCTGAATCTGAAGCCGCTTCTCATGCAGCCGCCCGTCAAGGGCAAGGTGACGATGGGGCTTGACCCCGGCTACCGCATGGGCTGCAAGGTAGCGGTAGTGGACGGCACCGGCAAGGTGCTCGACACTGCGGTGGTCTACCCGACCTACGGCGAGAGACAGAAGAACGAGGCTATCGAAAAGCTTGCGCAGCTTTGCAGAAAGCATAAGGTCGAGCATATCGCAATCGGCAACGGCACAGCCTCGCGCGAGACCGAGCAGATGGCGGTCGAGCTTATAAAGCAGGAGAATGCGCGCGGCGCCTCTCTCAGCTATATGATCGTTTCCGAGGCCGGCGCCTCGGTCTACTCCGCCTCCAAGCTCGGCGCGGAGGAATTTCCGCAGTACGACGTAAACCTCAGAAGCGCGGTGTCGATAGCCCGCAGATTGCAGGATCCCCTCGCGGAGCTTGTCAAGATTGAGCCCAGGGCTATCGGCGTCGGTCAGTATCAGCACGATATGCCCGAAAAGCGGCTCAGCGAGGCGCTCGACGGCGTTGTTGAGGACTGCGTAAACCGCGTCGGCGTGGACGTGAACACCGCCTCTCCCTCGCTTCTCAACCGCGTTTCCGGTCTTAACGCGACGACGGCGAAGAACGTAGTTCTATACCGCGAGGAGAACGGCGCGTTCAGGTCGAGAGCCGAGATAAAGAAAGTCCCAAAGCTCGGCCCCAAGGCTTTCGAGCAGTGCGCGGGCTTCCTGCGCGTTCCCGAGAGCAGGAATATCCTTGACAACACCTCTGTCCACCCTGAGAGCTACAAGGCTGCCGAGGCTCTTCTCAAAACTCTCGGTCACACCGACGCGGACGTAAAGAACGCCGCGCTCGGCTCGCTTGACAAGGAGGTCGCAGCCTACGGCAAAGAAAAGCTCGCGCAGGAGCTCGGTATCGGCGTGCCGACCCTTACCGACATCGTATCCGAGCTTATGAAGCCCGGCAGAGATATACGCGACTCGCTCCCCCAGCCCATACTCCGCACGGACGTTATGGAGCTGAAGGACCTGAAGCCCGGCATGAAGCTCACCGGCACCGTACGCAACGTCATAGACTTCGGCGCATTCGTCGATATAGGCGTGCATCAGGACGGACTTGTGCATATTTCCGAGATCGCAAACAGGTTTATAAAGCACCCCTCCGAGGTGCTGTCTGTCGGCGACGTCGTTGACGTTGTCGTTCTCGGCGTTGATGAAAAGAAGGGCCGCATAAGTCTTTCAATAAAGCAGGCAAAATAGAAAAGGAGGACGCCTTATGAACATTCAGGCTTTTCTGTTCCGCAAGGTCTTTGCGCGCTCCGACGCAAAGCGCGACAAGGGTCTTTCGATCCCGGAGGATATTGAATACATTTCCTCCCTGCCCTATGGCGCCGGTCTTACGCTCGACGTATGCTATCCGAAGGGAACGAGCGCAAAGCGCCCGACGATCGTATCATTTCACGGCGGCGGCTTCGTCTATGGCGATGCGAAGCTGTATTCTCTCTACGCCGCTTCTCTTGCAGGACGCGGCTTCACCGTCGTAAACTTCAACTACCGCCTCGCTCCGGACTTCAAGTTCCCTGCCCCGCTCCTCGACGCCTCCGACGTCATGCGCTGGATGTGCGCGAACGATGACAGGTATTACATCGACCTCGAAAACGTCTTTTTCGTCGGTGACTCAGCCGGCGCTCAGCTTGCAAGCCAGTTCGCCGCCATCTGCTCGAGCAGGGAGTACGCCGACATAATGGGCATCGCGCAGCCCGGGATAAAGCTGCGCGCGATCGCCCTCAACTGCGGAATGTACGACCTTCAGCGAGCAGCCGCTGCCGGCGGGCTTATGGAGTGCTACTTTACCGATGATCCCGCGCAGTTCGGCAGGAAGCTCGACGTTATGAATTACATAGACGCAAATTACCCGCCCGCCTTCGTTATGAGCGCTCACGGCGACTTTCTTTGCGACGAATGCGGGCCGATGGGCGCGTTTCTCCGCAGCCGCGGGGTTGAAACGATCTCCGTCATCTACGGCGACAAAAGCACCGGTCACGTGTTCCACTGCGATATGAGAAGCGAGATCGGCAGGAAGGCAAACGACGATGAGGCAAAATTCTTTATGCGGCACGTCAAAAGTGAGTGATACCGAGCTTGCCGCGCTCAGTTTCGCGCGCGAGTTTTTCAGCGGCGACGCCTCCGGGCACGATTTTTATCACACCGAGAGAGTGTATAAAACGGCGCTGCGCCTTGCGGAGCAGGAGGGCGCCGACCGTGAGATCGTAGCTCTCGCCGCGCTTCTGCACGACGTGGATGACCGCAAAATATCGCCGGGAACGTCTGAAACAAAGAAAAACGCCGCGGACTTTCTCATCAGTCACGGCGTTTGTGAAGAAAAAACGGCGCGGATACTTGAGATCATCGGAGACGTTTCGTTCTCAGGCGGCAGAGTGCCGCGCTCTCTCGAGGGAAAGTGCGTTCAGGACGCCGACCGGCTCGACGCCATCGGCGCCGTCGGTATCGCGCGTGCCTTTGCCTACGGCGGCAGCCGCGGCAGAGCGATCTGCGATCCGGAGAATATTTCAGACAGCTCGGCAGGTCATTTTTATGATAAGCTGTTGAAGCTCAGAGATCTGATGAACACCGCCTCCGCGCGCGATAGCGCAGGAGCGCGACTTTTTCATGCGCGCTTTTCTCGACGAGTTCTTCGATGAATGGAACGGCAAAAAATAAGGGCGAAGGAGACGATCCTTCGCCTTTTTTTCAGTTAAGAAAATCCTTGAGCTTCTTTGAGCGCGAGGGGTGGCGGAGCTTTCTGAGCGCCTTTGCCTCTATCTGGCGGATACGCTCGCGGGTGACGTTGAACTCCTTGCCGACCTCCTCAAGCGTGCGGGTGCGTCCGTCTACTATGCCGAAGCGCAGCTCGAGCACCTTCTTCTCGCGCGGAGTGAGAGTGTTCAGTACCTCCATGAGCTGCTCGCGCAGGAGCGTGAACGATGCGACCTCAGCCGGCTCTGACGCGCCCTCGTCCTCAACGAAGTCGCCGAGGTGGCTGTCCTCCTCCTCGCCGATAGGCGTTTCAAGGCTGACCGGCTCCTGCGCGATCTTGAGAATATCGCGCACCTTGTCCGCCGGCATTCCCATCTCCTCCGCTATCTCCTCGGGAGTGGGATCGTGGCCGAGCTCCTGGAGAAGCTGACGGGACACGCGGATGACCTTATTGATGGTCTCGACCATATGTACGGGTATGCGGATCGTGCGCGCCTGATCTGCTATCGCGCGGGTGATAGCCTGGCGGATCCACCACGTTGCGTAGGTTGAGAACTTGTAGCCCTTCTGGTAGTTGAACTTATCCACCGCCTTGATAAGTCCGAGGTTTCCCTCCTGAATGAGGTCGAGAAACTGCATTCCGCGGCCGACGTAGCGCTTGGCGATGGATACGACGAGGCGGAGGTTCGCCTCAGCCATCTGCTTTTTCGCGTCCTCGTCGCCCTCCGCCATTCTGACGGCGAGTTCTACCTCCTCCTCGGGAGAGAGCAGCTTGACCTTGCCGATCTCCTTGAGGTACATTCTGACAGGGTCGTCGATAGCAAAGGAGTCCATCATGGAGTCCGTATCCTCGAGCTCCTCCTTGGAAATCTCCTCAAGCTCATCGAGATCCTCAAGCTCCGGAAGCAGAAGATCGTCATCGAGTATCTCGAGCGGCTCCTCCTCGATGGTGTCGATGCCGAGGGACTCGAGGGTATCGTAAAACTTGTCCATCTGCTCCTGCGTGAGGTTCAGATCCTCGAGGATAGAGAGATCCTTTACGGAGATGCTTCCCTTTTTCTTGCCCTCCTCGATTATCGCGGTAAGCTTCTCAGCCGCGATCTCGGCAGGAGTCTTTTCGGTTGCTTCGATCTTTTCTGCAGTCTTTTTCTTCTTTTCCATTTTTGTATCCTCTCAAAGATTTTTTCTCTTGTTGTTCCAGTAGTCCAAAAGGGCGCTGTCGTCATTGACCTTTATCTGAGCCGTTTCCATCTTTTTTATGGAGTCTGCGAGCGACTGAGCCGCGCTGCTGACATCCATCGGCTCGCGCATATTTTTTGTAAATAAGTCGGCGTCGTCCTCAAGGAGATTCGCTATCGACGACTCCGTTACGCTCTCGTTATCGTCGCTGCGGCGCTTTATCAGAGTGAACACCTTTGCCCAGTAGGGCGAGGTGAAGCTCTCCGCAGTAAGCGAAACCGTCTTTATAAGCTCCGGGTCGCGCACGAGGGCCCGGACAGCGACCTCCTCCGCCCTTCCGCTTTTCGGGTTTTCGTAGCGCTTGGACTTATCCTCCGGCTGAATAATCTGCTCAGGCCGGAGATTTTTCTTTTCCTCGCGCTTTCTCTGCTCCTTTATCCGCCGCGCGAGAGCGCGCTTGACCTCATTGAGCACCGCGTCCTTTGAAACCGAAGCCGCATCCGCGACCTTTTCGGAGTACACGTCGCGCTCTGCGGAGTTTGACAGCGAGGCGAGCACGTCCGTCGCCTCTCTGAGATAGGCTATCCTCCCGTCGTCGGTGAGGAGGTCATATTTCGATTTCACCGCGAGAAGACGGTACTCGATGTGGTTCTCGCTTCTCTCGAGGAGCAGGCTGAACGCCTCGGCGCCCATCTTTTTTATGTATTCGTCAGGGTCCTTCGCTCCGCTCATCCTCAGAACGCGGCACTGCAGACCCGTGTTTTCAAAAATCCCTATCGCCCTCTGCGCCGCCTTCTGACCCGCGCCGTCGTTATCGTAGGCTATAACGACCTTATCGGTGTAGCGGCTCATGAGCCGCGCCTGCTCGTTAGTCAGCGAGGTACCGAGCGAGGCGACCGCGCAGTCGAAGCCCGCCTGATGCAGACTCACGACGTCGATATTTCCCTCAACAAGTATCAGCATTCCCATCTTCGACTTCTTTGCGAGGTTCAGCGCGAATAGGTTGTGCGATTTCGAGAAAACCGGCGTATCGGGGCTGTTTAAGTATTTCGGCTCGCCGTCGTCAAGTATTCTTCCGGAAAAGCCGATGACCGAACCGCGCACGTCGATGACCGGGAACATCAGGCGGTTGCGGAAAGCGTCGTAAACGCCGCCGGCTTTTCCCCGTTTGCAAAGTCCGGCGTCCACAAGCTCATACTGCGTGTAGCCCTTTTTTGTCATCGCGTCTGTGAGCGCGCTCCATTCATTCGGCGCGCAGCCGAGTCCGAAGCGCTTTGCCATCTCCGGGCTTATGCCGCGCCGCTTTATATACTCAACGGCGTCCGCGCCCTTCGGCGTTTTAAGCGTCTCGTAGAAAAACCTCGCGGCGTCGCGGTTTAATTCGAGCATACGCGCGCGGCGGTTCTTCAGCTCCCTCGGCGTATCGTACTCCGGCACCTCCATGCCGGCGCGCCGCGCGAGAAACTGCACGGCGTCCATAAACCCGAGATTCTCGATCTCCATTATGAAGCTTATTACTCCCCCGCCCTTGCCGCAGCCGAAGCAGTGGTAGCTCTGCCGGTCCTGCGAAACGGAAAACGAAGGCGTCTTTTCGGAATGGAAGGGGCACAGCCCGAACATATTGCTGCCCGAGCGCTTGGTGAGCTGAACGTAATCGCTCACAACGTCAACTATATCGTTTCGCGCCGTAAGCTCGTCGAGAAACCCGTCCGGCAGCGGCATTGTGCTCCCCCTCCCTTTTTTCGCGTTTTTCTTTATTTTACAGTCCACGCCATCGGAACGAATATGTTGTTGAACATCTCGATAGCGTAGGAATCGGTCATACCGGCGACGTAGTCGGTGACCGCGCGCTCAAGCCCCTCTTTTTCGGCGATGACGAGAAATTCATCGCCCATCTTGTCCCTGTTTTTCATATAGAACTCGAAAAGTCCCTCTATCATGCCCTTGACCTTGCGCTCCTCGCCCTTTACTACGGGGTTGCGGTAGACGTTCGCGTAGAGAAACTCGGTGAACTCATCGACAGCCGCGCTCACAGCCGGCGTGTAGCCGCAACGCTCGACCGCGGCCCCGACGCTTATTACGTCCTCGACGAGGGTATTTATCCTCTCTGAATAGCGATAGCCGAGGGTCTTCGTCACGTTTGCGGGAATATCGTCCGCCGAGAGCACACCGGCGCGGATAGCATCGTCAACGTCGTGGTTTATGTAGGCTATCTTATCGGCAAGGCGCACGAGCTGACCCTCCTTCGTCATGCACAGCGGGTCGCAGGTGTGGCGCAGTATACCGTCGCGCACCTCGTAGGTGAGGTTCAGCCCGAAGCCCTCTTTTTCGATAACGTCCACTACCCTGAGGCTCTGCTCGTAGTGGCGGAAGCCGCCGAATGGCGCCATTATCTCGTTGAGAGCGCGCTCCCCGGCGTGACCGAAGGGGGTATGCCCGAGATCGTGGCCAAGGCCGATCGCCTCCGTGAGATCTTCGTTGAGGCGCATTGCCCGCGCGAGCGTGCGCGCTATGCGGGTAACCTCGAGGGTGTGCGTGAGGCGCGTTCGGTAGTGGTCGCCCTCCGGCTCGAGGAAAACCTGCGTTTTCTGCTTTAAGCGGCGGAACGCCTTGCAGTGCGTGATCCTGTCCACGTCGCGCTGAAACGGCGTTCTGACGGCGTCGTCCTCCTCCGGCACTCTTCTGCCGAGGGTATCCTTTGACCGCACGCCGTACTGCGAGATCGTAAGCTCTTCTGTTTTCTGTATTTCCTCACGTATCATATAATTGCACCTCAAAAATACGTTACAGTAATCTTATACTCCGAAAATCCCCGAAACCCTTTTTATTTTTTGCAAAATTTTATTAAAGCGCGGCATTATGACATTATTTGCAGATTTTCATAGACTTTGCCGTTTTTTGTGGTATAATACAGCATAATAAGCTTTCTATTTTAGGAGTTAATACCTTGGATACCATCCTGACCATGAGCTACGCAAAGCGGCTCTGCTATCTGATGAGCGGACTTTTCCTTATTATTCACGTCTGCTTGCTTGTAATCTTTTTGCTGTGCGAGGTCTTTCCCCTTGCATATTTCAACATCTTCAGCATCCTTTTCTACTGTGTGTCGATGTTCGTCATTAAAAAGAACCTCTTCCGTCTCTTCGTTATATCCTCATTCATCGAGATCTGTGTCCACATGGGGCTTGCGATCATTCTCTGCGGGTGGAACGTCGGCTTTCAGGTAACTATCATCGGCATCTGTATCCTCATCTTTTACGCTGAATACGCCGGAAAGAGCCTCGGTATAAAAACCGTCAGCGGTCTGCTCCTCACTCCCCTTGCAGCCGCGACCTATATCATAACCCTTATCCTCAGCTGGGGAAAAACGCCTGCCTACCCGCTTCCCGCCGAGGCAGCGTTCGGACTGCAGCTTTCCTGGGCGGTCATACTGTTCTCCCTCGCCACCGTAATTCTGCACGCCTTTGTTTCGGTCGCCACAAAATCACAGGAAACGCTCTCTAACGAGATGCAGCACGATAAGCTCACCGGGCTTCCGAACCGCTACTACATAACCCGCGTTTTCAAGCGCTTCTCCGAGATCGCCGGCATTGAAGGCTACTGGCTCGCAATCGCCGACCTTGACGATTTCAAGCACGTTAACGACACCTACGGTCACAACTGCGGCGACTACGTACTCAAAACCGCCGCAAACCTCATTAAGGACGCCGCCGGAGACTGCGAGATCTGCCGCTGGGGCGGCGAGGAGTTCCTCATCGTTTCAAGCGGTCTTGCCGACCGCGAGGAAACTATGAAAAAAATTTGCTTTGCCGTAAGAAACTACAATTTTAGATACGGCGAAGTGAGATTTCGTATGACTCTCACGATGGGAAGCGCGGTCTACGAGCGCGGTCAGCGCATTACCGACTGGATAGACCGCGCCGACAAAAAGCTCTATATCGGCAAAAATACCGGAAAAGACAAATACGTTCTGTAAAATAAAAGCTGTGAGGTGTCTCACAGCTTTTTTATTAAATTTTGACAGGTTTCAGGCTCTCGCCGGTTTTTTCGGGGACAACACTTCCCGCGGTAACGTCCGTAATGCGCAAGCGGAAAGCTTCCGTTTCCTCCTCTGGAACAGACAGCGACATTGTAATATTTGCGCCGTAGTCAATGGAATCAGTGACGATATTGAAGCGTGAAATCTCAGCCTTAATGCGCTCGAGCTGAGAGTAGGAGCATTTGAGCGTTACGGAGCAGACGACCTTCATCTCCGCTCTGCCAGCCTCTTCGAGCGCCATGCCCGCCGCCTTTGAATACGCGCGGACAAGTCCGCCGGCGCCGAGCAGTATGCCGCCAAAGTAGCGGGTGACTACGCAGATAAAATCGTTCACGCCGCCGGAGGTAAAGACGTTCAGAACCGGCATCCCGCTCGTGCCGGACGGCTCGCCGTCATCGGAAAAGCGCGCTATATTGCCTTCCTTAATTGAATAAGCGTAGACGTTGTGAGTTGCGTCCCAGTGCTTTTCGCGCACCTCGCGCAGATGCGCGAGAGCCTCCTGCTCGCTCTTTACGGGCCAGACGCGGGCGATAAAGCGGGAGTGCTTTTCGACGTACTCACTCTCGCCGTAGGAATACGGAACGACGTACATCACTCATCCTCCCCGATATATCCGCGCACTCTGCCCCACAGCTCCGGCCGCACGACGCAGTCGATGACGACTCCGGCGTCGGTGTATTCTACGGAGATGACCTCAGCCTCGCGGTGCAGCAGCTCCGGGAGCGCGCCGTCGGAATACGGAACGGTGACAGTCACGCGTTTTTTGTTGCGCCCGAGTATCTCCGTTATCTTCGCAACAAGCTCATCCGCTCCCTCGCCGGTCTTTGCCGAGATGGCTACGGCGTTCTCGCCGCGCGGTATAAGCTCCGGTACGGCGCACTTATCCGCCTTGTTGTAGACCTCCACGCACGGCGTATCGGACGCGCCGAGCTCTTCTATGAGCTTTCGCACTACCTCCGCCTGCTCCTCGTACTCCGGGTTCGACACGTCGATCACGTGGAGAAGTATATCGGCGTAGCTCAGCTCCTCGAGCGTTGCCTTGAACGCCTCGACGAGGTGGTGCGGCAGCTTTCGTATAAAGCCGACGGTGTCGCTGAGCAGCACCTCCTGCCCCGGTGAGAGTGTCAGGCGGCGGGTGGTCGTGTCGAGGGTATCGAAAAGGCGGTCGTTTGCGGGTATATCCGAGCCGGTGAGCCGGTTTAAGAGCGTGCTCTTTCCCGCGTTCGTGTAGCCGACGAGAGCGACTACCGCGACTCCGTTTTTCTCTCTCCTGCGGCGCTGGACGCCGCGCACCCGTCTGACGTCCTGAAGCTCCTCCTCGAGCTTCTGTATCTTCCGCCTGATGTGGCGGCGGTCGGTCTCAAGCTGGGTCTCGCCGGGTCCTCGCGTTCCGATCGGGCTTGAGCCTCCCGACGCAGTCTGGCGCACAAGGTGCGTCCACATTCCCGTAAGGCGCGGGAGCATATATTTATACTGCGCAAGCTCCACCTGCAGTCTGCCCTCGCGCGTTCTCGCGCGCTGGGCGAATATGTCAAGTATGAGCTGCGCTCTGTCGATAACGTGAACTCCGAGGTCGTCCTCGAGCGCCCGGGTCTGCGAGGGGCTAAGCTCGTTATCGAAAACCGCGAGCGTGCAGCTCTCGGCGTCTATGAGCGCCTTCATCTCCTCGACCTTTCCCGCTCCGAGATAAGAGCGCGGGTCGGGTGTTTTTTTACTCTGGAGCACTCTGCCGCAGCTCACGCCGCCGGCGGTCTCCAAAAGCGCCTCCAGCTCGTCCATGCTCTCCTCGGTACTGTTCTCCTCCTTCGTCAGAGTGTCGGCGGAGAGACCGGCGAGGACAGCGCGTTCTCTTTCGTTTTCCAATAATTGATCTCCTTCATAAGCTTATCTTCTTGCGATGCACTCGCATTCACACTTCGCGCCCTTCGGGAGCGCGGCGACCTCGACGCAGCTGCGCGCGGGATAAGGCTCTGTGAAATACTCCGCGTAGACGGCGTTTACATCGGCAAAATCGCCGATATCGTCGAGGAATACGGTCGTTTTAACTACGTTTTCAAAGCCGAGTCCCGCTTCCTTTAGGACTGCGGCGATGTTTTTGAACATTCTGTGCGCCTGAGCTTTTATATCGCCCTCTACGACAGCGCCGGTTGCGGGGTCAAGGGGTATCTGACCTGAAAGATATACGGTATCGCCGCAATCTATCGCCTGGGAATAGGGTCCGACGGCGGCGGGAGCAAGCTCAGTATCTACTCTTGTGCGCATTGTAAACATCTCCTTTGAGGTTTTATGCGATCATTTGTCGTCTTTTTCGGCTGCCGGGCAGCGGCGGAAAAAAGGACTTGAATTTATACTAACCCCTAATCAAAATCTTCAATTCGCGCTTGCCCTTTTCGCGTCATACTTCGTTATCCGGCTTGATAATACACAAAGTATTGTCTGCACCGGACGCCTCGTATAACGCAAAAAATTCTGCGCGCTCGGTTAAAGCTTTTAATCAGGGATTAGTATTAATATAATAATCGCTGCTGAAATTATTATACCCGTAAATATACTGTATGTCAAAGAAAAAAGGGGGCTTTCGCCCCCCCTTTTTCAATGCGTCGACAAAGTCTCCGCATCGAACATATTTTGCGCTCTCTGAGCGCAAAATATGACGCCTGCGGGCCTGTGTGCGACGTGAAGGGGCCTCTCGGCCGGCCCC
>JAFPWN010000050.1 GCA_017412765.1 Oscillospiraceae bacterium | reverse complement strand
GCCTCGACAACGCCCGAGATGTAATCGAGCAGCATAAGCACCGCGAGCATGATGACCGGCACCGCCAGCGCCTTGAAGTAGGCGAGAACGAGCGTCAGAAACGCCGTCCCCGTGATTGAAATTACCTTTTCGTTCATTTTTCTCATCCTCTCATAAGCAGTATTAAAATCGCGTTCCAGATGGCGACCGCGCCCATAAACGCAGCAGCCGCCCGCTGCAGCCACCGTGGGCAGAGCGCGAGGATCGCGGCGCCTGCGATACCTCCGGCGAGCTTCACGGCGATGAATACCGCAGGACAGCTCAGAAGTCCCGCCATAACGGGATTAGCCTCGCTGAGCCCCGCGTTGGCGCCGATGACCGTCAGAACTCCGTCGAGCGCGTTTGCAAGGAGGTAGAGCTTAACAGAAGCGTATTTCACCAAACTCATGCACCGCCCTCTCGTTCGGAACGAAAATAACTCTCCCGCGTATATCCTCGTGCCTCTCCGTCCATTTTTGAATTTCTTCCCACAATTTTTCTTCGTCCATCTTCGTAAGCCCCGAGGCGAGCGCCCTGCGCGTTTTGAACAGGCTGTTTATCTTGTAATAGACTCTCCCGCTGTCACGGAAAAGTCCGTAGAACTGTTCAAGCCTCTTTTCGGCGTCGCTGTCTCCGTAGACGATGAGCGTCACTATCGTCCGCGCGTTTGACGAAAGACCGAGCCGGACAGACTCCATCACGTTCTCCCACGAGAGCCGTCTCGGCCGACCGCTTATCCTCTCAGCCTCCTCCGGCGTAACGCCCTTAACGGAAATACCGAGGACGTCAACGAGGTTTTCATCGAGGAGCTTTCCGAGCGCTTCCGGGTTTGAGCCGTTCGTGTCGAGGAATATCCTCCCTCCGAGCGAGCGGACGAGCCGCAGATGATCGGGAAGACGCCTGTCAAGTGTCGGCTCGCCGCCCGTGAACTTGAAATTCAGTCCGCTTTTTGTAAGCTCTATAAGCCTTTCGGATATATCTCCGCCTCTGTCGCCTCTGTTCGCCATGCCGCAGAAAGCGCATTTGAAGTTGCAGGCCCCGTAAAACACGCCGTGAGAGTTTTCTGCCTCCGCCAGCTCCGCGCACTTCGGCGCGTAGTTGTTCTGAATGACGTGCATCAATCCCAGCTCCCCTGGAATACGTCGACCTCGAGATTAAACGTCGAGATACTGTCTATCTCGCGGTGGATAGGAGCAGACCAGGCGCAGGATGAAAGCGGAACCCGAGTGTTGTTAATATATAATCTTGCATCGCTTGAATAAATCGTGCCCCATATATAGACGTCCGAAGTGTTGTAGGTTTTGGACCATGAGCCGCCGTCACCTATACTCTCTGTCGTTCCGGTCGCCTTGTCTGTCAGATAAGCGAGCGTCGAATCGCTCGTGTTGTTGGCGAAAACAAAGTCGTAGTCGGTCGCGCTTGACGGCGCGGAGCCGAATTTTACGTAGCAGACATTTTTCGGCTCCTCATTGTCGGCCCATGTACTGCAAGTCACACTGACGGCATACGTCTGAGCGACGGTATAGGTCTCGCTGTTACTTGCTGCGGAGTCGTTGAACCCCGTGGCGTAAGCCTTGACAGTCACCGTATGAGTGCCAGACTCTGTTATATATTTGCTGAGATCGACCGTTGTCGAGGTAACGTATCCGGATACCTCCTGACCGGAGTAGATTTTGTATCCTGCCACGAAATTTCCGTTTGTCGCGGGGTTCGTTATAGTGAGCGTTTTGCCCGAAAGAGCTATTGACGGCGCGTTCAGAGTAGGCTTTGTCGACTCAACATTGACCGTCACACTCGCGTAATCCGAAACGTCTATGCCCGTTCCGTTTTCCGTTATCGTCTTCGTACCGCTCACAAGCTCGGAGGCGGTCACCGTCACCGCCGTGCCGGTCTTCTCTCCTCCGGTTATGTAACCCGTGGTGTTCGTGACCTTCGGCGTTATGGTGACGGAGTGGTTGCTGACTGCGCCCTTCGCCGCCGTCGGCGTTCCCGCCGTTCCGCTTGTGACGGACTTCTGCACCTGAGCGGCGTAATACCCCGCCGGAACGGTTACGGTCGCGCCGGAGAAAGTCACGTTCGCGCTCGTCTTTGTCGCTATCGTGCCGGTTTTGAGCGTGCCGTCGGCGAGGTGAAATTTCTTCGGGCTGAGGACGTCGGCGGCTGATGCCGTTGTGTCCGAAACGTCCGTCCCGGAATAGGTGCCGGTCACGCCGAAGATCTGCACGTTCTTTTTGATGTTCGCCGCAACGAGATCGGCGTCGCCCTTGATTGTCTGCGCGCCGGAGAGATACTGCCCCGAAGCTATCGTCTGATCTGCCGTGCCGGGAGTAGCAATTTACCATTAGATCAGCAGTATAGAGCGCTTAATTATGCTAAAAACAGCCCCATAAATAGCAATACCCCCGTCGTTTCCGACGAGGGTGAGAGAGAAATATTAAGCATATACCGAGGCCTGACCGCTCAAGGCCGCGATATGTTTATTGCCTATGGTCAGCTCCTTCATAGCCAGGGCTTCGGGGAAAAAGATTATCAACATAAGGTGGTATAAAGAACGATGAGCGGTACTAATTATTTTGGCATTATTCTTTCCGTTATTCTTGCTATTCTTCTTTGCATACCTGTTATATTTGCAAACGTTTTATATTTTAGTCCTTTGATCAAAACGATTGCTTCCGGAATAGAATCAGTCATAAGAAAAGTCAGAAAAATAGTAAATGATAGTAGCACTAAAGGAGAGCGCCTATGAAAGTACCGAAGCCGCGCAAGCTTCCCTCCGGCACGTGGTTTATCAATCTCAGACTTGGCGGCGCTAATATTCCCGTATCCGCTGATACAGAAAAAGCCTGCCGGGATAAGGCTGCGCTCATAAAGGCAGAACACAACGCCGGCAAGAAGCGCATAGCAAAGTCTGAACTCACGCTCCGTGAAGCTCTTAGCCGGCATATTGAGAAAAAAGAAAAGGCCGCACGCTCGCCGGAGACAATACGATCCTACGAGGTAATAAAAGAAAATCGCTTCCAGAGCGCTATGGACAAGCGCGTAAGCTCCATAAATAATTGGCAAGAGCTCTACGATATAGACGCCTCGCATTTATCCGCAAAAACAATGTCCAACACCTGGATGCTTATCAAGAGCGCCTGCAAGTCTGAATGCGGTATTGAGCTTCCGGAGATAGAAGTGAAGGAGATAAAGCGCAAAGGGCGTCCGTTCTTGGAGCCGGAAGAAATCACAGCCTTTGTTAAAGCTATAAAAGGCAGCAAATACGAAATTCCTATGCTTTTAGAGCTTTCGTCCTGCCGTGCCTCCGAGGTCTCCGGCCTCGATTGGAAGGACGTAGATTTGAAGAACAACCGAATATATATAAACGGTGCAATAGTGCGAGATAAAGATAATAAATATGTTGAGAAAACAGATAATAAAACCGCTGAATCAACACGCTATGTACCGATATTTATTCCGGAGTTAAAGGCAGCACTCGAAGCCGTACCGGACAAAACCGGTAAAGTGGTAAAGGCGCGTGCAAACACAATTTATCGGAATGTAAATAGAATCTGCGAAGGTGCCGGGCTGCCGACCATCGGAAATCACGGCCTCCGCCATTCGTTCGCCTCGCTGTGCTATTCGCTCGGCGTGCCGATAAAGATCACAATGCAGATCGGCGGCTGGTCTGACTATAACACTGTAATGAAAATCTATACCCACCTATCCAAGCGTGATGTTGGCAAATACACCCAGGATTTAACAAACTTCTTCGCCGAAAAAAATGAAAGCGAAGATAATAATGTAAATGAAATCGTAAATAAACTTCCAAGACCCTTGTAATTGCAACAGTTTTAGCCTATTATACGGGGGTTCGACTCCCCCCGCCTCCACCATGAAAGAAACCTGATTTGTCTACCAAATCAGGTTTCTTTCAGTTATATTCGCCTGCGGCGAGTTCTATTGCGTTGCAGTTATATTCGGCTTACGCCGAGTGATATTGCGCTTCGCGCAGTTTGAAGGCGAATATAATATAACTTCTCGCGTCAGCGAGAAATATAACTGTCCCGAAGGGACAATATAACTTGAAAAAACAACATTTTTCTGCTATACGCTATACGAGGTGATCACAATGTCTGACAGTATTCTTCGTGATAAATCAAAAGAATTTGCGAAGCAGATCGTTATTCTTTGCAGAGATATTAAACAAAACAGCCGCGAATCCGTGATGACAAATCAACTGCTCAGAAGCGGTACGTCGATAGGCGCTAATATTCACGAAGCGCAGTACGCGCAAGGTTCAAAGGATTTCATTTCCAAGTTTGAAATAGCGTTGAAGGAAGTATATGAAACCGAGTATTGGCTTGAATTGCTGTTTGAAACCGGATATATGAACGAACAAACGTACAAACCGATACAAAACGATTGCGGCGCGATCAGACGTATGCTTATTTCATCAATAAAAACCATAAAAGAAAAGAGCGAATAGAAAGATAGAATCCCGACAAATCGGGATTTATGAAATATCAAATTTCCCTTTTCCGCGCACCCAATCGTTCAACTTTCATCCTCTGCCGTTTGACTCCCGAGCTGAAAAGCACCCCCTCATACGGAAATCTAACAAAACAGTGAAGCAAATCTATAAGTACACCTACCTGTTTTCGTGTCCGTTTTTCTGCATTTCCGTAAATTAATGTTGACATCAACGATTTAGTGTGCTAATATGCGTGAGAAAAGTGAATCGCTTAGATAGAGGTGCGGAGCGCATAAGTAGCGCCGGACAAGGTCGGCAGACCGTCCGGAGCGAAAGGGTTATCCGCCGAAGATTCGGGAGAGCTGCCGTTTTTCCGTTTCTGGGCCGTCGGGAAATACCCGCCGGACTGTCACAAGACTTTGTGGAGCGCTATCAATGGCCAAACTCGGGGCATTTTTGTCCTCGTATCACCATGGACCGCTTGCAGAGCGGTCCATTTTTCTATCAAAATCCGGAGGTAATAATATGGACACACCCGCACTGTACGCGACCTTCTGGTCGCTCGTGCCGCCGATCATTGCGATCGTTCTGGCACTCATCACAAAGGAAGCATATTCCTCTCTTTTCATCGGCGTTGCAGTCGGCGCGCTCTTCGTCTCCGGCGGTTCGCCGGTCGGCGCTCTGAATGCGCTTATTTCCGACGGTGACGCCCCCGGCGGCATGATAGCCGCGCTTGCGAGCAACGCGGGAATTTTCATTTTCCTCGTTCTGCTCGGAATTATCGTCGCCCTCGTCAATCTCTCCGGCGGCTCCGCCGCCTTCGGCCGGTGGGCTGAGAAGAACATCAAAACACGAGTCGGCGCTCAGCTTGCGACCTTTTTCCTCGGCGTTCTGATCTTCATCGACGACTATTTCAACTGCCTCACAGTCGGCTCTGTCATGCGCCCCGTTACGGATAACCACAAGATCAGCCGCGCGAAGCTCTCTTATCTTATCGACGCCACCGCGGCTCCCGTATGCATGATAGCTCCCGTGTCCTCCTGGGCTGCGGCAGTTTCCGCGACCGCGGACAATCTTGACTCGGGCGTTTCCGGCATACAGCTTTTCATTCAGGCGATCCCATATAACTTCTACTCCCTCCTTACCTTCGTTTTCATCATCGCTCTCGTCCTTATGAAGATGGACTACGGTCCCATGAAGCTCCATGAGAAGGCGGCGCTTCTTGAAAACAAGCTCGGCGCGCTTGAAGGTACCGGCAAAACGGACGGCAACCCCAAGGGCAAGGTCATCGACCTCGTTCTGCCGGTCGCAATTCTTATCGTCACCTGTACCATCGGCATGCTCTACGTCGGCGGCTTCTTCGGCACAGACTGGTGGGGCGGCACCGATTACGCCTGGGACTTCATCGGCGCGTTCGGCAACACTGACGCATTCGTCGGTCTTCCGTGGGGCTCCGTGATCGCGCTCGTCATCATCGTTATCTACTACCTCTGCCGCCGTGTTGTGACCTTTAAGAAGGCTATGGAGTGCGTTCCCAAGGGCTTTATCTCCATGGTTCCGGCGATGACGATTTTGACGCTCGCCGTATCACTTAAGAACATGACCGGCGCGCTCGGAGCGGACGTTTTCGTCCGCGACGTAATGTACGGCGTTTCCGATGGGCTTTACGCGTTTCTCCCCGCCGTTATCTTCCTCGTCGCCGTCGCGCTCGCGTTTGCCTCCGGCACGAGCTGGGGAACCTTCGGAATACTTATTCCCATCGTCACCGCGGTTTTCCCCGCTGACAGTCAGCTTCTCATAATCGGCATCTCCGCCTGCCTTGCCGGCGCAGTCTGCGGCGACCACTGCTCACCGATCTCCGATACGACCATCATGGCGTCCGCCGGCGCGCAGGTCGAGCATATTCAGCATGTTTCGACCCAGCTTCCCTACGCGCTTACCGTCGCGGGAGTGAGCTTCGTGACCTATGTGATCGCGGGCTTCGTGCAGAACTGGCTCATCTGCCTGCTTATCGGCGCCGTTCTGACCGTCGCGGCGCTGTTCGTTATACGGGCTGTTGACTCCAATAAAAAGGCATAAACCAAAGCGAGGGATCAAAACGATCCCTCGCCTTATTATATCATTTTGTGTTCCGCTCGTAAAATACCTTGCCGTCGAAGCCCTGGATATGCGGATCGTGAGCGGCTTTTTCTATTCTCTCCTCCGCCCACAGACAATACTGCCTCTCGCGCTCTATGCCGAGCCATCGGCGCCCGAGCTTCTTTGCGACGACGCTCGTTGTTCCCGAACCGAGAAACGGATCGAGCACTCTGTCCCCCTCGTTCGACGAGGCAAGGATAAGCTTTGCAACGAGCTTTTCCGGCTTCTGCGTCGGGTGAGCGGTATTTTCCGGCATAGACCAGAACGGCACCGTTATATCGTCCCAAAAATTAGATGGACATGTGTCGCGGAAGCGCCCGTTTTCCGTCTCGCTCCAGTCCTTCGGCTCGCCGTTTTCGCGGTACGGCGCGATCACCCTTCTGCGCAGCTTTACGGCGCTGAGGTTGAAGGTCGCGCCCTCGCCCTTTGTGCAGTACCATATATCCTCACAGACGTTCTTCCAGTTTTTCGCGGCTCCCCTGCCCTTTTCGCGCTGCCATGTTATGCGGCTGCGAACGGTCAGGAACTCGCTGAGCAGCGGAGCTACGATCACGCTCGTTTCCCAGTCGCAGCAAAGGTACAGCGCGCCGCCATCGCGCAGAAGCCTCACAGCTTCGGTCAGCCATCTGCGGGTATAATCAGCGTACTCCCCGGCGCTTTTTTTAGTAAAAACGCTTCCGTTGAAGCTCTTTCGGAGATTGTACGGCGGGTCTGCGATAACAAGGTCGAAGCTACCCTCAGGCAAAAGCGGCATGACCTCAAGACTGTCTCCGAGAACGGTGCTGTCGAGCACCGTTTCTATATCCGAAACGCGCTCGTCTATGCTTATACAGCGCTCGAGATACTCTCTGCCGCTCTCCAGATCGGTGTCTATCGTCTTATTTCGCTGCGCCTTCATTTTGATGCCATCATATCCTTGATCACGGCGTCGATCCTGTGCGCTACGGCGATGAAATCCGCCTCCGTGTAGCCCTTCGTCGTCATAGCCGCGGTGCCGATACGAACGCCGCTCGTCTGCTGCGGCGAGCGCTTTTCGCCCGGGACGCAGTTTTTATTCAGCGTGATGTGGTGGCGGTCAAGCTCGTTCTGAACCTCCTTGCCGGTGAGTCCGGTGTCCGTGAGGTCGAGGAGGAACAGATGATTGTCCGTTCCGCCGGTGACTACCTTGTAGCCCATCTTCTTGAACTCCTCGCACATCGCGCGGCAGTTTCTGACTACGGCGTGTATGTATTCCTTATACTCAGGAGTGCAAGCCTCCTCGGCGGCTATCGCCTTGCCGGCGATAACGTGCTCCAGCGGGCCTCCCTGCGTGCCGGGGAAAACGCCGGAGTCTATCTTTTTCGCAAGCTCCGGCTTGCAAAAGATCATACCCCCGCGCGGGCCGCGGAGCGTCTTGTGCGTTGTCGTTGTGATTATATCGGCAAGTCCGAAGGGCGAGGGGTGGTCGCCCGCGAGAATAAGCCCCGCGATATGCGCCATATCGACCATAAAGTACGCGCCGACCTCGTCCGCGACTGCGCGGAACTCGGAAAACGGAATAATGCGGCTGTACGCGCTCGCGCCGGCGAGGATAAGCTGCGGCTTGTTTTCAAGTGCCTTTCTGCGTACGTCCTCCATGTCGATAAAGCCTTCGGGCGTGACGTCGTAAAAGCACATATTGAAGAGCTTGCCGGAGAAATTCGCGGCGGAGCCGTGGGTCAGATGACCGCCGTTGTCAAGGCTCATGGCAAGTATGGTATCGCCCGGCTTCAGCACTGCCATATACGCGGCGAGATTTGCGTTCGCGCCGCAGTGCGGCTGGACGTTTACGTGATAGTCTGTGTTGAACGCCTCGCGCCATTTATTGCAGGCGTACTCCTCAAGCTCGTTGACGTACTCGCAGCCGCCGTAATACCGGCCCCTGTTGCCGCTCGTGCGCTCCACGGGATAGCCCTCGGCGTATTTATTCGTAAGGCAGGAGCCGACTGCGCGCAGAACGTTCTCACTGACAAAATTCTCACTTGCGATAAGCTCGATGTTATCGCGCTGTCTCGCCTCTTCCTTTGCGATCATTTCAAAAACCTTTGATGTCATTTCCTGCTCTCCTCGCTGTGTTCTGATTTACTTTTCTTGACTGCTTGTGCGGAAAGTGATAAAATGCACCCGTCAGATAAAAGAAAGAGGTGCACTGTTATGTACGTTTATAAAACCGAAATTCTCCCCGTCAGCACAAAGTTCTTCTCCGACAAGGCAAACGAAGCCGACGCCGCCGAGCTTGACGTTCTTCTGAACAAGCGCTCCGCCGAGGGCTGGGAGCTTGCGGATTACGACTACATGGCGACCAGCTCGCAGATCCGCGGCGCGTTTATTATCACGTTCAGAAAAGAGGCGTGACGGTTTTACTGATATTATAAGCTTTTTCGGCGCTTTTTACAACAAAAATACTTTGGTGATTTAAATGATAATTCTGATCGGCGGGTCGAGCCACGTCGGCAAAACGCTCATTTCTCAGAAGCTTATGGAAAAGCTCGGCTTTCCGTATCTCTCGCTCGACCATCTCAAGATGATGTTTATCCGCAAGGGTCTGACCGGGCTGACGGTCAGCGATGACTACGAAATGCGGTATTTTCTCTTTCCCTACGCGGCTGAGATCATAAAAGTGGCGGTAGAAAACGGGCAGAATATGATCGTCGAGGGCTGCTACATCCCGTCCGAATGGAAGCGGGAGTTTTCAGCGGAGTACCTCCGTCATATCCGCGCGTTCTTTATCACGATGAGCGAAAAGTATCTCACGGAGAACGCCGAAAAGCTCTCCCGGTATGCCGACGTCATCGAAAAGCGCGTCTGCGACGAGATAGATATCCCCCGCCTTATTAACTGCTCGCGCGAGTTTCGCGAGGAGTGCGCCGAGTTCGGGAATAACAATATCGACATCGACGCAGAGTATGACGCCGACAAGATAGTAAAAATGATCCTTGACGCCATCTGACGTCAAGGATCTTTAAATTACAGAAGGCTCTTGATTTTATCCTCAATGCTCTCGGGTGTCGCTGTAGGAGCGAAGCGCTCGATCACGCTGCCCTTGCGGTCAAGAAGGAATTTCGTGAAGTTCCACTTGATGTTGGAGCCGAGAACTCCGCCCTTCTCCTTTTTGAGCCAGGTGTAGAGCGGCGATTCGTTAGCGCCGTTGACCTCGATCTTTGCAAACTGCGGGAACGAAACGGCGTATTTAGCGGTGCAGAAGGTGTGTATCTCCTCCTCAGTGCCGGGCGCCTGATTGCCGAACTGATTGCAGGGGAAGTCGAGGATAACGAAGCCCTGATCCTTATACTGCTCATAGAGCTTCTCAAGTCCCTCGTACTGCGGAGTGAAGCCGCAGCCTGTCGCGGTGTTCACTACGAGGACCACCTTTCCCTCGTACTCCGCAAGGCTCTTCTCGTTGCCGCGGATGTCCTTTACCTTAAAATCATAGAATCCCATAGCGATTCTCCTTTCACATTCATTTGATGATTTGATTTTACACAATTTAATTGCGTTTGTCAAGTCTTTTTCTTGAACTTTTTGTGAATATGTGTTAGTATGCCGCAAAAGGATGTGTAATAAAAGATGGAAAACGAAAATCTTTTGAAAAACCGCTTTACCGAGCTGTCCAGGCGCAGCTTTGACCGCGGGATATGGGCTTTTTCGGATTTTCTCTCGCTCGCGGAGCAGGATATTCTACTGAGCCTCAGGCTCCCCTCGCCTTTTGAGCTTGTAGGGGGCTACGAGGGCGCGGAGCGCAGGATCGCCGCTTTCGGAAGCGAGGAGCTGTGCGGTTATGCTGAGAAAGCGCCGATCGAGTGCGTGTGCATATCGCCCGTTAACGATAAATTTGCCGACTCGCTGACCCACCGCGATTTTCTCGGCTCGCTCATGGCGCTCGGCATACGCCGCGAGGTGCTGGGCGATATTGCGATAAAGGATAACCGCGGGTATCTCTTCTGCCTTGATACGATCGCGGATTATATCTGCCGCAATCTCGTAGGCGTGCGGCATACGACCGTAAAATGCGAAATATGCGAGGTTCCGGAGATCATCACGGAAAAGCCGCCCGTGAGGGAGCTTATTATCGCCTCGGAGCGGCTTGACGCGATAGTTGCGGCTGTCTACAAGCTCTCAAGGAGCGAAAGTCAGGAGCTTATCCGCGACGGCAAGGTATTCATAAACGGCAGACTAACCGAAGCCTCCTCAGCCGATATTCCGGACGGCGCCGCGATAAGCGTGCGCGGGTGCGGAAGATTTCTGTACGAGGGCGTCGAGCGCGAGACGAAAAAGGGCAGATTGCGTGTTTCCGTGCGGATTTATTAAAATAATTCTTGACAATTAATTCCCGCTTTGTTATACTACTTTAGCCGCATTGAATGGGCTGTAAGTGCGCCTGCGCCGCCTATAAGAGCGAGTCTCTATCAGAATAAAGAGGTGAAAAAAGTTATGACAGCTATTTTTGAAGCATGCGGAAAGCAGTATCGCGTTTCCGAGGGTGACGTTCTCTTCCTTGAGAAGCTTGACAAGGAGGATGGCGCTAAGGTCACCTTTGACAAGGTTCTCGCCGTTGTCGGTGAGGGCGTTTGCAAGTTCGGCAAGCCCGTAGTCGAGGGCGCTTCCGTCACCGCCACCGTCGTTAAGACCGGCAAGTCCAAGAAGATCATCGTCTACAAGATGCGTCCCAAGAAGAACTATCGCCGCAAGCAGGGCCATCGTCAGCCCTACACCAAGGTCACTATCGACTCCATCAATGCGTAAAGCATTGTTTCCTATCTCATTTTACAGGAGGTGCAAATCTAATGGCACATAAAAAAGGAATGGGCTCCACCAAGAACGGCCGCGATTCCGAGTCCAAGCGTCTCGGCGCGAAGCGTGCTGACGGTCAGTTCGTTCTCGCCGGCAACATTCTCGTTCGTCAGCGCGGAACCAAGATCCATCCGGGCACCAACGTCGGCAAGGGCAAGGATGATACCCTCTTCGCTCTCGTAGACGGCACCGTTCGTTTCGAGCATCTCGGCAAGGACCGCAAGAAGGTCTCTGTCTATGAGGAGATCGCTCAGTAACAGCTCCATAAATCGACCCGCTGATTTTTTTCAGCGGGTTTTTTTATTCCCTCGATATTTTTTCCGATAAGCTGAACCTTTTCGCCCTCTGTTTCGTCTTTATCTGCGAAAGCTGATTTTTGGGTGGTGCTATGGAAGATTTTGAAGCCTTGCTCGAAGCCAATCGCGGCGCGCTCGAGCGCTTCGTGCGATACCGTGTCCCCTCGTTTGCCGATGCGGAGGATATAATTCAGGAGACCTGCATCTCCGCATATAAGAGCTTCGGCCGCCTCAAGCGGCGCGAGAGCTTCAAGGCGTGGCTCATCTGCATTGCTAAAAACAAATGCGTTGACTACTACCGCAGAAAAAGCGACGACGTGAGTTTAGAGGTCTGCGGAGAAGCCGTACTGCCTATGAGCCGCTGCGGAGCCGTTAAGGAGTCGCCCGTACTCGATACGTTGGCAAAGCTGTCAGACAAGGACAGGCAGATAATGCTCATGTACTATTTTGAGGATTACAAGCAGAGCGAAATATCGCGCGATCTCGGTCTGCCGCTCGGAACGGTCAAAAGCCGGCTGAACGCGGCGAGAAATAATTTCAAAAGACTGTATCCATGCCCGCCGGGAGGAGAAAAAACTATGAAAAAGATGCCTGAAACAATGCCGGAATACCGCATTATCCCATGCAGCGAGGCGCCGTTCAGCGTAAAGTGGGAAGAGCTTATGGGCTGGTTCATCGTTCCGAGAGAGGGCGAGCGGCTATCCTGGGCAATGTACGATTTCCCTGAGAGAAAGCGCGGAGAGTACGTCGAGCTTGAGGTAAGCGGAAGAGCCGAGATACACGGGATCACCGGCGCCGTAGTTAAAAGCAGGGAATTTGACGCGATGCCTTGCAACAGGATCGACGAGACCGCATACGCCGAGCGCACCTTCGTTGCCGAGCTGACGGACACGCACTGCCGCTTTCTCGCGGAAAGTCACAAAGAGAACGGCGTTCTGAAGGTACACACGTTTCTCGACGGCGATGAGTTTCTGCCGAACTGGGGCTTCGGAGAAAACAACTGCGGCAACGAGACGAATATCTCCGCCAAGGGCGACATAACCTGCGCAGGCGGTGAAATAACCGCGAAGGACAAGCCTTTTTTACTTGACGTCGTCGGGCGTTACACCGTTGAAATCGGTGAAAAGCGCTTCGACACGATCTGCGTCGTTGACATCGAAACCTATGACAGCGGCGTTATGAGCGAGCAGTATCTTGACAGAAGCGGCAGAACGGTTCTTTGGCGCAGATTCAACAGGGACGATTGGGGCTGCGGCAAGCCGTGGACTGAGCGGCTTCCCGAAAATGAGATAGTTCGCGTAAACGGCGCGGCCTACGTCCACTGGTATGACTGCATCACAGACTATATAATATAATAAAACCGGCGGGTCACCCCGCCGGTTTAAGACTGTAGACAAAAAGGAAAAAGCGTTGAATAAAGGAGACGGGGTTCTGTGAAGGGGCCGGCCGAGAGGCCCCTTCACGTCGCAAACAGGCCCTCAGGCGTCATATTTTGCGCTCTCGGAGCGCAAAATATGTTCGATGCGGAGACTTTGTCGACGCATCGAAACCGGCGGGTCACCCCGCCGGCTTGATTATCTCTTCCCATGCCGCAGTCAGCTTTTCGAGGCTCCACGCGGCGTTTGCCGGACTCGTGCTCGGAAGCTTCGCCGCCGCGACGCCGAGCGTCGGAAATATGAGCTTCATATAGAGGTCATACGCCTTGCCGCCGTTTGTGAACACCCGCTCCCCCACTCTCGTCGCGCTGAGAATCGCGCCGATATCGGCAGGCACTACGTCGGCTATCGTGGAATCCGCCGAGCCGATAATGCTGCACTCCTCGATAACGTCGTAAAGTGCGATCCTGCTGCGCGTGAGAAACGCGCGCTTCTCCTCAACGCTCTCCGGCGCTCTCTCGCCGTAAACCGCCGCTATCACCCGCCAGAATCGGTTCTGAGGGTGACCGTAGAAAAACTGCGCCTCGCGGCTTTTTACGGACGGAAACGAGCCGAGTATCAGTATCTCGGAATCCGCGTCATAAAACGGCGGAAATCCATGTGTCAGGTATTGCCTCTCCAAGTCTTTACTTCCTTCTTTCGTTATCCTCGCTTACGCTCTTTGCCCAGGCCTTGCCGAGCGCCCTGCGCTCTCTTACGGAGCTTACCGCCGCGCAGACGGACTCGAATACCGCCTTCGTGCCGGAGCCGTCGGCGTGGTAATTGACCGCCATCTCGCGCTCGACTCCGAAGCTCTCCGCTGTTTCGGCAGCGTCGATATTCGCGGCAAGAAAGATAAACTCCCAGCCCTCCTCGCGCTTTTTCTCGACGAGCCTTCGCACCTCATCAGCCTTGTATTTGCGGCTTGCGTTCTCCATTCCGTCGGTCGTAATGACGAAGATCGTCTTTTCAGGCACGTCCTCCGCTCTGACGTAGCGGTGTACCTTCGAGATGTGCTCCACCTCTCCGCCGACAGCGTCCATAAGCGCCGTGCAGCCGCCGACAAAATAGTCCTTATCTGTCAGAGGCGGCACCTCCAAGATGGGCAGTCGGTCGTGGATCCTTCTGCACTCGGAGTCGAATAGCACCGTCGAGACGAAGGCTCTGCCGCCGAGCCGCTTCTGCTTCTCGATCATCGCGTTGAAGCCGCCGATGGTATCGCCCTCCAGCCCCGCCATGGAACCGGAACGGTCGAGGATGAATACGAGCTCAGTGATGTCATTTTTCATTGTATTGCCCTCCTTTTTTATTTGCAGGCTAATTATAGCGCCGCACAGAAGGGCTTTGGTCGCTTTAAAAGCGACATTTATCTGATTATTTCTACGACCTCTCCGATATACATTCTGTGAACGTCATCGCGTTCGGGGCCGTCCGCTACCTCGGGCAGCATACCGGCTCTGTCAAGATCCTGAGCGTAAAGCTTTCTGCACACTATCGTGCATTCCGCTTCCTCGAAGCTCACGCCGTGGGGTACCTCGCGAGGCGTAAGCGCCGTCTTTGCCAGCTTATCGCCGTCGCGCCCGGACAGCCTTCCGAGAAGCGCGAGATCGCTCCGGCGCTCCTCGGGATAAAAGCTCACGGTGAAATACTCGCTCTCCTCCATAAACTTATAGGTATAGCGGCTCGGACGGACGTAGACCGTCACGACCGGCTTATTCCAGATCGTACCCATTCCGCCCCAGCTGATCGTCATCGTGTTGAAGCTCTCTCCGCTTCCGGCAGTCAGAATCGCCCACTTCTTGTCAAAAGCGGCGAATATATCCGTTGTCAAAGTCATTTTGTTCACCCTCTGATACAGAATACTCCCCGCTTTTTCGGGCGGGGAGCTTGTTTTTTATTTGAGCGACTTGAGGAACGCGGCGATCTCGGCGTCCCTGCAGTTCGGATAGAACAGCTCGTCAAAGTGCGCGCCGGAGATCGTGCCCTTCACGAACTCAGGGTCGAGGTCGCGGAGTATGTCAATAAGCGGGCGGTACGTCTTTGCCTTTACGCCGTCCAGTATCTTCTTATTGCGCTGCTCCGGAACCACTCTCTCCTTCGGATAGCCGTTGCCGCTGCCGTAAGCGAACAGCTCGTGGAGCATAAGCTCGAGCTTCAGCTCCGCGCCCCAGCCGAAGTCCTTGGCAAAGGGTATGGCAACGCAGTTGCCGTCGTTTATCTGCGCGAAAAGATAGCCGTCCATCGGATCGGCGAGATGACCGCAGAGAACTCCGGGGAAGCTGTTGCAGGCGAGCATCGCTCCCTCGCCTGTGCCGCAGCCGGTGACTACGTAGTCGGCGGCGCCGGTATTCAGAAGGATCGACGCCAGAAGTCCGTTCTGAACGTAGGTGAGCTGGTTTTCGTCGTCTGACGAGTACATTCCGTAGTTATCCACGGTGTGACCAAGCGGCTCGACGACCTTTTTCAGGGTCGCGCAGATGAGCTCGTTTTTTGCTGCCTGACTGTTTTCATTGATAAGCGCTATTCTCATAAATATCTCTCCTCCATTATTATTCGCCTTGCTTTATTTTCGCCTTTGCGGCGTACATTTCCTTGTCCGCGCGGTCAAAGATCTCATCGACTGCGGTATCCGTATTTCTGTTATACTCAGAAACGCCGATGGCAGCGCTTGCCCTCTCCCACGGCTCGAGAGACTTATCGCCGCTCTTTTTCTCATACTCTCTGCTCGCTTTCTCTACGAGCGCGGCGCGGTTATCGTAATCCTCGCCGAGAATAACTACCACGAATTCATCACCGCCGACGCGGAATACCGGCGAATGCTCAAAGGTTTCGCAGATAATTTTGCAGCACTCCATTATATAGATATCGCCCTTTTCGTGGCCGTAGGTATCGTTTATGCCCTTGAGGTCGTTTATATCTATCATGCCTACGGCAAACCGAATATCTCTATTGCGCATCTTAGCCTGAAGCTCGATGGCGTATGCGTCGTAGGCGTTCTTGTTCCGCACTCCGGTGAGCGCGTCCTTGTTAGCGAGCACCGCCATCCTTGCAAGCTCGCTTTCGGTGTAAACGATATTCTTGACGTAGCCCTGCATCGCCTCGCTCATCTTCGTTACCGCCGCGGCAAGGGACTCCACCTCGTTATTCGTGCGTATCTCCGGCACGTTTATGTGAAGCGCCTGCGGATCCTTCTGATTCTGACAGGATACCGCAAAATCCGCTACGCTGCTCTCAAGCTGCTCAAGCGGGCGCGTTACGTTTCGCGCTGACCAGAAGTAGAAAAAGAGCGCAAATCCGCCGCCGAGCACCATTATGATCACAAGCATCGTCAGCGCGCTGCTCAGAAGCTCGCCGCGGATAGAGGCAACGTCAACGTCAACGCACAGAGCGCAGACCTTGTTCCCGTCCGAATCGTAGAGCGGCAGAAGTCCCGTATAATCGTCGCCCCACTCGCTGACCTCCTCGAAGAAGGACAGAGTGCCGGTATTGTACGCCCTGAGATATTTTCCCGCAGTCTCCGGCGAATATGAATCGCCCGTCAGCATATTGAGATACACAAGCTCATCAGCGATATTCTCATATTCCCACTCGCTGACGCCGGCAATAACGTTCTTTATGTTATCCCTCGGCTCGGTGTTGAGCGGCACGATTGCATAAATAAAATGGATATTCATTCCGTCGCGTATCCCGTCGAGGAACTTCTGAAGTTCGTGATACTTCTCGCTCATCTCGCCGGTGCGGATGCACTCGGCAAGGTCGTCGGTGTCGATCACGCTCGCGGCATAGTTAAGCACGTTTTCTATGTATGCCTCGTAGCGCTCATAAATCATTCTGCGATATCCGTAATACTGCACGACGCTCAGCACTATGCAGAGTATTATGATAAAGCTGATCGTTCCTACAAGAACGCTTCTCTTCAGCGGCTTTATCCTGTTTGTCATATTTCGCCTCCCGATCTGGGGCTTAAGTTTTTTGCCGGACGCGCCATTGGTTCTTACGCGCGCCGCCGGACGGAAAGGTGCCGCCATTCCATCATATTTTTATATTATACCAAATTATGTTCCGCAGTTCAACACCTTAATTGCAAAAAAATGACAGACGTCTTTTTGACGTCCGCCATCTTTTATATGCGATTATTTCAGAAGCTCGCCCTTCTCAGGCTGAATACGCTTGACTTTTTTCGAGGTGGTCTTTTCAAACTCCTTGTCGCGCAGACGGAGGCGCACGATGCGCCTCTGCGGAGGCACCGCCTTGTTTATTTCATCGACCTTCTTGCGGAAGAGCGCCTCAGCCTTATTTGCAAACTCCGGGAACGGATAGACCTCGGCGGTTATCTGCTCATCCTCGGAATAAACGAGCACCTCGCTCATCCACTCGCTGCCGGCAAAGCGGTTTTCAAGCTCCTCCGGCGAGACATTCTCTCCGTTTGAGAGAATGATGAGGTTTTTCCTGCGACCGGTAATATAGATTCGCTCGTCCTTGACGTAACCGAGGTCGCCCGTTTTGAGCCAGCCGTCGGAAGTGAACATCTCGCGCGTCGCTTCCTCGTTTTTGTAGTAGCCGAGCATAACGGACGGACTTTTTACGAGTATCTCGCCGTCCTCGATCTTGACTGAGCAGTTTTTGACCACCCTGCCCACGTCCGTGCCGGTGGAGGGGTCGGCCTCGCTTGAGGACGTTATGCGCGGCGAGCATTCGGTCATCCCGTAGCCCTGCAAAAGCGGAATGCCCATCTTCGCATAAGCCTCGGTGATCTCCGGAGCGAGATACGCTCCGCCGCAGAAAATCACTCTCAGCTCCCTGCCGAACACCGTTCTGCCGATGAGCTTCATCGGGATGAGCGGATTGCGCTTCTTCTCCGCCATAATGCGGCGATAGATCGTCTCGGCAATAAGAGGCACGAACAGCATCATGGTCGGCTGAAAGAGCTTTATGTTCTGCACAAGGCGCATAGGCGAATCGTTTATGCACAGCGTCGCGCCGTAGCGCATGCTGAGCAGCACGTCGCAGGTGAGACAGTAGGCGTGGTGAATGGGCAGAACGGAGAGAAGCACGTCTCTGTCGCTGCCCTCGTTATCGCAGCAGGTGGCGTTGTCGATAAGGTTCGCGTGCGAGAGCATAACGCCCTTCGATTTTCCCGTAGTGCCGGAGGTATAGAGAATGCAGGCGCAGCTCTGCGGGTCAACGCTCTTAAGCTCAGCGGGCGCTTCCTCCGCGATAAGATCGTCGATACTGCGGCGCCCCTCCTCCGGCTGGAGGCATACCGCGGCGGTTATGCCGGGGCAGAGAGAGGCTATACCGTCGGCAAAGGCAGCAAAGCGCTTATCGTAGAACAGCACCGTGACGTCGGCGCGGTTAAGATTATCCGCTATCTCCTCGTTAGAGAGCTGCGGATCGATGGGAACGGCGAGATCGCCGTTTATAACGGTGCCCATAAGCGCCGTTATATAAGCTATGCCGGAGGTTCCGACAAGCCCGGCGTGTACCTTGCCTTCACTCTGCCGCTCTAAAAAAGCGGATATTCTCCGCGCGTCGTCAAGGAGCTTTCCGAAGGTCTTTTCCGCGATCTCCCTGCCGGCCTTTTCACGGAGATAAACCTTATCCGGCCGCTCGGCCGCGCTTTGAACGAGCAGATCCTGAATAGTGTGCAGCTCGGAGGTTTTCATTACTCAGCCTGCTTTTTCTCAATGTAGGCCATAATATCGCCCACAGTATGGATATCGGTCAGCTCGGTCTCATCGACCATTATCTCAAACTCCTCCTCGAAGTCGCCCATCATGCTCATGAAGGCGAAGGACGTAAGTCCGAGATCCTCAACGAGTCTGGAATCCTCCTGAATATCGTCGGGATTCAGCTCAACGTATCTGACCATTATTTCTCTGATTTTCTCAAGCATTGTAAATTCTCCTTTTTCAATTACATCCACTCAAGGATCTCGCCTATCGTGATGTCGGGATTCTGGATGCCGCGGAATATTGCGCGGCAGAGGTAATAGTAGAGCTTTTCGATCTCATCGAGAGAAACGCTGTTCTTCTCGTATTCAAAGTGGAAGCCGAAGCCGTTGTCCGTCGGGCGGTGCATAACGGTGATGTAGATGTGCTGCATGGCTACGCCGTTTGAATACCACATGCTCTTGAAGTTCATATCCGGTATCGCGTGTCCCTTGAGGGAGGCCGCGGACATAGGCTGATACGTAAGCGTAGTGCACTCATAGCCCGTTCCCTGCGGGCACTTGTAGTGCTCGGCAGTCTCCGCCATATAGCGGATCGGGTCGTAGTTTGCGTGGCGCAGGAGCGCGTTCTCCTTCGCCTGGATGATCTTCAGCGCGTCGAGGAAGGTCGTCTCCGGCTCGATAACGGTACGCAGCGGCCAGAAGTGGATTCTCGTTCCGCCGGACTGGCTCTCGAGCAGCGTTCCGCGCCTTGCGACGGCATTCTTCACACTGACGTCCTTTTCACCGCCTGCAAACTTCGAGAACGTGGTGCGCAGGCCGAGCAGGAGTATCGACGCCACGGGTATGCGGTAATTTCGGCTGAACTCAAGAAGCTGCTTTGACGGCTCGTCCTCCAGATCGTAGACCTTTATATCCGCCTCGATATCGCCGGTGGCGTAGCAGGAGCGGAGGTTCGGGTTGCCCATCTGCTCTCTGAGCTCCAGAAGTCTGTTGCGCGGGCTGAACGGAGTATAGATCGGCTCCGGCTCCTCAAGCTTTTCGAGCCAGAACTTGCGGTCGCGCTCGAGCGCGGGACTGCCCGCCTCGTATGCAAGATCGAGCTTCAGCTGAGCAAGATAGCTCTTCGGGCTCTTCGGCGCCTCGATGTTCTCAAACTTTTTGAAGCAGTAGAGGTTGAGAACGTAGCTGTAAAAGCTGATTATCGCGGAAGAGTCCATCGTCATGTGATGCACCTTCATATAGAGGCCGTTGTAGCCTCCCGGAAGCCGGATCATGACGATCTCGTTCATCGGGCCGCCGTTCATATAGAGCGGAATGCGGCTCCAGCGCTTCATCTCCTCATGCGCGTCCTCCTCACGCCAGGAGGAGAAGTCAACGAGCTTTATCTCCCTGTCCTCGGTGGGCGCGATAAACTGCACGGGGTTGCCCTCCTCATCCTTTACGATGCGAAGGCGCATAGACTCGAACTTGTTGTAGCCGTCGTAAATGCACTCGCGCAGCGTGTCGAAGTCTACGTCGTCAAACTCGATGTAGAAGCCGGTAGCGATATTCAGCAGTTCGTCTCTGCCGCACGCTGAAACGGTGTAATAGTGGACTCGCTGCGCCGCGGTGAGAGGATACGTCTGCACAACGGCGCCGTTCAGGTTAAGTTCTTTCATCTCTTCAGCTCGCTTTCTTAAGTATATTCAGCCGAGCGCGTCCATGAGAAATTCCTTTTCAGTCTCCTCGTATAGCTCGGGGTTTTCAAAAATGCTCGAACCGTGTCCTGCGTTTTCCACAAAGAGCAGGCGCTTTTTCGACGTGCAGGCGTCGTAGTTTTTCCGGCTCATCCACGTCGGAACGAACTTATCCTCTTTTCCGTGGACAAAAAGCACCGGGACGTTGTTGCCCCTCAGCGCGTCGACTGTCGAATACTCGTCGAAGCGGTAGCCCGCAATCGGCTGAGAATACAGCCCGTTCAGCATAATGATCGGAGCCGGAGGAATATGGTAATCCTTCTCTATGACGTGGGAGAATATCTCCGCGGGCGAGGTGTAGGCGCAGTCCGCTATGACAGCGCTGACCGCGCTCTGTATCTCCGGCACGCCAAGCGCCATCAGCACCGTAGCACCGCCCATCGAGGTGCCGTGCAGAACGATCTTTACGTCCTCTCCGAATCTCCCGCGCGCGTATTTTACCCACTCAAGCGTATCGAAGCGGTCGAGTATGCCGAAGCCGACGTAATCTCCCTCGCTCTCGCCGTGGGCGCGAAGGTCGAGAAGCAGCACCTCATAGCCCTGCTCGTGAAAGAACTTCGCGTGAGCGGAATTGTCAACGGCGTGGCTCGTAAAGCCGTGGTGCAGGATAACGACCCTGTCCGATTTCTCCTCCGCCGCGATATAGAATGCGTGGAGCTTCAGCCCGTCGCGCGAGGTGACGTAAACGTCCTCGAGCTTCTGCGCCGCCATCCACTCACCGACAGGCGCCATCCTGACCTTGTACTCTTCAAACTTTGCTCTGTCCGCGAATTCGTCGATTATTTCCTGGCTCGTGCCCTTCGGACGCGGCAGAGTCCTCGCGAAAAGCATCGCCGAGCCGATGCCGGCTCCGATACCGAGCGCGCCGAGCGCGCCGCCGGCAAAAAGCCATGCCTTTGAAGCTTTGTTCATATTGATCACTCCCAGAACAGATTTTTACGGTCTGATACCGCTCTTTAAAATATCCGAAAACTGCAGCGCCCTGCCGAGATCTCCCTCAACGCCGATTTTCCCGTCGTTATACGCCTTTACGGTGTCCAGCTTGCCGCGCATAAGCTTTGAAAAGTCGGCGTCAGAGATATCTATGGCGCACTGGCGGTCATAATACTCATAAGGCTCTACGGATATTCTTCCGTCCTTGACCTCAACGTAGAAAACGCCGGGGTCCGCTCCCCTGATATTTATCTGCACCGCCATGAAGTCCACGGCGGAGATGTCCGCCTCAGCCGCAAGCTCTCTCGAGCGCTTCAGAATATTTGAAAATTTCATCCTTGTCCTCCGGATCGTCAGTTTTACGAAAATATTATATTCTATCTATTTTCTTTTTGCAATTATATTTTGTGCAAAGCGTGGAGAATTGTTCAAATTGCGCTTGAAAAGCGGATGTTTGCCTGCTATAATAAAGCGAATTTTTTACTGGTTTGGAGGAAACCTCATGGCATGGTATGATGAAGCAGTTTTCTATCACATTTATCCGCTCGGACTTACCGGCGCTCCGCGCGAGAACGATTACTCGGCTCCGGTGCACCGGCTCAACACGCTGCTTCCTTGGATCGATCACATAAAGGAGCTCGGCTTTACCGCTCTTTACATCGGTCCGCTCTTTCAGTCTGTCGGTCACGGCTATGAAACGACCGATTATAAAACTCTCGACTCTCGTCTCGGTACTAACGACGACCTTGCGGCGTTCGTGAAAAAATGCCATGAAGCCGGACTCAAGGTCATTTTCGACGGC
Organism: Oscillospiraceae bacterium; assembly: GCA_017412765.1. Classification (GTDB taxonomy): domain Bacteria; phylum Bacillota; class Clostridia; order Oscillospirales; family Oscillospiraceae; genus RUG626. The sequence goes on along the minus strand of JAFPWN010000050.1, from coordinate 29,572 downwards.
GTTTTCAACCACACGGGCCGCGATTTCTTCGCGTTCAGGGACATTAAAGAAAAGCGCGAGGCTTCCGCCTACCGCGACTGGTACTGCAACGTCAATTTCTGGGGCAACAACGAGTATAACGACGGCTTTTCCTACGATAACTGGGGCGGCTACAATCTGCTCGTTAAGCTCAATCAGCGCAATCCCGCCGTCCGCGATTACATCTGCGACGTGATCCGCTTCTGGGTATCGGAGTTTGACGTTGACGGCATCCGTCTTGACGCGGCCGACGTGCTCGACTTCGACTTTATGAAGGCGCTTCGCCGCACCGCCGACGAGGCGAAGCCCGATTTCTGGCTCATGGGCGAGGTCATCCACGGCGATTATTCGCGCTGGGCAAATGAAAACACGCTCCACTCAGTCACAAACTACGCTCTTCACAAGGCTCTATACAGCGGTCACAACGACCACAACTATTTTGAGATAGCGCACACCGTCCAGCGCACGAACGGCATGGTGCCCGCGCACATAAAGCTCTACAATTTCGTCGATAATCACGACGTCGAGCGAATCTACACCAAGCTCATGAACAAGGCTCACTACACCCCGGTACATATCCTGCTCTACACCCTGCCCGGCATCCCCTCGGTCTATTACGGCAGTGAATTCGGCATCGAGGGCCGCAAGGAGCGCTGGTCTGACGCGTCGCTTCGCCCGTATATCGACCTTGCCGACCACGCCTCGGACCGCACCGAAAACCCCTGCACGGCGCTGATCGCATCGCTCGGCAAGATCCACGCCGAGTGGACGCAGGATCTCGTTTGGGGCGACTTCCGTCAGCTCGCGCTCACAAATCAGCAGTACGCCTTCGCCCGCGGAAGGCTCATCGTCGCCGTCAACAATTCCGACGGTGAGGCGTGGATGAATGTCGAGGCAGCCGACGGCGCATACGTCGGACTTCTGAGCGGCAGGCGCTTCGATGTCAGCGGCGGCAGACTCAACTTCTCTCTCCCCGGCTCCGGAGGCGATATTTTCGCCCCGGACAACGGCTCAGTCAAGGCTGAGGAGCCTGCGTGCGTTGTAAAGTACGAGCCGGTGCCCGTAAAGGTCGAGCCGGGCAAGGTCGAGGAGCCGAAAGAAGCGGAACCCGAGAAGAATGCCGAGCCCGTGAGCGTCGACGTACCCGATATCCCGTACGATCTTATGACAGTCGAGCAGCTTCAGGCGGCGATCCTTGCGAAGATGGCGAAAAACGGCCCCGTTACCGATCAGATGCGCCGTGACGTCGAGGCGAATATCTGGCACAATTCACTTATCAACTGGGTCAACAGCTTCGGAAACTGAATAAAAATTTGAATAAATCAAAACAGCCGACCCATCCGGGCCGGCTGTTTTTGTCATTCTCAGTCAATTAAATTTTCCTTCCTGACGGACTGACGCGCCTCATCCTTCGTCGCTTTTTTCTTTCGCGCCCTTGTATTCAAGGCAGAGCATCGTAAGATCGTCAAACTGCTCCGCGTCCTTGACAAAACCGTCAACAGCCGCGCGAACGATCCCGAGAGTCTTCCTGGGATCTGCGCTGAGGTCGGAATTCAGCGCGTCGAGCATACGCTCAACGCCGAAAAGCTCCTTGTCGGAGCTCGTTGCCTCCGGCACACCGTCAGTATAAAGGAAGAGCTTGGAACCCGGTTCAAGCGTCAGCTCATACTGCTTGTATCTCGCGCCGGACATTCCGCCTATGACAAATCCATGCTTATCCTTGATTATCTCAAAGCTTCCGTCCGGCTTCTTAAGGACGGGGTACTCATGCCCCGCGTTTGCCGCCGTGAGCTTTCCTGTGGATATCTCGAGAATACCGAGCCAGACTGTTACGAACATTTCCTCCCGGTTTCCGGCGCAGATCGCCTCATTCGTGTCCCTCAGTACCTCAGCCGGAGACTTTCCGAGCATGGCGTTGTTATCAAGAAGTATCTTTGACGCCATCATAAACAGAGCCGCCGGCACGCCCTTGCCGGAAACGTCGGCCATAATAAGTCCGAGATGGTCGTCGTCCACAAGGAAAAAGTCGTAAAAGTCGCCGCCGACCTCCTTAGCGGGATCCATCGAGGCGTAAACGTCAAACTCGTCCCTGTCGGGGAACGCCGGAAAGATGTTCGGAAGCATATCCGCCTGAATTGCAGAAGCCATCGTAAGCTCAGACTCGATCCGCATGCTCTCGATCTTCTGTTTCTCATACTCCTCGTTCTGGTGCTGCAGGATGACGCCGAACATATAGACAGCAGACCCTACCGTTGCAAAGATAATGAACTGAATCCCGTACAGCAGGCTTTGGATGACAATAGCCACGATCGGAGCGATCATAAAGACCCAGAACGCGATCCTCACACGTTTGTCTACATTTTTACCGTGACGGACAAGCATAAATACGTCGATGACGAGCATTATGGACGGACCGAGATTTGAGAGTAAGTACAACGCTCCGCGATGATACACGTTATTCTCGTCAAAGTAGTAGATATGTCCGCCGAACAATCCCGCGACGAGGATAAGAGCGTGCGCCGCAAGCAGCAGATGAAGCGCAAGCTCGAGCTTTTTTGCATCGTTACTGCCCCTGGTGGTTACGTTTATAACGAGCCTGCTCATCATGTGCGTCATAAGCCCCGCCGTCAGAACTTCGGCAAAGGTAACTGTTTGCAGAGCAATAAAAACTCCGCTGCCGGGAATGCCGTTCATCAGCTCCCTTGCAAAATGGTTGAGCATATAGACGATTATCAAAATAAAAAATATCTGAAAATACAGCCTTACGATATTGCGCAGACGCTTTGACGCCGTTATCTGCATGAAGCAGAGACTGCACACACCTATGCCGGCGGCTATAAAAAACAGATTGATGATATCAACGACGGTGAAATTGAACATCATCGCACTCCCCTTTTTTGATTTTAATTATATAGTTAACAGATTTATATTATCACTACTATAAGTGAAAGGCAAGATAATTCTGCCCTCCGCAGCTTATTATACAAATTTCCCATGTACATAATCAGACAAATACAAAAACAGCCATTGGCTGCCGACGGGCCGGGAAGACAAAAAACGGCAGCATACGCAACCGGAGAGGTACATGACTCTTCCGGCGCTACTGCCGCCACGCCTACACGCACTCGTCGTGACGGAGGGATTGCTGCCGTTTCCTCTACTGTATCACAAGAGGGGCAGAGCCGTCAAGAGGATGAAAGCGCCGTTTCACCCGAAGACTGCCCCGTAGCCGTGTATGCGGAGTTTGTCGATTCCGAGTGCAGCCTGCTGCGTGGACTTTAGTATACAAAAAGCAGATTATTTCATCTGACGATACTCTCTATCAGAAAAAGCTATATCTTTCTCTCTGCCTTAACTGTTTATTCATTTCATTCTCCTTATATCTTTTTTTGTTTAAGCATTCTTGGTGCTCCAGCAGGGATTCGAACCCTGGAATACGATCTGCAATCGTATTCAATGCGTCGACAAAGTCTCCGCATCGAACATATTTTGCACTCTCGGAGCGCAAAATATGACACCTGCGGGCCTGTTTGCGACGTGAATGGGCCTCTTGGCCGGCCCCTTCACAGAACCCCGCCTCCTATATCCAACGCTTTTTCTTTTTGTCTACAGTCTGAATACGATCTGCAATCGTATTCCGTTTATCCGCTTCGCTCAAAAAACGCTTCGCGTTTAGGTGTCCAGGGTTCGCATCCTTTCTTGCAAATACAAAAACAGCCATCCCGGTTGGGACGGCTGTTCCTGGTGCTCCAGCAGGGATTCGAACCCTGGACACCCGCCTTAAAAGGGCGGTGCTCTACCTGCTGAGCTACTGGGGCATTGGCAGGGATGGCGGGATTCGAACCCACGGATGCAGGAGTCAAAGTCCTGTGCCTTACCGCTTGGCGACATCCCTATTCCCTAATATGTTTATTGTGCCGACGCCGAAAAGGCGTCGGCACATGGGGTGGGTAAAGGGACTCGAACCCTCGACACCCGGAACCACAATCCGGTGCTCTAACCAACTGAGCTACACCCACCATATTCTCCGCCGAAGCGGTTTTCCCGCCTCGGCGCTGGCACGCCAAGAGGGATTCGAACCCCCGACCTACTGCTTAGAAGGCAGTTGCTCTATCCAACTGAGCTATTGGCGCACGTCACAGGAAACTCGCTGCGTTCCCTTTCCGGCTACGCCGAAAAGCTTCACATTCGCTCCTTCCCTGTTCCTACTCAAAGCAAACGCAAGCGTTTACTCTGGGAAAGGGCTCTATTGGAGCGGGTGATGGGAATCGAACCCACGTCCCCAGCTTGGAAGGCTGGTGCACTAGCCGTTGTGCTACACCCGCAGAGCTGAATTCATCAGCCAAAATATAATAGCACAATAAGGAAGCCTTGTCAATGAATTTTTTTACATTTCTACCGCTTTTTCAACGTCCTCCCTGAGCACCGTCATGAGATCCTCTGTCGTCGGATCTTCGATAAGGGCGACCCTGTCGGACTGGACTGAGACTACGTTTTCAAAAATATTGCGGACCGTTCTGCCGTTGCCGAAATTATCGTCGCGCGTTTCGTACAGTGCCTTGAGGTGGTCGCGGAGGAACTTCTCAGCCTCCTCGTTCAGCGTGTACTTATTTTTCTTGCAGCGCATGGCGAATATCTCATACAGCTCATCGCCGTTGTAGTCCTCGAAAACGAAATAGCGGTTGAAGTGGCTCTCAAGGCCGGGATTTGAATTTATGAACTTCTCCATGAGATTTTCATAGCCCGCCACGATGACGACGAGGTCATCGCGGTGATCCTCCATGGCCTTGAGGACGGTTTCTATTGCCTCGTGACCGAAATCGTTCGCGCCCTCCTGTCCCGTCAGGGAATAAGCCTCGTCGATGAACAGCACGCCGCCCATTGCCTTTTTGATCGCCTCGCCGGTCTTTATCGCGGTCTGACCGACGTAGCCGGCGACAAGCTGACTGCGATCGACCTCGACGAGCTGACCCTTGCTGAGCACGCCGATCGCGTAATAAAGCTGCGCGATAAGCCGCGCGACAGTCGTCTTTCCGGTGCCGGGGTTGCCCATGAACACAAGGTGCAGGCTCATGGCGGGGGTCGGAAGTCCCTGCTCCTCCCTGAGCTTTCGCACCTTTGCGAGATTGATAAGGCTGCGGACGTTCTGCTTGATCTTTTCAAGACCCACAAGGTCGTCAAGCTCCGCTAAGAGCTCGTCGAGATTAGGGCGCTCCGGCTCCTCCTCCGCCTTGGTCTTGGGTGAATTCGGGCTGAGCGCGTCCTGCTTGTTCATCTCATCGAGGAGCTTCTTTGCTGCCTCGTCAGCCTCATTCATATCCTTCTGAAGATCGGTAACGCGGCTCTTCGAGCTTTCGGAAGAGATTGAGTCAAGCATATCGTTGAGGTGCCTGAGCTGATCTATATAGCTTCCGGCAGGTCTGAGACCGTAGGAATTGAAGTCCACGTTCATGCCGTAATCTTTCTTTTTCTTGTCAGCCATGCTCTATCACCTCAAAGCTAAAAATCAAAATTCTGCGTTGCCGACTGTGCGCGGATGCAGCTCCACGTCGCGGATATTGGACACGCCCGTGAGGTACATAATAAGGCGCTCGAAGCCGAGGCCGAAGCCCGCGTGACGGCACGAGCCGTAACGGCGAAGATCGAGATACCACCAGTAATCCTCTTTGTTGAGTCCGAGCTCATCCATGCGCTTTTCGAGCATATCGAGTCTCTCCTCGCGCTGGCTGCCGCCGATGATCTCTCCGATGCCGGGAACGAGGCAGTCGGACGCGGCGACGGTCTTACCGTCGTCGTTGAGGCGCATATAGAACGCCTTGATCTCCTTCGGGTAGTCGGTCACGAACACCGGGCGCTTGAACACCGTCTCCGCGAGATAGCGCTCATGCTCGGTCTGGATATCGCTGCCCCACTCTACGGGGTAGTCGAACTTATCGTTGTTCTTCTTGAGAAGCTCGATCGCGTCGGTGTAGGTTATTCTGCCGAAGTCGTTGGAAACGACGTTCATAAGGCGGTCCTTGAGTCCCTTATCGACGAAGGAGTTGAAGAAATCCATCTCCTGCGGGCACTTCTCGAGGACATAGTTGATGACGAATTTCAGCATAGCCTCCATGCACTCGAGATCGTCGTCGAGGTCGGCAAACGCCATCTCCGGCTCGATCATCCAGAACTCTGCGGCGTGGCGCTGGGTGTTGGAGTTCTCGGCGCGGAAGGTAGGACCGAAGGTGTAGACGTCGCCGAACGCGAGGGCGAAGTTCTCGGCGTTGAGCTGACCGGAAACGGTGAGGTATGTAGTCTTGCCGAAGAAATCCTTGGACCAGTCGATGCTGCCGTCCTCCCTACGGGGCGGGTTTTCGGGGTCGATGGTGGTAACGCGGAACATCGCTCCCGCTCCCTCTGCGTCTGAGCCGGTGATGAGCGGAGTGTGGATGTAAACGAAGCCGCGGCTTTTGAAAAACTCGTGGATGCCCTGCGCGGCTACGCTTCTGACGCGGAAGGTCGCGGAGAAGAGGTTCGTCCTCGCGCGAAGATGCTGGATCGTGCGCAGAAATTCAACGCTGTGGCGCTTCGGCTGAAGCGGATAATCGGGGCTCGACTTGCCCTCGACGGTGATCTCCGCCGCCTTAAGCTCGAAGGGCTGCTTTGCGCCCGGGGTAAGGACGAGCCTGCCGGATACGATAAGCGCCGCGCCTACGTTCTGATGCGCGATCTCGTCGTAATTATCAAGGCTCTCGCGCTCGAAAACGACCTGCAGGGGCTTGAAGCAGCTGCCGTCGTTGAGCTCGATGAAGCCGAAGGATTTCTGATCTCTGAGATTTCTTGCCCAGCCGCAGACGGTGATGGAGGCGCCGTCAAAGCTTTCGGGGCTCTCGTAGAGCTTGACGATTTTGGTTCTTTGCATAACATTATTCCTACTTTCTTACGATTATTTCCTGTTTTGAGCTTATGTAGCCGGAGGTATAAAGCACTGAGGCGTCCCCTCTCGGTATTCTGCCGATGGAGAACGAGACCTTGCCGCTCTCCGCCATGTAGAGTATCATATCAGCCTTTACGACCTTGAACTCCGCGTTTACGCCGAGCTCCGAGCAGATTCTCCTGGCGACGTCTATTTCAAGCCCGACAAGCTCGCCGCTCTCATCGCGGTAGCTGTACGGCCAGAAATCGTCCGAAACGGCGATCGAGAGCGACTCGCGGTAGCTCGTTTCGTCCTTATACGGCTCCGCCTTGCCTGCGATCCAGTCTTCGGATATCTTTTTGAGAACTCCGGCGCGGCTGAGATTTACGACGGCGCTCTCGACGGCGTCGTACAGCACGCGGTTATCCTCGGAAACGGCGATGCAGTATTCCGTATCGACAAACGGACTGTCAAGCGACGTCAGCCCCGACGAGTGCAGAAGCCTCGCCGCGGTCTCCTCATCGGCAAGCGCCGCGTCAACTCCGCCGTTTTTAAGCTCGGCGGCAAGCGCGTTCGCGGACGAGAAAAGCTTTATATTTATGCTTCCCGTCATGCCCCGAAGGTAGCTCTCGCTCGCCGTTCCCTCGAGAACGCCGACGCTTTTCCCGACAAGGTCTGCTCTTGAAAAAACGGTGTTCGGATGCTCTGCGCGGCATGAAACAAGACTCAGCGCGATCAGCGCCGCAATGGCGGCGCATATTACTTTTTTCATGTCTGATTCCTTAATCTTACATTTGCATTTTGCTATTTTACAAGATTTTGAGCCGATAATCAACTGTTTTATTAAATTTTCTTTTTATAGCAAAAATAATTATTGTGAACTCGCGCCGTTTTTGGTATAATGATTAAAATGTGTTATTATTGCCGGAGGTGATACCGTGAACCGAAAGATAAAGCAGTTTCTCGAGCCGAGCATGAAGATGTACTTCGTCGTGCTTGTGCTTTTCGCCATTGCGACCTTTTTCTTCGGTAAAAATGAATTTCAGCTTGCCGTCGTCGAGCTTGCGGTCATAATTCTGCTGTTCGTGTACTCACGCGTAACAAGCCGCAAGCGCGGTCAGGATATGGTGCAGTACATCGAATCCGTGACCTCGAACATCGACTCCGCGACGAAGAATACTCTCACGAACTTCCCGCTCCCGATGGCGATCTTCTCTCTTACCGAGAACGAGCTCATCTATGCGAACGAGTCCTTTCTCGAGGTCACCGGCGAACGCGAGCACAGCTTCTCAGTCAACATCTCCGACGTTCTGCCGGGCTTCAACACCCGCTGGCTCATGGAGGGCAAGAATGAGTATCAGGAGCTTGTAGACCTCGGCGGCAGGCGCTTCCGCGTATTCGGCTCGCTTGTGCGAGGCGACGGCGCCGTAGGCGTAAAGAGCTACGTCGCCACGACCTACTGGGTCGACGAGACAGAGAACGCCCGCCTCAGCGACGAGTTTGAAAACACCCGTCTCATCTTCTCGACCATCATGATTGACAACTATGACGAGTTTACGAACAGCCTCTCCGAAAAGGACAAGAGCCAGCTTCTCAGCCAGATCGACGATATCATCGTCAACTGGACGAGCCGCTATAACGGATATATGACGAGAGCCGAGCGCGACAGATATATATTCATCTTCGAGTCGCGTTTTCTCTCGCAGATAGTTGAGGAAAAGTTCTCCATTCTCGATTCCGTGCGCGAGCTCATCAGCCCGAAGGGTATGCACCCGACTCTCTCGATCGGCATCGGAAAGGACGGCAAGGACATCGGCGAGAGCTGCCACTTCTCCGCTCTCGCGCTCGAGATGGCTCTCTCCCGCGGCGGCGATCAGGCCGTCACGAAAAACAAGTTCACCTTCGAATTTTACGGCGGCAAAACGAGTCAGACCGAGAAGCGCACCAAGGTCAAGAGCCGCGTTATGGCGTCCTCGCTCTCCGAGCTTATGCGCGACGCCTCAACGATCTTCGTCATGGGTCACAAGAACTCCGACCTTGACGCCATCGGCTCCGCCATCGGTATCTGCTGCGCCGCGAGAGCTATGCAGAAAACCGCTAAGATCGTAGTCGATATGAACACTACGCTCTCAAAGCCGCTGATCGACCGCATCATTCAGCTTCCGGAATACAAGAACGCGTTCATCGACCCGCAGGAGGCAATACTCGAGGCTGACGGCAGCTCGCTTCTGATTGTTGTCGATACCAACAGGCCCGAGCAGGTCGAATCGGAGTCGCTTCTTATGAGCGTTAACCGCGTCGCGGTCATCGACCACCACAGGCGCGCCGCCTCTTACATCCAGAACGCCGCGCTCTCGCTCCACGAGCCTTACGCCTCCTCAGCCTGCGAGCTTGTCACCGAGCTCTTGCAATATATGGTCGAGCAGAGCGATATTCTCCGCGCCGAGGCCGAGGCGCTTCTGAGCGGCATAATGCTCGACACAAAGAACTTTACCCTCCGCACCGGCGGCAGAACCTTTGACGCCGCTGCGTTCCTGCGCCGCGCAGGCGCCGATACGAGCGACGTAAAGCAGCTTCTTCAGACCGACATCAACACCGCAAAGCAGCGCTACGCCATCGTTCAGAAGGCGAAGATATACAAGTCCGGCATTGCGATCGCCGCGCCGGAGAGCACCGAAAACCGCATAATCGCGGCGCAGGCGGCGGACGAGCTTCTGAATATCTCGGGCATACAGGCATCGTTCGTAATCTTCCCGGACAGCGACAGGATCAATATTTCCGCGCGAAGCATGAGCGATATAAACGTCCAGGTGATACTAGAAAAGCTCGGCGGCGGAGGAAACAAGAACCAGGCCGGCGCTCAGATAGCGGATAAAACGCAGAAGGAGGTCGTACGCGATCTCTGCCAGGCAATAGACAATTATCTTGAGGACAACTCCGTCACACCGGAGAGAAAGGAAGAAACAATATGAAAGTCATACTTCAAAAGGACGTCAGAGATCAGGGAAAAGCAGGTCAGATGGTGGAGGTTTCGGACGGCTACGCCCGCAACTTTCTTCTCCCCCGCGGTCTTGCCGTAGAGGCGACCGCAGACGCTCTCAATAAAATGAAGCTCCAGGAAAAGGCAAAGGCGCACCAGGTCGAGCTTGAAAAGGCAGAGGCTCAGAAAATAAAGGGCGAGCTTGAGAAGCTCATAGTGAAGATCAGCGCCTCCGCCGGCAAAAACGGCAAGCTCTTCGGCTCCATCACCTCAAAGGAGATCGCGGACGAGCTCAAAAAGCAGCACGGCATCGACATAGATTCCAAGCGGTTCGTGCTCTCCGACCCCATAAAGACCTACGGCACCTTTGAGGTCAGAGTGAAGCTCGGTCACGAGATCTCCGGCACCGTAAACGTGCTTATCGCAGAGAAATAATTATTTCGGAGTGAACGCCAGATGGACGAATTATTAGTCCGCCAGATGCCCCATTCGGTGGAGGCCGAGCAGGCGGTCATCGGCTCCATGCTCATCGAGCCGCACTGCATCGCCGACGTCATCTCCGCCCTGAAAAGCGACGATTTTTACGTCGAACAGAACAAGAACATATTTGAAACGATCTACTCCATGTTCAACAACGCGGCGAAGATCGACCCCGTCACGGTTCTCAACGAGCTTCGCGCCGCCGGTCTTGCGACAGACCAGAGCCGCGAGTATCTTCTGAAGCTCATGGAGATCACGCCGACGCCGCAGAACGTATTGGAGTACGCCGGGATCGTGCGCGACAAGGCCGTTCTGCGCCGCATCGCGGACACCGGCAGCGAGATAAGCACGATGGCGATGGATCCCTCCGCGGGCGAGTCCGGCCCCGTGCTCGACCTCGCCGAGCAGAGGATCTACGGCATCCGTCAGGGGCGCACCGTAGGCGGACTTGAGCCGGTGAGCCGCGTGCTCGTGGATTTCTACGCCCAGCTCAGCGAAAAGGCAAAAAACGGCGGCAGCATTCCCGGCTACGCCTCGGGTCTTACCGACCTCGACAACGCAATCATGGGTCTCAATAAATCCGACCTTATCATTATCGCCTCCCGACCCGGCATGGGCAAGACCTCGATCGCGCTCAACATGGCTCTGCACGTTGCAAAAAGCACGAAAAAGTCAGTCGCCATGTTCTCGCTCGAGATGAGCCGCGAGCAGCTCTGCATGAGGCTTCTCGCGTCAGAGGCATTCGTCAGCCTCAAGCAGCTGCAGACCGGCAACCTCACCGATGAGGAGTGGCGCAAGATCGCCGCCGCTTCCTCTACCATCGGCGCCACCGACCTGCGGCTTGACGACAACCCCGCCCTCACGGTCGCTGATATGAACGCCGCGTGCAGGCGGCTTCCGAACCTCGGGCTTGTGGTCATCGACTATCTCCAGCTCATGACGAGCGCCGGCAGAACGGCGAACGCCTCAAACGAAAACCGCACGCAGATAGTTTCCGATATCTCCCGTATGCTGAAAATAATGGCGAAGGAGCTGAACGTGCCGGTTATCTGCCTCGCGCAGCTCAGCCGCGCGAACGAGAGCCGCACCAACAAGCGCCCGATGCTCTCCGACCTGCGCGAATCCGGCGCTATCGAGCAGGACGCCGACATCGTTCTCGGTCTTTACCGCGACGATTACTACAACCAGGAGTCCGAGATCCCCAACGTCGCGGAGTGCATAATCCTCAAAAACCGCCGCGGAGAGACGGGCACCGTAGAGCTTCGCTGGCTGCCCGAGTACACCACCTACGCTTCCGTCGAGCGGAGGCACGAGGATGAGTAAAATTCCGGAGGAGATCCTCCGTTTTTACGATGAAAACCGCCTTGACGGCGAGAAAAACGTCCTCGTCTGCGTTTCCGGCGGCGCCGATTCCGTCTGCCTCATGCACGCGATGCGCGCGCTTTTCGGGGATAAGGTCTCGGTCTGTCACTTCAACCACAACCTGCGCGGTGACGAGTCTGACGGTGACGAGCGCTTCGTGCGCGATTACTGCGAGAAAAACGGCATAGAGTTTTTCTCCGGCTCCGGCGACGTTGCCTCTTACGCTTCAGCGCACTCCGTCGGCGTCGAGGACGCCGCGCGGCGGCTCAGATATGAGTTTTTCGACTCAGTTTGCCGCGGCGGATATATTGCAACCGCTCATTCAGCCGACGATCAGCTTGAAACGATACTTCTCCGCATCGCGCGAGGCACGGGTCTTAAAGGGCTTTGCGGTATCCCGCCGGTGCGCGGAAATATAATCCGCCCTCTCCTCGGCGTTACAAGAGCCGATATTGAGGGATATATTGCCGAAAATCACCTGACCTACCGCACAGACAGCACTAACCTCACCGACGATTACGCGCGTAATCTCGTGCGCCACCGCGTCGTTCCGGCGCTCAGAGAGCTGAATCCGCGCTGCGCCGAGCACGCGGAGAGCATGGCAAGCGCTCTCAGAGAGGATGAAAAGTATCTATCGGAAGCGTCGAAGGGCGAGCTTCTGTTCTCGGAGCTTCTCGCGCTTCCCTATCCGCTTGCCGCGCGTAGGCTTATGGCGGCGCTTCCTAGTCTTGAAAGCAAGCATATTAAGTCGATCCTCTCTATGAAGCCCGCGGACTCGCTCTCGGTTCCCGGCGCGTCTCTGCGGCGCGATTGGGACGAGCTTGTGATCGACCCCGTCGAAAAGAGCTTTTCGCCCGTAGTCCTTGCGGAAGGCGGGAACGAGATACCGGAATTGGGGTATAAAATCACAAAAGAGGATATTATTTCAGCCGTTGTTCACAAATCTTTTACTTCATTTCTATTTAAAAAGCAAAAAGTTTGTGGTAATATAACCGTCAGACCTCGAAAAGAGGGCGACGCGATCCGACTCAGTGATAAAACCGGCACAAAATCGCTCAAGAAGCTTTTTATCGAGCGAAGGATACCGGCTCACGAGCGCTCCGCCGTCCCCGTAATATGCGATGAGAGCGGCGTTATCGCAGTTCTCGGCATCGGCTCTGACGTGAGAACTCATGTTAAACCGGGCGATGAGTCCGTAAAAATCACTTTTTATAAAGGAGAAAACTCATGATAGAGAAAGACATTGAGCGCATTTATTTCTCCAAGGAAGAGATTCAGAAACGCGTACAGGAGCTTGGCGCCGAGATCAGCCGCGACTATGCCGGCAAGGATCCGATCCTCGTCGGAGTTCTCAAGGGCTGCTTCGTATTCATGGCGGATCTCACCCGCTGCATCGACGCGTACTGCGAGATCGACTTCATGGCTGTTTCGACCTACGGCAACGGCACCACCACGACCGGCGCCGTAAATATCCGCAAGGACCTGTCCTATGACATCGAGAACAGGCACGTCATAATCATTGAGGATATTCTCGACTCCGGCGTGACCCTCAGCTATCTTCGCAAGTACCTTATGAATCGCAAGCCCGCTTCCATCAGGATCTGCACTCTTCTCGACAAGCCCGCGAGAAGAAAGGCGGATATAAGCGCCGATTACGTCGGCTTCGAGTGCCCCAACGAGTTCATCGTCGGCTACGGTCTCGATTACGCCGAGAAATACCGCAACCTCGATTACATCGGCGTTCTTAAACCCGAAATCTACCAATAATCCCCGGAAAGAAGTGATATATTGAACAATAATAAGCTTCGCAGACCCGATATAGGCTTCTATATCTTTGTCGCAGTTATCCTCATAGCGGTCATATATCTGCTCAGCGGCAACAACACGCCCCAGCCGCAGGAGATCCAGTTCTCTGAGATGGTGAGGCAGTTCAAGAAGGAAAACGTCGAATACTTCGACGTTGAGGGTGAGACCGTCATCATGCAGCTGCGCGAGCCCTACGGCGATGACAAGGCCGAGACCGTCATTCACAAGCTTCTGAGCGTAAACCTCTTCTATTCCGAGCTCGGCGAGCTCGTCGATCAGCAGCTCGACGCAGGAATACTCAAGGATTACGACTATAAGCAGCCGTGGAATCCTTGGTGGCTGAGCTTTGTGCCGTATCTCGCCGTTTTAGTCGTTATGGCGATCTTCTGGTTCGTCATGTTCCGCTCCGCGACCGGCGGCGGACGTGACGGCGGCGGACTCGGTGTCGGCCGCTTCGGCAAGGCGCAGGCGCACAACGCCGACGACAACTCGAAGAAAAAGACCTTTGCCGACGTCGCCGGCGCTGACGAGGAAAAGGCCGAGCTTGAGGAAATAGTCGATTTTCTGCGTGACCCGAAGAAGTATGCCGCCATCGGCGCGCGCATTCCGAAGGGCGTTCTGCTCGTCGGCCCTCCGGGCACCGGTAAGACGCTGCTTGCCAAGGCGGTTGCCGGCGAGGCGAACGTGCAGTTTCTCTCCATCTCCGGCTCCGACTTCGTAGAGCTGTACGTCGGCGTCGGCGCGAGCCGCGTCCGCGACCTCTTCGATCAGGCAAAGAAGCTCTCCCCCGCCATCATCTTCATCGACGAGATCGACGCAGTCGGCCGTCAGAGAGGCTCCGGCCTCGGCGGCGGGCACGATGAGCGCGAGCAGACTCTCAACCAGCTGCTTGTCGAGATGGACGGCTTCAACGACAACGAGGGCGTTATCGTAATGGCGGCGACAAACCGCGCCGATATTCTCGACTCCGCTCTTCTCCGTCCGGGACGCTTCGACCGCCAGATCTACGTCGGAATGCCCGATGTCAAGGGGCGTGAGGAGATCCTGAAGATCCACTCCCGCGGCAAGTCTCTCGGCGACGATATCGACCTCAAGAGCATCGCCATGGGTACCTCCGGCTTCACCGGAGCCGACCTTGAAAACCTCATGAACGAGTCCGCGCTGCTTGCGGCTCGCCGCAACAAGCCCTTCATCACGATGGCTGAGATCGACGACGCCATTCTCAAGGTCGAGATGGGTCCCGAGAAAAAGAGCCACGTCGTTTCCGAGAAGGAGCGCCGCCTCACCGCATACCACGAGGCGGGCCACGCCATCGCGGGCAAGTTCCTAGAGAACGTAGACCCCGTTCACTATATCACTATCATCCCGCGCCGCGGCGCCGGCGGATTTACGCTCTACCGCCCCGACGAGGATACGAATTTCTACTCCAGGAGCTACCTTTTCGAGCGCATCGTAGTCGCTCTCGGCGGCAGAACAGCCGAGAAGCTGTTTATTAACGATATCTCCACCGGAGCCTCCGGCGATATCCAGTCCGCGACCCAGATCGCGCGTCAGATGGTCACCGTCTACGGTATGAGCGAAAAGCTCGGCCCCATCTCCTTTGACGAGTCGAGTCACAGCGTATTTATCGGCCGCGACTTCGGTCAGACGAAAAGCTACTCCGAGGAGACAGCCGCAATCATCGACGAGGAGGTAAAGCGAATCTTCGACGAGGCGAGCGACAGATGCGAGGCGCTTCTTAAGGAGCACAGCGATCTGCTTATCGCCACCGCAGAGTATCTTCTCAAATACGAGAGCATGACCGGCGAGGTGTTCAATTACCTCTGTGAGCACGGTGAGCTGCCCCCCGACCATGAAACGAACAAGATCATGGACGAGATAAAGGCCGAGGCAGTCGAGCGCGCCAAGGAGGAGGAGCGCACCGAGCTGATGGGCGAGTACTCCGCCGAGGAGATAAAGGCAGCGTCCGAGTCTGCGCCCGAAGCGGAGACAAAGGAAGATCATCAGGAATAAGGGCAATATTATAGGCAGGCGCCGTTTCGGCGCCTGCCTTTATGTTTTTCTGAAAGCGGGTCAGTCCTTGATGTGCTGAACGAGGCTGATGGAAAAGCCCGATGGCGACACCATCATAGTCGCGCGTGAGGAACCGGTGTTCGTAACGCCGTCCCCTTCGTGAATGTTCTTAAAGCCGCGGGCTGTAAGAAGCTCATACGCCTCCTCAAAATTGTCCACGTTCACGCGAATGGTGACCATATCGCCGGGAAGAGTGTCCACCTTTGTCACGTCGACGTGGAAGCCGTCGGAATTCTTCATGGAAACGCTTGTGATGTCTCCGCTGAACCCGGTTTTCATGTGTCTGCGCTCAAAACCGAGCGCCTCGAACAGCGCGATCGCAGACTCAGCGTCCTTTGTAAGAATGAGCGGATTGAAGCTTGTGATTTTCATATTCGTTCTCCTTTATCATATTTATTATTTACTCGCTGAGATCGCGGATAAATCGAAAAGTGTGGACAAGCACAGAAACTTGTGTTATAGTTACCCCTGTATCATTTTTTATGAGGTGTACTAATGAAGAAACAAAGCATCATCGCAATTCTCTGCGTATTGGCGATCGCACTGGGCCTCGCTCTTTCCGGCTGTGCAAACGCTCCGCAGGAAACCATCGGCATAATCGGAGCGATGGATATTGAGGTCGAATCGCTCAAGCAATCCGCCGACATCACGAAAACGACGACAATCGCAGATATGGAGTTCTGCGAGGGCACTCTTGAGGGCAAGCGCGTCGTTATTGTAAAATGCGGCATGGGAAAGGTCAACGCCGGGATCTGCGCAAATACCCTGATCAACGATTTCAGCTGCACTAAAATCATCAACACCGGAGTCGCCGGCTCGCTTGATAATGAAATAGACATAGGCGATATAGTTGTCTCCGTCGACGCCGTTCAGCACGATTTTGACGTTGAGCACCTCGGCTTTGCGAAGGGCGAGATACCCTACACCGGACTTTTTGCATTCCAGGCGGACGCCGGACTTCGCGCCTCTGCCGTCGCCGCAGTAAAGAACTCCGCTCCGGAGATCAATGTGTTTGAGGGCAGAGTCTGCTCCGGAGATCAGTTCATCTCAACGAAAGAGCAGAAGGAAAAGATCATCTCGAACTTCGGCGGAATGTGCTGCGAAATGGAAGGAGCCGCGATCGCTCAGGTCTGCTGCCTGAACCGCACTCCGTTCGTCGTAATACGCGCGATCTCGGATAAAACGGACGAAACCGAACTCGTTGACTACAAAGTTTTTGAGGTGCAGGCGGCAGCAAGATGCGCAGGCATCGTACGATATATGGTCGAGCATCTTAATACTAAACCTTAATAGAAACCTGACAGTCCTTCTGGCAGAAATTGCAAGTCAGTTTTATATCAAGGATTAGTATTAATCGGATTATATGGCATTTCAGTGATTTAGTCAAGTAAATTGATTCGACATAATTGTGCCGCCGTTGTGATCTCAACGGCGGCTCATTTTCATTTTCCGTTTTCACAGAACTCCGACGGCGATACTCCGTACTCTTTTTTGAAAGCGCGATAGAAGCTTGTGTAATCCTTAAAACCGGCGATGGCGCACGCTCGCGTAGGGCTCTCCCCTGCTCTCATCGCCTCCTCGCAGATGCTGAGACGTTTTTTTAATATGTAGCGGTGGACGCTTATGCCCGTTTCCTCCTGAAACAAGTGCGCGATGTAGTATTTTGAGATATAAAACTCGCGGCTCAGGCGCTCAAGGCTCAGATCCTCGTCGATGTGATTGTCGATAAAGCGCGTTATGGCGGTGTAGCGGCTCTCGCTCTCGCGGCTTGCCCGGCGGCTGAGCTTATCGTGCGCAAGGCGGTTCATGTGCAGCATAATATCCCCGATGCCAAGCGTAATTGCGGCGTCGCGCCCGAAGAAATCGGAGTGTACCTCCTCAAGCAGCGCGATAAGGCGGCTCGTGAGCGCGTTGAAGCCCACGTCGCCGGGGTTAAAGCGATACTCTCCCGTTTTCTCAACTCTGTTTACAAACCAGAGATAGTCCTCGCTCTCGCCTCTCAGCTTTGCGATATAGTCCTCTCCGAGCCACAGCACGAAGCGCCTGTAAACAGAGTCACCGAGCACGTCCGCCCTGTGGCTTTTTCCCGGCGGCACAACGAGTATGTCGCCCGGCTGCATCGCGTATTTTTTGCCCTCGACGTCCATCTCCACCTCTCCCTCAATGAAGAAGTAGAATTCGTAGTAGTCGTGGCTGTGCCGACCGACGGATCTGAAGTTTTTGTCAGCGTAGTAATAGACCTCAAAGTCGCGGCTCAGCATATACTGCCGCGGGTCGAAAGCACTGCGAAGCTTCTTTTTCACTCTGCACCACCCCTGCTTTCAATATACAATAAAAAAATCCGAAATTCAATAAAAAAGGCTTGCAAAATTAGAAGAGATGTGTTATTATAATCGGGCGCTGAAAAGCAATTAAATATCCGGGTGTGGCGAAGTTTGGTATCGCGCTTGAATGGGGTTCAAGAGGCCGCTGGTTCGAATCCAGTCACTCGGACCATAAAAAGGCTTGATTTTTAACGAAATCAAGCCTTTTTCGTAACTTTTTTGGCTTTTTCGTGTTTCTGATCGGCCTCAAAATCGGCCTTTTGACTGGAATTTGACTGGAATAAAAACAGACCTCATTTTTTCCTTGACTGGAATAAAACGGCCTCTTATTTTTTGAGCTGCCACGGGCTTTTTGTCCGTGGCTCTTTCTTTTACGCTACCCCGAATTCCTTGTCAAACGCTTGTATCGCCTTCTGCTTTATCGGCGACTGAACGTGCAGGTAATGCTGCGTCATATCGATGTCCGCATGACCTACCATGCTCTGTATCGTCGCAAGGTCTACTCCCAGCGACTGCATCTGGCTGACAAAGGTGTGGCGGCAAGAATGCGGCGTCAGCACCCTCACACCGACGATATCGCTCAGATACTCTTTGAACTTTTCACGGTAGTGCTTCGGGTCATACGGCTGTTCCTTGTACGTCGATTGAAACAGAAACTTTTTCGCATTATCCCTCAGCTCAACTACCATCGGTCTAAGGCTCATCGGTATCGGCACATCGCGCGTACTGTCCCTTGATTTCGGCGGTCCTACCTCTACTTTTCCGGCAACTACCTTTACAGCCTGCCGGATGTGGATTGCAGACCCGTCCGGTTCGACAAGATACGGCTCCAAGGCTAAAAGCTCCTGCATTCTGATACCTGTGCAAAGCATAAGGCGAATGCTGTTTCCGATTCTGTCTTGCGGAAGATTTGTCATCAGTGCCTTGACCTCTTCGGCTGTAAACGCCTCTTTAGCCTCCATCGGCCTGAACGAGCGCATCTTTTCCGCACTGGCAACCGGATTCTTGCGAATGAGGTCGTTTGCCTCAGCCTTCTTCATTATCTGATAAAGCATTCCTCTTGCCTGCGAAACATAGCTGTCTGAACGCCCCTCTTTGCGAAAGCCGAGGAGAACATTCTCAATGTCAATCGCACGAATATCCATGAGCTTTCGACCCTCCAGAACATTCTTCAACGCCGCAAGCACATACTTGTAATTCTCGCGTGTTACCGCTGAAATATTGTCCTTGTGGCTCTCAAACCACTTATCCGCCCACTCTGAGAATGTAAGCGATGGGTCGAGCCTCAATCCGTTCTGCATATTCATAATAGGCAGAAACTTATTATAATTATTACAGAATATTAGCACTTTCTCAAGATAAACAAGTGATTAAATTGTGAAAAGTTTGTTTTTCAATATGAAAAAGGGTACGCACCGCCTCTTGACAAACAAATGTTCGATATAATGATATCTGTGATTTTGTCGCTTTATTGGCGAATATCATGCTTAACGAACTGGACAAGGAGCTGGAAGCAAGAGGACTGGATTTCGTCCGGTATGCAGACGACCTGATCATCATGGTTGGAAGCAGACAGGCGGCAGACAGAGTCATGAAGAGTGTGGCCTGCTTTATTGAGGAGAAGCTCGGATTGAAGGTGAATGCCGAAAAGAGCAAGGTCGATAAGCCGAAAGGTGTCAAGTATCCCGGGTTTGGATTTTACTTCGACTCATCTGCCAAAGCATACAAAGCCAGACCGCATCCGAAAGCGATAGCAAAGTTCAAAGCACAGATGAAGAAGCTGACATGCAGAAGCTGGGGAGTGAGCAATTCCTGCAAGGTGCAGAAACTCAACCAGCTCATCCGAGGATGGATTAACTATTTCAAAATCGGTAGCATGAAAGGGCTGTGCGAGCGGCTTGACAGTAACATCCGGTACCGTCTGAGGATGTGTATCTGGAAACACTGGAAAACTCCAAAGAACAGAGCAAAGAACCTGATGAAACTTGGTATCAGTCGAAAGTAAGCATGGGTCACGGCATACAGTGGTGTGAGAATCGCATATGTATGCCAACGTGGTGCCATGAACGCGGCCGTTACAAAAGAAAAACTAACCCGCTTTGGATTAGTCTCTATGGCTGACTACTACGCCGAAAGGCGTGTCACTTGTTAAGTTGATTGAACCGCCGTGTACCGAACGGTACGCACGGTGGTGTGAGAGGTCGGAAATTTCTCTTATCAGAGATATTTCCTCCTACTCGATCATCCCGTATGCCGAAGCACACGGGAGGGAGGCTTTGCCGGGGACAGGGAAGAAAGCTTTGCGGCGGGCGTCTTTTGCCTTGACACCTTTGTCAATTATTTGTATAATTTGTACAGTATTAGCGCACTATCTCACTATTTCTTTGGGAGGATAGAGCAATGAAACGGATATTGAAACGAATCGTCAGCCTTCTTATCGCGCTCATCCTGAGCTTTGAAATTTTGCCGGCGGGGGCACTGGCAGTGAACATCGAGGACCCCGTCATGCTGAGGTTCAGAACCGGCTCTTACGCGCCGGACGGCGTTACGCTCCACGCTGTTACGGCGGAGTATAACGGCAC
This sequence comes from Oscillospiraceae bacterium, assembly GCA_017412765.1. Lineage (GTDB taxonomy): Bacteria > Bacillota > Clostridia > Oscillospirales > Oscillospiraceae > RUG626. Next base: position 9,052 of record JAFPWN010000050.1, on the reverse strand, counting down.
GACCTACGTTATGGGGGCTGACTTCACCACAGCCGTCGCAGTCCCCGAGGAGAGCTTCCTGCGCGAGGGCGTGTTTGAGCTCGAAAAGAACGGCGTTGCGCCGATACAGCTACAGGAGCGGTACGACGGCGAGAACTGGACTTACATTCTCCGTCTCTACGGGCAGGAGCTAACGGTCAAAAATGGTCTCCTCAAAGTCACGGAGGGGAACGACGAGGTGCCGGCGTGGGAGTTTTACCGCTACCGCCAGACGCCGTTTTTCTATGAGGAGGGCATCTTCCACTACACGGGCGAGGACGCGACGAGCTTCCGCCTTGTGCTAGATGTCAGCGACGAGGAAAACATCCGCTTCGCGGTCAATCCCGTCGTGGACGAGACGCACCTTCGCTGTACGATAGCCGAGAACATCTGCCGCCACGAGGGTATGCAGCGCCATGAGGGAACTCCGGCGACCTGCACCGAGAGCGGCGTCCGCGATTACTGGGAATGCCCCCTGTGCCGCGACCTCGGCAACCGTGCCTACCTGTTCCTTACAGAAAACGGCGCCGACGAGGGCTATTGGTATGAGGATCAGCTTTTGGAGAACCTTACCGAGCCGTCCTTGGGTCACGCCGACGAAAACGACGACGGCGTTTGCGACATTTGCTCGGTCGCAATGCCGACCTTCACGCGGGTGACTATGCCCTCCGAGATACAGGAGGGCAGGTCGTATCTCCTCGCGGTGGAGATAGACGAGGCACTTTACCTTCTCAGAACGCCGACCGAGATGGACAACTTCCAAAGGGTGCTCGGCTCGACTGAGGCCGTCACAGTCGAGGAGGACGGCTCGATACTCTACGCCTCGATGAAGGACGCCGACGCTATGCTCTTCCGCCTCGGTGAAGCCGGAGGCAAGGGCGGCGGCAAGGGCGGAAAGGGTGGAAAAGAGGACGACCCGGGGCTTTCCGGAGCGGACGACCTCTATTCCGTCAGCTTTTCGGGCGGCACGCTGAGCTACGACGCCGGATGCGGCTTCGTGCTGAATAACGGGAGCGACTACGGCTGGCGTGTCCGGCTCGATGATGAGGCCGGAGACGGCTCCGTCGCCTTTATCCCGAGGATGATGGAGGACATCGGATCTCAGTTCCGTTTCCGCGCCCTAATAGATGAAGGCACTGTGCGCTTCTCGGTGCTTCCGGCTTATGACGAGGACGTCGAGAACCTTATGCTGCCCGAAAATACCCCCGAATACCCAGTATATCTCTACATTATGGGCGGACAGGACGTCGAGAGCTTCGACTATGAGCTCAGTGAGGGCAGCGCGGTTACAGACTATACCGCCGCCTCGTCCCTCGAGGGCTTCGACCCCGACGCCGTTTACTGTGAGGTCGTCGGACTTGCCGAAGCAGTTACCAACCAGACCGCTATGAGCTATATCGGCATACTTCGCACCGAGAACGGCTCCGCTGCCTCGCATTATTTCCTCACCGCCTACGCCGAGCTCACCGCCGTCGAGCCCCCTGAGGGCGCGGAAATGATGCTGAATATCGCGCTCCGGCTCAACGTAATGGACGGCAGCACGGGCTTCGACCGCACGTTCACGCTCGAAAGCTCCGAGCTCGACCTCGGCGGTCTCGGGTTCAGAGTCTATTGCCCCTTCGACCCGCAGCAGCTCGCGGTGCATCTGACGAACGGCGTCTTCGACGGCGCTGTGAGCTACCGCAAGCCGACCGACAGGCTACAAGAGAGCGGACTTGCGAGCCCCTTCACCGTTGCAGAGGACAGCGCCTATCTATTGGTATTTTCCACCGGCGGGGGCGACTATCCGACCGCCGTGGAGGTGCGGAAAAATGCCGTAGTTGAGCCTCACGACCACCTTATAAACTGGGCGGACGAGGAGCTCGACGAGCACTACGTCTGCAAGGAGGACGGACACTATCTCGAATGCCGCTACTGCTTCGAGCCGCAGAAGGTACACGACCATTTCTACAGCTTCGCAAGCTGCGACCTCGACATAACCGACGAAAATATCGGCGAAAAGGTCTATTATTGCAGTTTCTGCTACAAAAGGGCTCCGCAGTATTACGAAAAGCGCGAGCCCATCGACGTTTCCGAATGGGCTTGGGTCAACGTTGTAGACCAGAACGGGACGCACGTCGAGCCCTTCATAGAGGCCGAGAGCCTCAGCTTCGGCATCACGAACCCCCACGGCAGCATCAGGATGTACAATGTCCTCTGGTTCAAGGGAACGGCGCAGATACGCGAACGGGAGAGAGTTGACCCCGAATACACGGACGGCTTCGTCGCCCTCCACTACGACGATACGATGGTCCCGGGCTACGGCGCAGACCTCGTCCAGTACAGCGAAAAGCCCCTCGACTGTATTGTCCGCTTCAGCGACGAGGCGAAGCTCATATATAAAGTTCCGGACGAGCTTGTTTTTGAGAACGTACAGCTCGGCGAAGTCGTACACGTCGATGTCACGAAGCGCAGCGGCAGGATCATCACTATAACAGGCACACTTCCCAAAGAGATGCGCGACTGGCCGAACAAGCGCGGCAGACTGACCACGGTCTACCCCGAGATAACATATTACCGCGACCTCAGCTTCAATGAGGACGGCTCCTTCGCCGTCACCGCGCCCTACGCCTATACCGAGCTGAGCTTCTCCTGCGACAATGGCGACAATCTCAACTGGGAGGACTGCTCCCTCGTAATCCGCTCGGTGCAGACCCTCGGCGACTTCGACGCGGACACGATGACCGTAGACCTCGGGACGCTCGATTTTAAGGATCACACGGTAAACAACAAGTTTTACATAAAGGTCACGGACGAGGCCGTAGCCCGCATAGCCCGCAACGCCTACCGAAACGGCAAATACACGCTGACAGACGAGACCACGGGCGAGAGCTGGACGCATATCCACGGCTCCCTGCCACTCGGAGAGAATGTCTACGCCGAGTCCGGCAGCTTCACATTCATCCTCGACATCCCGGAGTCTGAGCGCGAGGCATTCTCGCAGCGCTGCGCCGTAGGGGATGAGATGGTGCTCGAATGCGACATCTGGACGAGCGATTCGGACGCTATGGAGCCCCTGCGCTTCACGCTCGGAGAAGTCGGCACAGGCGATGGGACGCAGGCGCTCGGAGAGCCGGAATACTATAAGCGCCCCTACTTGCATATCGACACGAGCGGTTTGGACTTGGACAGGTACACAAGCTGGTGGGGGATGCTATTCGACGCGAACGGTCAAAAACTCTCTAACCGCTACACCGGCGGCGACATCTACCTCGAGGAGGGCGACTACACCTATCTTGCCTACGCGAAGAACCCATATATCGACGAGGTGGACGACCCGAACGCTCTGGAGCTTATGAACATCCCGCAGAAGGGCTATTACAAGCTCGAATTCACCGCGAGACGCAATGAGAGCGTGACAGCGACGCCAACATTCGTCGACTTCGACCCCTATAAAAACGTCGTAGTCACCGCGACCCTCGGCGAGAGCCTTCGCACAGGCGAATCCGTGCCTGTCTATATAAATTACAAGGGCTTCGACACCGATTTCGCCGCCGTGACGGGCGAATACGGAATGACCATCGACATAAAGGGAGGCATATCCGAAAAAAGCGAAGCGGCAGTCCCGCTAGTACTTGTGAACGGTCATTTCGCCTCCTGGAACAGGGCGGAGGAGCTCACCGAGGAGCTTATCGACACCGCCGTTCTCGGTATGCACTACAAGGGCGTCAGGATATTCGCCAACGCCCCCGAGGGGACGATCTGCGTTTACGCAAGACCCGAGGGTCAGACTCTGTATATAACGGCGAAGAGCACCGCCGCCAACGACTTCCACGAATCCGAGAGCTCCTTTGTCCTCAAAATCCCGGCTAACGACATAGTCGTACAGGAGCCGCCGACCTACACCTCCGAGCCAAACGGCAAGCTCGTCTATTTCGCGACTTTGCCGAAGAACGAATACGGCTATTTCGCGATGCTCCATGTTGACGGCAGGGACGGCGTCTGGGAATACGTCAATCTCACGGGACGCGGCGCGAACGAGATAAGCTACGGCCTCGGCGCTTACGGCGACGGGACATTCTTCCACGAATTGCAGCTTGAAATATACGCTATCACCGCCGTCGGTGAGAGCGGCTGGATAGCCGACGAATATGAGAGCGTCTGGCAGTCGCCGGTTTATCACGTCGCGCTCAATAAAAGCGCGAAAATACCGCAGCCGAGCGTGCTGAACGTCCGCGCGAGGCTCGGCTGGCGCAACTACGGCGGCACGATAGACCTCAAGACCTCGCAGAACCGCGTCTCGAGCTTCCTGTTCTATCCCAATCAGTTCAACGACGACGGCACTCTCAATGAGGAGATGGTCTTCGATTACAGTCTCACGCTTGACAACGCGGACTCCCTCACGGAGGACAGCATCTATATGACGGTCTACTGCGGCGAGAGGCGGGCTGAGCCGGAGCTGCGTCAGATAACGCTTATCCGAAACGAAAAGACCGGTACCTTTGACGGGACGCTGACCTTCGAGGCCGGAACGCTCCGCCTTGACGGGCTTCCCTACGGCTACAGCTTCTTCATTACGAACGCCACGCCAGACCCAGACAGCGTCGGCGCGACCACGCAGGCGGTCGAAAGGCTCAGGGAATACGCCGAGAAGCTCAAGGCACTCGAGGATGACCCGGATGTGGGGATACCCGAAATAATCGACCTCGACCTTCTCGAGACAGAGATGGCGGCGGACGAGGAGATGGAGGAGTGGGAGAAGGAGGTCATCCGCGTCTGCGCGGACTACCAGAACACCGTCCACGACGCATGGGTCGAGATACAGAGCGTGGTCACGGAGTACGCGGAAAATATGTTGCAGACAGACCGGCTCCTTGAGCTCGCCCTCGGCGATTCAGGTAACGCCGAAATACTCCTCGAGACCGTTTCCGAGGAGGCGCTTATCCAGATCGGCTATCAGAAAGCGGAGACCGTCCTCGGCGACTACTACGTTTTCGTCGATTTCGGCGGCACGGGCGCAAATTCGATCATCTTCTGGAGCGACGAGCCCTCTGAGCGCGTCCACCGCTGGTCTGGCGTATCGCCTCTGCCTCAGGGCAGACCTCTCCAAGAGGAGGAAGAGGAGGACGAGGAAGAGGACGGACTTGAGTCTGTTGAGGAGTCCCTCGACGCTGAAAGACTCCTTGCGACCCGCGGCAATACCGAGGCCGCGGCCGCGAACGCGGCAAGGGACGCCTTTGAGGCATATTATTCCAACAACTTTATGACCACGGCGGTCACGGTGCTCAGTATGCAGAACCAGATACAGCAGCAGGTAGCCGTCGCCGTGAACAAGATGCTCGACAAGACGATACAGTTCGCCGACAAAAAGGCGGCTTATCAGACCAAGGAGCTTACGAAGCTGACCGAAAAATTCAAGGCAGACCACGCGGAGGAGCTTTCGTACAAGGAGAAATGGGAGAAATACATCCAGAAAGCACAGAAGGATTATTTCGCTAAGCATCCGAATGCCCCCAAGGAGATACCGCCGGAGCAGGTGGACGCGAAGGCTCTGTCGGCGGAATATTACAGCACCAAAAGAGCGCTGGATAATATGGAGCAGTATCTGAAGAGCGAGGGAAAAGACGTTGATAAAGCGTCCACGACCCGCGAACGCTTCCTCCAGCTCTCCAAGGCGACCTCCGACTTCAAAAAACGGCTTGCCTCCTTTGCCGCAAAGGTCAGCCCGACCCTCGGAAAGGCGCTCAACGTCCTCGCTGTCATAACGGATTGCTACGGCTACTACAAGGCCTACAACGATCTCTGTACCGAAATGGTTTCTATGGAATCGGGACGCAAGGCGTGGGACGACATTCGGGGCAGAATGGCGGTCGCGTCGTCGGAGACCTGCCTTGCCGATCCCTATAAGGCCTACGAGGCGAATATAGAGTGCAGATTGGCGTACTGGGATTACGTCGAGGCGACCTTTAAGTATGAGGATGCCGTCGCAAACCGTGCCGACGCGAAGTACCGCGCCGTATTCGTGGATCTTATCGCTGTCGCTTCGACGGTCGTTGCACCGGAAATATCTGTGCTCGGCGCGCTGTACAATGCCCTCGACGACGCGGCGCAAACCTTTTATATGTGGCGGCGCTGGTCAAGGCTGGAGGACGCCGAAAATAAGCTCAGCAAAAAATGCGTAGACCCGCTGCCATTCAAGCTCAAAAAGGGCTGCGGCGAGGAGCCTCACGGCGGAGGCGGAGAACCCGAGCCCCCGTACATCGAGCCGCCGCAATATCCCGCGCCGAATGTCCCGCGCATAGACCCATCCGGCTACGCCTACGAGGCTGTCGCCTCCAACCGCGTCGAGGGCGCGACAGCGACGATATATTATAGGGGCGAGAACGGCGAGGTGATACCTTGGGAGGAGGCTTCGGTCTACGACGAGATTTTCGAGCAGACTACCGGCGCCGACGGCAGATACGAATGGATGACCCCGCAGGGCAAGTGGCTCGTAAAGGTCACGAAGGAGGGCTATGAGCCCGCCGACAGCGGCCTCGACCCCGCGGCGGTGGACGGCTGGCTGCCAGTCCCGCCCCCGCAGATGAACGTAAATATCCCGATGATCTCCACCGCCGCGCCGACGGTCGAGAGCGCTGTCATCGCACCCGACCGCGTCCGCGTGACCTTCAGCCAGTATATGACGATGACCTCCGCTTACGCCGTTTCGGTCACGAAAAACGGCGAGCCGGTCAATTTTACGCCCGTTTTCATCGACAGGGAGGAGAGCCCAACGCAGGAGGGCATATTCTACGGGCGCGTCCTCGAGCTCTCCGGCACCTTCTCCGGCGAGGGCTACGCGGTCTCGGTCAGTACCGAGGCAGAAAATTACGCCGGAAAACGGCTCGAAAGCGCCTATGAGAGCGCTTCTCTCGGCGTTGCACAGCTCGTCGGCTCGCTGTCCCACGCCTATCCGAACCGCTTTGTCACCGACGTCGGCGACACGGAAAACCTCGTCGTCGTGGTCCGCGATACCGAGGGCAAGCCGATGCCGAACGCGCCTGTAACGGTCACGGAGGAGACCGGCGGCACGCTGAGCTTTGAGAGCAGAACGGTGGTTTCCGACGCTGAGGGTCGCGCCGTATTCACGGTCACGGGCATTTCGAGCGGCAGCGACGTTCTGACCTTCACGGCGGACAGCGCGGGCATAGCGATGAATACCCGCGTCACCTCCCTCGGCACCGAGAGCCCGAAAAAGCCGACCGCGAACCTCACGGACGGCGAGACCGTCGCCTACGGCACCGAGCTCAATATCTACTGCGCTACCGAGGACGCGGTCATCTACTACACGACCGACAACACCTGCCCCTGCACCGAGGGCGAGAGCCAGCACAGGTACGAGGGACCCGTCGCGGTCTATGAAACGACGCTATTCCGCATAGCGGCGTGGACGGAATCCGGCGGTTACAGCGAGCGCCTCAACCTTTGGGTCGTCGTCGAGACGCCCGCGCCTACAGTTCGGATGGACGACGGAGGGCTGACCATCGAGCACAGGCCGAAGGGGTCGGTCGCCGTTGCGGGCTTCTATCGCGCCGGACAGCTCCTTCGAGTCGAATTTATCGAGGATACGAGCGTAATCTGGACTGAAAAGCCCGAGGACGTCCGCGTCTTCTTCCTCGACCCCGACCTGCGCCCGCTGTATTCAGCTTGGAAAAGCGAAAATTAAGCCGGATCGGGATGCTGAATGTGAACTATTCGGTAAAGGGAGATTTAAACAACACCAGCACTGAGGTCTTTTTCCACTCCCAAAATCCCCGAAAATGCCGTGACCCCAAGAATACGGGAAAACGGTACTATTCCGTTTGCGTATTATTACGTGTAAAGTAGTAAACCCCCGGCTATGCCGGGGGAAATAAAGAGCTTCGAGCGAGGGGAAGAGTAGACAAGAAAAAAGCTCCCTGCTATAGTGGCAATGTCAGAAAGATAAGAAGACAGAACAAAACTGAGCGAACTAAGAGCGCCGTCCAGAAAGGGCGGCGCTCAAAATATTGGAAAAAAGGGGCGCAGAAAGGGAAGCAGACGGAAGTCTGCCAAAAAAAGTCTTTTCAAAACTGTATGGTTATGCTACTCTGTATAGGAAGCCGACAAAGCCTTTCGGGGCGAGCTTACGCGTTTGTTTTCTGTCGGGGCGGACAGGCAAAATAAAACGAGCAGGCAAAGCTTCAACATCAGGTGGATGCACATTCCCACGGAGAAATTCGCGGCAAATATGGACGGCAGCGGAAAAGATGACTTGGTAGGCATGTTTATTGTTGCCACGATGTATGACGACGCAAGCGATGATGCGTTCGGCGAAGTTGTACATAGTAAGTCTGGCGAAAATCTCCTGAAGAATGTGTTCCACTTTTTTGGAATGGAATGCGGAAAGGCCAATCGTATACTTTAGGTCACGGAAAGAAGTCTCAATACCCCAGCGCATAGCATAGAGACGCATGAGTTCATCGGGAGGATAGTCAAGATTCGTAATAACAGTTTCATAAGAATCACGAGAAAGTTTGAAACGAACAATGCGAAAAGAAAGATCATAGAAAAGCATAATCTTCTTGGACGAGGTCAAAAAACTTGTTCACAGGAGATATTTGTTCTTGGCAAATATCTCCTGCTCAAAGATAAAAAAACACTTGACAAAACGCACCTCAGGACGCACTTTCTTGTTTTCAGAATGGCAGCGAAATGCGAATGTGATAATCTCTGCCCACGATCGACGATGCCATGCCAGTGATTGCTTTTTTACCCCACATTCAGCTCCACGCATTGTTCCGCTATGCCGGGCGCGCTGACCTTGACCTGGATCTTCCCCGCGCTGTCTCCCGCTCGGATCACAGCCATCGCCTTCCCGTAATAAGTGGTGTGGGTCTTTTCGGTAAAGCACTCGCCCATGTTCGGCTTGGCAGAGCCGAGAGCCAGCAGGCTGCCCGCGCCGTTCACCGTCACGGTAACGGGTACATCCTCTGAGGATTTGGTGATCCCATCCCGGTCAGTGAGGTCGATCGCCAGATAGCAGAGATCCTGCCCG
>JAFPWN010000049.1 GCA_017412765.1 Oscillospiraceae bacterium | reverse complement strand
ACAAAAAGAAAAAGCGTTGGATATAGGAGGCGGGGTTCTGTGAAGGGGCCGGCCAAGAGGCCCCTTCACGTCGCATAACCCGCCCGCAGGCGTCATATTTTGCGCTCCGAGAGTGCAAAATATGTTCGATGCGGAGACTTTGTCGACGCATTGATTGCCGCTCTCTATCGGGAGCGGCGATCTCTTTTAATTTACGTTCTTGCGGGGAAGCATACCGTCAGAAAGAACATATCGTCCTGCGTGCTTATCTCCATATCGCCGCCGTACTGCTCGGCGATATACCGTATGCTCTTCGTGCCGAAGCCGTGCCGCGCGCTGTCGGGCTTCGTGGTGGCGGCTCCCGTCTCGTCGAGCCGCACTTCGCCGGTAAAGTAGTTCGATTCCTCGATAAAGAGCTTGCCGCCGCGCTCGCCGCAGACGAGCGAGATGTACTTGAGCGAGGGGTCTGAGAGCTTCGACGCCGCCTCGATGGCGTTGTCGATTATGTTGCCGAAGAGGGAATAGGTCTGCACCGGAGAGAGAAAGTCGAAATGCGAGCCGTCCGCCATGCAGGAAAACTCGATGCCGTTTTTCTCGCAGACCATGCTCTTTTCACATAGAACTACGTCGAGAACGTCGTTGCCGGTCTTGATATTCGAGTCGTAAAACTGAATGGCGCGCTGAAGATCCTCGACCTCGCTCACAGTCAGCTTGTCCTCAATCTTGCCGAGAATGTGCTTTAAGTCGTGGCACTTCATGTTTATTACGTCCATATTCGCCTTGACGGACTCAAACTGCGCCTTGTCCTGCTTCATGAGCTGGCTGAGGATCGCAATCTGCTGGTCGCGCTCAGACTGCGAGAGAATACCGCCGCAGGCGAGGAGAATAACGAAGGAAACGATGATCGTGTACCACTTTGTGATGATGTTCAGCGCCATGCTCTCGCCCTCGTGCGTGCGGGCGATGCAGACGAGCACATTTACGAAGATTATCGTGCCAATCGAGAGAAAAATGGTGTTCCGCACAGTCTTACGGTCGGTCCCGGGCTTCACGCGCGGACGGAAGATCCTGCTCAGCAGGAACATTACGCCGAAATAGAAGCTAAAGTAGATTATCCAGTCCACCTCGTTCGGCACGGTGCCTTCGGGGAAGAGCGAATTTGTCATCTTATCGTCTATGCCCATGAGGTTCTGTATGAGCGGATAGAGCTTGTTCACAAACCAGTACGCCGCTGTGCCGGAGGAAAAGACGATGAGAAGCTCGGAGGGACTGCCCTCCCAGCAGGCGACGAGATAGAGAATGTTGAGCCCCGATATAATCAGGTAACAGATTATTCGCACCGCCAGCGTGTGCACCTCGGTGTACAGCACCGAGAGGAGAAAGCACATCACAAGGCACTCAATGAACATTACTATAACGCGCAGGGCAAAATCCCTGCGCTTTTTGAGGTCTCCTGCAAACAGCGCAATCGCAAACTGCGCGTTTACAAAGGTCAGCACGAGATTGAAGGTCTCGCGGGTGTATGCCCCGAGAGCCGCGTATATGAAGTCAAACATATTTTTTTGTCTCCGAAAACTCCGTCAGCGCCGCCATGAACGCCTTGCGGCGCGGGTGGCTTATCTGGAGCTTTTCATCGCCGACCGCGGCGGTCATACCGTCCACTCCGCGGACAAAGGCGAGATTGACGAGCAGGAAGTTGTTGCACCGCGCAAAGCCGCTGCCGCAGAGAGCCGTCTCGGCGCTCTTCATGGTCTGATACTGCCGGTATTCGCCGCTCTCGGTGTGGTAAACGCAGTGGTGACCCGCCACCTCGACGTAGAGTATCTGGTCGGGCGTGAGGCGCACGAGTCCGGTTTCGGTCTTGAGAACGATATCGGGGCGCTCGGTTTTGCGGATGCGCGAGACGAGCTTTGCGAATTTCAGCCGGAACTCCGGGTATTTGACGGGCTTTATTATGTAGTCCGAGGCGTTTACCTCATAGCCCTGTATGGCATACTGCCGCATGGTGGTGACGAAGATGAGAATGACCTTCTCATCCTTCTCGCGGAGGATATGCGCCGCGTCCATGCCGTTCATCATCGGCATTATGATGTCCATATATACTATATCGTACTCGCCGGTGTATTTTTCGAGGAAGTTCACAACGTTATAGAATATGCTGACGCTCACCGCGAGATTTTCCTCTCCGGCGTAGCGCTTTATATTCTCTTCAAGGTTTGACGCCTGCTCCGCGTCGTCCTCAACTATGGCAATTTTAATCATTGTGAGCCTCCATTTCTGCTATAAATATATCAACTTACACTAAAAATGTCAAGGATATGCTGTCTTAAGACAAGGTTATGCTGTTTCGATTGCGGATTTTTACCGCCTCATTTATAAATAGAGACGTAAAATCCAAAAAAATCATATGGAGGAACAAAAAATGAAAAAGACACTCGCAATCGTACTTTCCGTAGTCATGCTCGTCTGCGTTCTCGCTTCCTGCGGCGGCGCGGCGAAGGAAGCCAAGATCACCGGCGTATATCTCAGCCCGGCGACCTACGGCTACTCCAACATGAGACCCGCCTACAACTTCTACCTTCTCAACTACGCGCAGTCCGAGCTCACCCTCTACGATGACAACACCTACATGATCGTTGTCTCCGACTCCACCTTCTCCGGCATCGAGCTCTCCGACTCCACCAACGACGCCACCGCCAACGAGCGCACCAACTCCATCACCAAGCTCTTCGGCACCTACACCTCCCAGCCCAACGACCTCGACGAGGATCTCATCGACGTCACTCTCGCAGCCCCGACCCGCGTTATCAACAAGATCGACGACAAGCACTATCTCGACACCGACAACTGGAACGATGATATGGGTATTGTCGTCGCCGCCAAGGAGTACGATGAGAACGGCAACGTAACCGGCACCGGCGCTCCGCTCACCGCGGCCGAGTACCTCGCTCAGTTCACTGACGCAGCCAAGACCATCCAGGTAAACGAGAAGACCGACTCCATGGACTTCGATAACTTCGGCGTAAAGGTCGGCTTCCAGAACTGATCGGCTTCAACTGACAGACTTCCCAAAAGGAGGACACTATGGCTAAAAGCAATCTGTGGCGCGGACTTACGAGCGCTTTCGCTCTTCTGTTCTCGCTGACCTTGTTCGGTCAGTCTCTCGCGTTTACCCGCGAGGGCGACGTAAACCTCTTCCTCGGCACTCTGCCTCCCGTGCAGACCGTGACCGACGATACAAACTATTTCCCCTCCGATTTCTCTTCTGCCGATGAGATGCGCGCCGCCGTCGTGCAGCACGTTATCGACACGCAGATCGAGGGCAGCGTTCTTCTCCGCAACGAGAACGGCGCTCTGCCCTTTGATTCCGGCGCGAAGGTGACGCTCTTCGGCTTTGCCGCCGCAACTCCCGTCTATCACGGCGGCTCCGGCGGCCCCGCCAACACCGGCATCAACCTCGCGGACGCGCTCAAGGCCGAGGGCGTAAGCGTAAACGAAACGGTCATGAACGCGATTACCGCCGCCGGCGGCACCCGCACCAAGACCGGCCTTATCGGCGAGATACCCGCTTCGAGCTACAACGGCACCGAGGCGAGCTTCAAGGAGTATTCCGACGCCGCGATCTACGTCATGAGCCGCTACGGCGGCGAGGAGGGCGACCTCAACCACGGCCTTCAGGGCGAGTGGCAGGAGGGCCCCGCGGGTATCCGCGAGCTTGCGCTTCATCCCGAGGAGATCGACACGCTGAAGCTCATTCAGAATGCCGGCTTCAAGAAGATCATCGTAGTTGTAAATTCCGGCTATGCTCTTGAGCTTGGTGAGCTCCCCGAGTACGGCGTTGAGTCGATACTCTGGATCGGCTACCCCGGCGGCGACGGCATGAAGGGCGTAGCTCAGATACTCACCGGCAAGGCTGACCCCTCCGGCAGAAACGTCATCACCTACGCGGCGAATTCTCTCTCCTCCGCTTCCATGCAGAACGCGGGAGATTTCACCTTCTCAAACCTCACCGGACTTTATAAGAACAAGTACCTTGTCTACGCCGAGGGTATCTACGTCGGCTACAAGTACTATGAGACGCGCTATCACGACGCCGTTCTCGGCATACATAACGCCGATTCCGCGAAGGGCGCCTACGTCGGCGACACATGGAACTATGCCGACGAGATGGTCTACTCCTTCGGCGACGGCATGAGCTACGCGGAGTTCAACACCGAGCTTGAGAGCCTCGAGTGGAACCGCGACAGCCACACCGTGACAGCCTCCGTAAAGGTCACGAACCTCGGCGGCTTTGCCGGAAAGTCCAAGACCCCCGTCCAGCTCTACGTCTCCCAGCCGTGGGAGGAGGGGATGGCGGAAAAGAGCGCCATCCAGCTCGTGGACTTCGGCAAGTCCTCGTACCTCGCCGCCGGCGAGAGCGAGACAGTCAACATCGAGTGCTCCGATTACATCTTCGCAACCTATGACGCGAACGCCGTCAACGGCGCCGACGGCTCCAGAAAAGGCGCTTACGTCTTTGACGCCGGCGATTACTACTTCTCCGTAGGCAACGGCGCGCACGACGCGCTCAACAACGTCCTCGCAGCAAAGGGCGCGGAAAATCTCATCGACGCTGACGGCAACGCCATCATCGGCAACGCCGCAAACGCAGTAAAGGTCACGCTCGACGCGACCGACAACACGACCTACGCCGTCAGCCCCTACACCGGCGAGGTGGTGGCAAACCGCTTCGAGGACAGGGACGTGAACTACTTCATCCCCGGCTCGGTTACCTATATGACCCGCGGCGACTGGAACACCTTCCCCGACACAGTTTCAACTCTCACCGCCACCGATGAGATAAAGAATCTCATGGAGAACTTCCAGTATGTTAAGCCCGCTGACGCGCCCGACATCAGCACCTTTACATATAAGGCTGATAACGGCATTGCCTTCATCGATATGAAGGACGTTCCCTTTGAGGACGAACAGTGGGAAAAGCTCATCGACGAGCTTACGGTCTCCGAGCTCTGCCAGATAGTCGGCGATAAGATGGGCATTGACAATCTCTCTTCCATCGACTTCCCGGCGTACGCCGGCGGCGACGGCCCCGACGGATACCAGTCCGGCGGCGTGCTCTACGGCGCCGAGATGCTCGCGGCGAGCACCTTCAACAAGGAGCTTATCGCCGAGCGCGGCTACTACTTCGGTGAGGAGAGCTTCTGGATCGGCTTCCGCCACACCTACGCGCCCGGCGGCAACATCCACAGAACTCCGTACTCCGGACGCAACTTCGAGTATTACTCCGAGGATGCGATAATGAGCTACATCTGCGGCGAGCTGCAGACTACCGCTATGGCGAAAAAGGGTCTTGCCGGAATGTTCAAGCACTTCTGCGGCAACGATCAGGAGACTAACCGCCACGGCGTTGCCACCTTCATGACCGAGCAGACCTACCGCGAACTTTGCCTGAAGGGCTTCGAGGGCGGACTCTCCAAGGGCCACTCCCTCGGCACGATGACAGCCTACAACCGCATCGGCTGCATACCCACCGCCTCCGACTACGAGACCATGACCGGCGTTCTCAGAGAGGAATGGGGCTTCACCGGCATCAACATGACGGACTCCTCCAAGGACTCCGCCTCCTACATGGGCACCGGCGACGCTCTCCGCGCCGGCACCAACCAGTTCAATAACGACCCGGGCAGAGTTGCAGAGGCGTCGAACTACCTCACAAAGGACCGCGACGGCTTTATCTGGTCAAAGCTCCGCGATGTAGCGAAGTATTACCTCTATTCGATGAGCCGCTCGAACCTCATCAACGGTCTCTCCAAGGAGGTCGCCGTTGAAGACTTCACCCCGTGGTGGAAGCCGACCGTAGTTGCGATCAACATCGGCATAGGAGTACTCACCGCCGCGAGCCTTGCGATGTACATCATTAGTTCTCTGAGAGCGAAGAAGGAGGAAAAGTGATGCTGAAGAATAGGAAAATCGGCTTCTGGCTCGCCTCTGTCGGCGGCGCCGTCGCCCTCTGCGGCTCTGTTGCATACCTCATCGCCTACGCTCTCACCGCCGACCCCGTAACAGGGGAGTGGGACAGAGTATTCAAGTGGCTCGTCTTTGCCCTTGCCGCAGCCGGCGGAGCTATAGGGATCGCCGGTGAGCTCTTCCGCCTGCCGTTTACCCCGATCTGCGCCTCCGCCTGCGTCTCCGTCGCGCTTGCGGCGCACCTCGTCGAGACCGCGTATCCCCTCGCCGACGTGCTCACAAGAGTGCCGTTCTTCGGCGGAAATCCCACGCTTGCGATCATTTTTGCAGTCATTTTTGCCGCTGCGGCTCTTCTCACCGTCGTCGCGGCTTTTATGGAACACAATAAAAAATAATCTGGAGGAAAATGAAATGAAGAAAGCACTTGCACTTATCCTTGCGCTTACGCTCGTTTTCGCGCTCGCGGCCTGCTCCGGCGGAAACAGCAATACCCCCGCGAAGAACGATACCCCGTCTTCCACCCCCGCACAGAACGATACCCCCGCGCAGAGTGACGCACCCGCTGCCGAGTCCAAGAGCTATCAGCTCACCGGCACCTATGAGGAGGAGGGCGCTAACGCCTCCATGCTGAACGCGGCGTTCCTTCTGAACCTCAATGCTGACGGCACCGCAGTCGCTGACCGCTATAAGTTCGGTCAGTACGACGCCTCCGACGCCGCCACCAACCCCACCTATGAAGCAAGCTTCCTCTCCGGCACCTGGAAGGAAGTTGAGAAGGACGGCGTTGCCTGCCTCCAGATCAAGCTTGCCTACGTCAACGAGGACGGCACCACCTCCAACGATCAGACCGCTTACGCCTATGACGTTGCCGGCGAGTACAGCTTCGACCTCACCTTCCCCGTAGTTCCCGGCATGAGCTACAGCCGCGTTGCCACCCTTTCCGGCGGCGAGACCAAGACCTATGCTGACGCTAACGCCTTCATCCAGGCTTACAAGAAGGAGTTCACCGCTCCTGACCACATCGCTGAGTTTACCGCTGAGAACGGCGCTACCGCCTATGCTCAGGAGGACGGCACTCTCCTTATCTACGTCGGCTACGATCAGGCAGCTGAGGGCAAGTGGAACGTAGACGAGAGCGGCGTGACCGTATCCGTTGCAGGCGAGAAGGTAGACGTTACAAACGAGAACGGCACCGCTTCCTTCACCTTCAGCCGCGACCCCGGCAACGGCGAGACCATCGACTACGTTCTTACCTGCGCCGACACCTCCACTCTCGGCTCCGTTGAGGTTGCCGCTGACGCTCCTTACACCACCACCGTCGCTCTCGGCGATCAGCAGTTCCCGGCTGAGCTCACCCTCGGCGAGGACGGCAAGGGCACCTTCAAGGCAGCTGTTGAGATGGCTATAACCTATGAGAAGGTCGGTAATGCCGTTGTGATCGCCGCTGACGGCGAGCTCGAGGGCTACGGCGCTCAGATCTTCCCGAACGTTCCCCACGCATATCTCCTCAACGAAGACAAGAGCATGCTCGCTCTCAAGGGCGCATACATCGCCGCTGACATGATGGCTATGTACCTCACGAGCGACACCGACATGACCTGCGACGTATTCGCTTACGGCTTTGCCAAGGACGGCTTCACCTACTCCCTCAATGAGGACGGCACCGAGCTTACCGTTACCGGCAAGCCCGCTGAGATGGGCGCCTTCGAGCAGGTTTGGGCAGGCGCCGGCGCCGACGTGTTCACCCTCGACGGCATCGTTGCCACCGCAAAGGCATAATCTGAACTCTACATAGGGCGGATATTCTCTGTCCGCCCTATAATTATCCCTATTTTTCATGAAAAGGAGCAGAAAAGGATGAAAAAAGGTCTTATCTGGAAGATCCTGACCCCGATTTTCGCTGTGCTTCTTGTTGTCTGCATCGTAGCTATCCCCGTAACGCAGGGCTTTGCAAGCGTCATTAACGTAGCGCTGAAGGCGCAGACTCAGAAGATAGTTTCCGACCCCGACGCAAAGATCTATTACTGGACGGCATGGGACTCCGAGGAGGAGCTCGTTGCCCACGAGGCTGAGCTATGCCGCCAGATCGAGGGCGAGGGCGCCGCGCTTCTCATTAACCGCGACAATACCCTTCCTCTTGCTAAGGGCACGAAGTTCACCCCGTTTTCCCAGTCCAGCTTCAACCTCATCTACGGCGGCACCGGCTCCGGCTCTATGGCAGCTGACGACGCCGTTTCCCTCCGCACCGCGCTTATCGAGTCCTTCGGCGAGGATACCGTAAACCCCGAGCAGTGGAAGTTCTATGCTTCCGCCGGCTATAAGCGCGTAAACGCCGACACCACCGGCGGCAACCAGGCACAGTACCGCATAAACGAGGTACCCTGGGAGAAGTACACCGACGCGCTTAAAAAGACCTGGGCAAGCTACGGCGATGTCGCTCTCGTAGTTCTCTCCCGCTCCGGCGGCGAGGGCGCTGACCTTCCCAGTGGACTTCCCGAGCTTGAGGAGTACATGACCGACGGCGATTACCTCCGCCTCTGCAAAGAGGAGATAGATATGTTCGAGAACCTTGAAAAGCTCAAGGCTGACGGCACCTTCAAGAAGATCGTCGTCCTCCTCAACTCCTCCAACGCGCTCCAGCTCGACTTCGTCGATAAATATGGCATCGACGCCGTTCTGTGGATCGGCGACGTCGGTATGACCGGCACCCGCGGCGTCGCGGATATCCTCTGCGGCGACGTCAACCCCTCCGGACGCATCGTTGACACCTTCATGAAGGATAACCACTCCGCTCCCGCGATGGAGAACTTCGGCGCTTACCGCTGGACTAACGGCGCAGATTACGAGGTCGAGTCCGCGCAGAACAACACAGACCCCGGCATCGCAAAGTGTAACAGCGACTACGTTGTATATCAGGAGGGCATCTACGTCGGCTATCGCTATTTCGAGACCCGCTACGAGGACTCCGTTCTCGGCCAGGGCAACTCCGGCGACTGGAGCTACGACGACTGCGTAGCGTTCCCGTTCGGCTACGGACTCAGCTACACCGATTTCGAGTACAGTAACTTCAAGCTCACCCCGAACGCTGACGGCTCCTTCACCGCAGAGGTTGACGTTAAGAATGTCGGAAGTGTTGACGGAAAGCACACCGTTCAGATCTACTTCCAGAGCCCCTACACCGATTACGATAAGCAGAATCTCGTCGAGAAGTCCGCTGTCGAGATCTGCGGCTTCGACAAGAAGATGATCGCCGCCGGCGCGACCGAGCACTTCACCATCGACATAGACCGCGCAGACCTCACAAGCTACGATGCGAACAACGCCAAGACCTACATCTTCGAGGACGGCGACTACTACTTCACCGTCGGCAAGAACGCACACGACGCGGTTCAGAACATCCTCGCGGCAAAGGGTCAGAACGTTGGAAACGCGGCTCTTGCGGCAAAGTGGACTAACGACACCTTCGACAAGACCACCTTCGCTGTTTCCGCGAAGACCGGCAACGCCATCACAAACCTCTTTGACGAGGCTGACCTCAATAAATACTCCGGCAACGGCGGTCAGACCTACACCTATCTCTCGCGCCAGGACTGGCAGGGCACTTATCCCACCACACAGTCTCTCCGCATCACCGAAGAGATGTGGGCTGACGGTCTCACCCACGATGACGCGGGTCACGTCGCCATCATGGAGAAGATGATCGCAAAGTACTATCCGAACGCGACTATGCCGACAGTCGGCGCCGCCGGAACTCTCAAGGCGGGCGATATGGCTGAGGCTGACTACGACGATCCCCGCTGGGCAGAGCTTATAAGCCAGATGCCCTACGAGGAGATGACGACCCTCATCTACAACGGCTTCCACTTCACCGAGGCAGCCCCGACCATCGGACTTCCCGGCACTCTCGATGAGAACGGCCCGCAGGGCTTCACAGCCAGCCTCATGGGCGGCGCCTCCGCTATGGCTTACACCTCCGAGGACGTCATGGCGGCGACCTTCAACCGCGAACTTATCGAGGACATGGGCTCCTGCATAGGCGAGGACTTCCTCCACGCCACTCCTGAGGGAGCTGACAAGGTCTACGCCGGTCTCTACGGCCCCGGCGGCAACATCCACAGAACTCCCTACTCCGGCCGTAACTTCGAGTATTACGGCGAGGACGGCTGGCTCTCCGGCGAGGTCGCCAAGGTTGAGGTCAACGCTATCCGCAACAAGGGCGTTTACGTCTTTATGAAGCACTTCGCCCTCAACGATCAGGAGGAGGGACGCTACGGCGTTGCCACCTGGTCTAATGAGCAGGCAATCCGTGAGCTCTATCTCGAGCCGTTCGAGAAGGCGATCAGCGAGTCCCGCGGCAACGTAATGAGCTCCTTTAACCGCCTCGGCGTTGTATGGAGCGGCGCACATCACGGACTTATGACCGGCATACTCCGCGATGAGTGGGGTATGGAGGGCGCTGCAATCACCGACTGCTCCGTCTACGCGAAGTACATGGATTACCGCTACGGCGTGCTTGCCGGTCAGGATCTCTGGGATGGCTACGGCATGGGCATGAGCACTCTTGACGACCTCGGAGGCAACGCTGCAGTTGTCACCGCCGTTCAGGAGAGAGCGAAGAACATCGCCTACAACGTAACTCACTCCCACGCTATGAATATCGGCAACGCCGAGATCATCACCGTCACCCCGTGGTGGCAGCTTGCTCTCTACGGCGCGACCGCCTTCTTCGGAGTTCTGACCGTACTCAGCGCCGTTATGTGGGTAATCAGCTCCAAGAAGAACAAGAAAGACTGATCCTTCATTTTTCCTTCCTCTATATGGAGCCGTCCTTCGGGGCGGCTCCGACTGTAAGGTGATACTGTGAAAAGTAAAACTGCAATTATTCTCGCACTCGTTCTCATGATCGCAATCGCGCCGCAGGCGCGCGCAGAGAGTCCGAAAAGGGGCGATATAGTCTACTTCGCCGAACCGGACGAGGCACTCGACTTTGACGGCGGTGATATTTGCGATCGTTTTCATCGTTAAAAAAGCAAGGAAGAGGAGGCAGAAACGTGATTAAAAAGGCAGTACAGCAGATCATGCTCGGCACGGTAACGCGCTCTGAGAGCGAGGCGGGCGATACGCTCGCCGCGATCAAGCTCGCGGGCTACGACGCTGTCGAGCTTAACGGGTTTATGATACGCCCGACCTCGATCTTCGTACGCGCGCTGACGAAGGCGGCGGGTATGCCGGTGGGCAGGGGCGGTGCTTTTGACTGGCACGGACTTCTGCGCAGCGCCGGGCTCGGAGTAGTCAGCGTTCACGAGGATCTCGGCACGATCAAGACCGACCCTGACAGGGTGATCGCCGAGGCGGCGTCGTTCGGCACGAAATACGTCGTTATCACGGGTATGTACAACTTCGACTATTCGGATACGACAGCGCTGAGCTCTCTTTGTGATGACCTCAATAAGTACGGCGCGATACTCGCAAAGGGCGGAGTTTCGCTCCTCTACCACAACCACAACTGTGAGCTGAGGCGCGCGGGCGACACGACGGCGTATGAGTATATCATGAGCCGCACGGACCCGGAGAAGGTCAATTTTGAGTTTGACAGCTATTGGTTCACGGACGCGGGCGCCGACGCCGGCGAGTGGATGAAGCGCCTCGGCGCAAGAATGAAGCTCTGGCACGTAAACGATCGCGGCATAAGAATGAAGGGCAAGGGCATAACGCCGATACTGAAGGCTGACAGCATGGAGCTCGGCTATGGCAATATGCCGCTCGACAGACTGACGGAGGCGGCTAAGAACTGCGGCATTGACGCCGTAATTCTGGAGAGCCACAAAAACTGGGCGGACGGCTCCCCGATAAAGAGCCTTCAGCTCAGCTCGGCATATCTTAACAGCAATTTCAGATAGACATCACGCCCTTGACGAAAGTCAAAGGGCGTGATAATTTATGTGTATGAATAAGAGAGAATTGCGCCTCAGATGCGCCGAAATAAGAAAAAACTTAACGCCTGAGTACGAAAAAACCGCCTCGGAGAGCATAGAAGCGGCTCTTTTGCAAACCCGGGAATATATCGCCGCGAAGACCGTTTTTATCTACGTATCCATGCCGGGAGAGCCGGAGACAAGGGGCGTTATCGAAAACGCACTGGAGCGCGGCAAAACCGTTCTCGTGCCGAAATGCGTTGGGGAGAATATGACCGCGGTGGAAATACGCTCGCTTGAAGCGCTGAAACCCGGCGCTTACGGCATACCGGAGCCGGCTGACGGCGAAGCGTGGAGCGGGGGAATAGACCTTGCGGTAGTGCCGTGCGCCGCCGCGTCGAAAGATTTAAACCGCCTCGGTCACGGAAGGGGATATTACGACAGATTCCTTGCGGGAAGAGAGATTTTCAAGCTCTGCCTTTGCTTTGATAAGCTCCTCTGTGACGTTCCGGCTGAAACGCACGATATAAAAATGGATATGGTGATAACAGAAACGGCGAAGATGCGTCGACAAAGTCTCCGCATCGAACATATTTGCACTCACGGAGTGCAAATATGACGCCTGCGGGCGGGTTATGCGACGTGAAGGGGCCTCTCGGCCGGCCCCTTCACAGATCCTCGCCTCCTTGATCCGACGCTTTTCTTTTTTGCCTAAAGTCTGACGGCGAAGCTCAGATGAGCTTCGCCGTAAATTTATTTTATTATTGCTTCCTCGAACTTCGGCAGCCACCAGTCGCGGTAGCCTGCCTTCGTGGGGTGGATTGTATCCGCCATGTAGAGAGCGCGCTCAGCGTCCGTTATGGCGTTGAACTCCTCATCGCGGTACATATCTATGATCGTAATATCCCACTTCGGAGCCATCAGCTCGAGCGCCTCGACCATGGGGACGTAGTTTGCGTTGCCGAACGGGGGATTCGTGTAGAAGTACACGGGGCAGCCCCAGACCTCTTTGACTTTAGCGGCGATGTACTCCATTGCGCCGAAGGTGGTCGCTGTGTCGAAATAGGTGTAGTCGGTGATCATATCCGGCATGACCATTCCGAAGCCCTTGGGATCGGAGGTGTCGTTCGTGGAGAGCTGGCAGATGAAGCCGTCGAGGTGCTCGGCGCGGTCGGCGCTCTCGAGATACTTGTTGAAGCGCTCGACGTAGCTCTGGCTTGCGGCGGCTGTGAGCTTCGTGCCGGAGACCGCCTCCTTAATGCAGGTGCAGTCCCATTTCTTAGCGAAGAAATCGACCATGCTCTCCTCCTCGGAGGAGGCGCCGAAGGTAACTGAGGAGCCGAGCCAGAAGTAGGTGTTGCCCTTGACCGGGCTGTTCTCGACAGTCGCGGTGTTTGCGACCGAGTACTCCTCGGCGTTGCCCGCAAGATAGACCTTTACGGGTATCGTGAGCTTTTTGCCGAGACATTCGACCTTGACTGATTCCATGCGGTTCACAATTACAGTCTCCTCGCTTGACCATTCAACGTTCTCCTGAACGCTTCCGTCGGACATTATGGCATTTACGACAAGCCCCGTCGGGTCGAAAATCTCACCTGCGGCGTACTCCGTTCTGTCGGGATATGAAACTATCTCGAGCCTCTCAAGCACCGGCGGCTCTGAGGGCTCATCATTTACCGGCTCCGCAGGCGCGGCGCAGGCGGTAAGTAAAAGCGCGAAAAGGATAAGAATCGGAAGTATTCTTTTCATTTTTAAACCTCAGATCAAAAATTATATTCACCTGCGCTTGTGATCTCGTGTACCTCGCCGTTCGGGAGAATGACCGTGCCCTTCGCGTCGATCGCGGTGATCTTTACGCTCTCGCCGCTCTTTTCGACTGTGATAATACCCTTCGGCGTCCATTCTGTGCAGGTGTAATCCTCGAGCGCGCCGGAGAGGACGATCTCATATTCCTCCCAGCCTGCCTTGACGGGGCGGATGCCCGCGACGTACTTCGAGAGAATGTAGAGCGGAGCGCTCGTCCAGCCGTGGTTATATGTACCGGTTACGTCGTTGAACTGCTCATAGAGAGTATCCCACGAATCGGTTACCATGAGATCGTAGCGCGCCTTTATGCGCTTGATGGCGAGATCCTGCCTGCCGAGCCGGCAGAGCGCCTCGAGAACGAACTTTTCCATATAGGGGCTCGCCTCATAGGTGGTGTCGAGAACCTTTGTGACAAGCTCGATATCGGACTCGTCGGTGATAAGTCCGCCGAGGACCAAAAGCGCGTTGGCGCGGTCGTCGATAAAGCGGCTGTCGGGCGCCTTGAAGCCGTCCGGAGTGTAGTAATAATCGCGCCACGCGCCCTCATAGGAGGTCATGCGCGCTTTAAGCTCGGAATCGAACTCGCGCCCGAGGTCGGCGGCAAGCTTTTCCGTGACTGTGAGTGCGTAGTAGTACCACGCGCTTTGTAAAAGCTCGGTGTCGATGTTGTTGCCCCAGTCGTTCCAGGTCCAGCTTCCGTCGCGGTAGAGCGGCAGACCGTTATCACCAATCTCATAGAGCTTGAGATAATTCACAAAAGCGTCGTAATATGCGTTCATCGTGTCGGCGTCGCCGGAGTGGAGCCAATAGTGGTAAGCGGTGGTCATAAAGGAGAGCGACTGATTCGGGATCTCCTGCGGCTTCTGGCTCGGAGCGCGGGAGGGGATCGCGCCGTCGGTGAGAGTCCAGCCGACGCAGGCGAGGATCGCCTTCTTCGTTATCTCAAGTCCCTCGCCGTCGTAGGCGTAGAGCGCGGCGTCGATCTCATTTGCGGCGTCGCCCATGTAGGGTCCGCGCTCGCGCTCGGGGCAGTCCATATATGTGTCGCGCATGCAGATCGCAATCGTGTTGATGCTCTCCTGCCAGAGCTGGGTGAGCGCGGCGTCGGAGGAGGTGAAGGAGCCTGCCCACTCGCCGTTAAAGCCGGAGGGGCGGTATGCGATGCGGGTGAATTTCACGCCGGCGGGAGCTTCGATATAGAGAACGGAGCCGGATCTCCAGGGATAGTTCTCGTAGCTCTGCGCGCCGGAGGCGGTAAGATAGGTGTCCTTGAAGTTCTGGAGTCCCTGCCTGTCGGCGTAGGTGTTAGTGCAGAACGTGAGCGCCTTGCCGGCGTCGGACTCAAGCTCGATATACCATGTAAACTGCATATTGCCGGGGAGATGAAGCTCGAGCGTTGTGTCGGCGGCGAGAGCGGAGCCGATATACTCGCTCTCAAAATCGACGAGCTCGCCGAACTTCGGGGTCTTTATCATCGCGTCGTATATATCGCCGAAGGGCAGATCGCCGGGGCGGGCGATGATCGTCGCGTCCTCCCAGGAGCTGTCGTCATAGCTGAGGGAAGTCCAGTCGCCCATTGAGTCGGCGGCGTTGTAAAAGACGTTGCGCTCTGCGAGCATCGAGCTCTGATCGTAGCGGACGTAGTCCTTGCCGCCGGTGGCGCGGTTCTTGTACGCGGCGTTTCTCGCGCACTTCCAGCTTGCGTCGGAGACGATTTTTCCGGCGGAGGTGTCCATCTCAAACAGGAATCCCGCCTGCGGATCCATATCGCCGTCGGCGTTTGCCATAACGGGAACGATGGAGCCGTCGCCGCTGCGGCCGTTGAAGGCCACGAGAACGGCAATCTCGTTATCGCCGGACCTGAGGTCGAGGGAAACGGTGTCGTAGTAGGTGTCATACGGCGTGGGGCCGCGCTTTACCGAGCCGTCGAGGACGACCATCTCCCCGTTGAGGAAAAGGACGTATTTATCGACGGAGGAGATAAATGCGGTCGCCGTTTCGTCTGCGGAGACGGTAACGGTCTTGCGGAACGAGACGTAGCTGTCCTCGCTGCAGCTCTTTGTCCAGATCCAATAGCCGGACCAGTCGCTCCTGAGGTACTTGTCGATCGCGCCGACGTAGGCGAGAGAGGAGCGGTCGGCCTTGCCGTGCTCTGGTATTTCTGCGGCTGCCGGGGTATCGTTGACCGCCGGCTCGCCGGACGCGCTCTGAGGCGGCTCGTCACCGGGCTTTTCGGTCGGCGCGCCGCCGGTGCAGGCGACAGCGGAGAGGAGCAGAACAGCGCTGAGAAGCAGGGAAATTGCCTTTTTCATATAGTTACCCCCATTTTTGATTTTCTCAATTATGCCACGAAAAATGGGGAGCTGAAAGCCATTTCGCATAAGCTTTGCCCTTGACAGCGCAAGTTTATGCTTGCGCCTGTCTGGCGGGAGTGCTAACCGCCCCTACGGTTTTTGCCCACAGTCTGTAAGGGTGTAAAACACCTTAATCTCATTAAACTCCCGAAACACATTACATAATAATATATAATAATATATATAATAAGATTAAGGTCTTTAAGGTGTTTCAGGTGTTTTTGTAAAACTGTGAAGCGTATGACCCTTCTGGCTTACAACCTGCTCATACATAACCCCGTTTGCCCGCGCCAGCAGGTCGGTCGCGAGCGCCCTCGGGCTCGTGGAGGGATTTAAAACAATCGGACAGGTATTTTACCTGCCCGATAAGTTTATTTTTCAATTTCGCCCTTCCAGTCGATTATGCCGCCGATCTCGACCACGTTCGTGTAGCCCATTTTGCACATCTCCTCTGCGGCGAGCTTGCTGCGCCGGCCTGAGCGGCAGTAGACGAGAATGAGCTGGTCGCGGCTCCACGGAGAGTCCTCGTTTATAGACCATATATCGTCGAGCGGGACGATATACGCGCCGGGGAGGTGCCCCTCGTCGTACTCCTCGTCGGTGCGGACATCGAGGAGAACGTAATCGCCGCGCTCAGCCATCATTTTTGCCGCCTCGTCCATAGAGATGCTCGTGAAGGTGATCTCGCCGCGGAAGAGAACAACAAGCTCGCGCACAGCCTCCACGGGCAGAAGCGTATCCTGATTGTGGTCGGCATAGATGCGCTCACCGGAGGCGTAGGAGATGTCTATCGTCGCGCCGAAATGATCCGGCAGCCCGGCGGTGTAGCGGGAAATGCCGTTATACTGCGCGAAATCGTAGCGCTTTACGATGTCCTGAAGCGCGGCCATTTTCTCTTTGCCGTCTTTTTCAAGACTCGCCTCAAATGTGTACTTCATCTCGGTGATCTCGGGATAATCCGCGGTGTCATAGCCGAGAAGATTGACATAGCAGTAAAACGAGGTCATATCCTCGGATTTTATGACCTTCGGCGCGTCTGGATCGGTGTTGTCGGTGGTGCCGCCGGAAACATACTCCTCAGGGTCGGAGGGCTTCATAAAGGCGCAGCCCGCGACTGTAACGACGATGAGCGCCGCGGCGACGGCGATTATGACGACAGGGTGCATTATCTGACCTCGTGTACCTTGAGCATATTGGTGTTGCCGGCGATGCCGAGCGGCACGCCCGCGCTTATTACGACCGTATCGCCCTTCTTGATGGCGCCTGCGGCGAGAGAGACCTCGACGGCGTGGTCGAAAAGCTCGTCGGTGTTCTGCTTTACCTCGCACATAACGGGGAAAACGCCCCAGCTGAGGTTCAGCTGACGCCACGCCTTCTCGCTCGTGGTCGCGCCGACGACCATAGTCTCCGGGCGGTACTTCGATATCATTCTCGCGGAGTAGCCGGTTTTTGTTACGGTGATTATAGCGGATGCCTTAAGGTCGTTCGCGGCGGAAACAGTCGCGTGACCGATAGCGCTCGTTATGGAGTGGATGGCGTTGCTCTCCGCCGGAGCACGGTCGCGGAAGCGGTGGATGTAGTCGATGTCGGACTCCGTGGTGCGGGCGATCATGTCCATAGTTCTGACGGCGTCAACGGGGTGCTTGCCTACGGCTGACTCGCCGGAGAGCATTATCGCGCTCGTGCCGTCGTAGATCGCGTTGGCGACGTCGGTTATCTCGGCTCGGGTCGGGCGGGGATTGGTTATCATGCTCTCGAGCATCTGCGTCGCCGTGACGACTATCTTTCCCGCCTCGTAGACCTTCTTGATTATCATCTTCTGGATCGCGGGGATAAGCTCGAAGCTTATCTCAACGCCCATATCGCCGCGGGCGACCATGATGCCGTCGGAAGCCTCGATAATGGCGTCAACGTTCTCAACGCCCTCGGCGTTCTCGATCTTGGAGATGATCTTGACGTCCTTCCAGCCGATCGCGTCGCAGTAGTTGCGGAGAATATTGACGTCGGTGGCGTTTCTTACGAAGGAGGCGGCGATGAAGTCGAAGTCATGCTCCTTGCCGAACTGGAGGTCGGACATATCGCGCGCTGAGAGATAGGGCATTCGGAGAGATACGCCCGGGACGTTCACGCCCTTGTGATTTGACACCTTGCCGCCGTCGATGACGGTGCACTCGATCTCGCCGGCGCGGACGGAGTCCACGCAGAGCTTTATCAGTCCGTCGTTTATGAGCAGGAAGTTGCCGGGTCTTACGTCGCCGGGAAGCCCGTCGTAGTTGACGTAGGCGCGCTCGGCGGTGCCGAGGATCTCGCTCGTCGTGAGCGTGAACTTCGCGCCGGGGATAAGCTCGGCCTCGCCGCCCTCGAAGTCGCCGAGACGGATCTCGGGGCCCTTCGTATCGAGGAGCGCGGCGATGGGCAGCCCCATCTCGCTGCGGAGCTTTATTACCTCGTTAAGTCGCTTTTCGTGGTCGGCGTAGGAGCCGTGGGAGAAGTTGAAGCGGGCTACGTTCAGACCCGCGTTTATCATAGCACGCAGTACGTTTTCGTCATCGGTCGCGGGACCGAGGGTGCAGATTATCTTCGTTTTTCTCATTTTATTACCTCCCGGGTGGGTATTTGTTAAATTTTAACATATATAGCCGGAGTTGACAAGCTTGTTTTATGCCAAATAGCCGAAAATGACATAAACAATTCTCAAATAATTCATTTGCTAACGGGGTTATACTATGCTATAATCGACTTGTTAAATAAATTAAACCACAGGAGAGGAAATAAGCATGGAAACAGGAAAAATATACCACGGCTTTGAACTGCGGCACGTTCGCCGCATTGACGAGCTCGACGGCGAGCTTTACGAATTTTCCCACGCGGTGACCGGCGCTGAGGTCGCGTGGATAAACCGCGAGGACGAGAATATGGCGTTCGGCATCGCGTTCAAGACGATACCGGAAAACTCCACCGGCGTTTTCCACATCCTCGAGCATTCCGTTCTCTGCGGAAGCGCGAAGTACCCGATAAAGGATCCGTTCGTGGAGCTGCTGAAAAGCTCCGTAAACACCTTCCTGAACGCGATGACCTACCCCGATAAGACCGTTTACCCCATCTCGAGCCGCAACAGGAAGGATTTCCTGAACCTCATGGATATCTATCTCGACGCTGTGCTCCACCCCAATATCTACACGAACCCCGCGATCTTCCGTCAGGAGGGCTGGAGATATGAGATAAACGAGGAGAACGTCGCGGAGTATCAGGGCGTAGTTCTCAACGAGATGAAGGGCGCCTACTCCGACCCGGACGAGCTGCTGATGACGAAAATGCAGTCGCTCATCTTCCCGGACACGACTTATCGCCACGATTCCGGCGGCGAGCCCTCGACCATTCCCGACCTCACCTATGAGCATTTCATCGAAATGCATAAGAAGTATTATCACCCGTCGAACTCCCGCACGATGCTCGTCGGCTCCGTCGATATCGACGCCGCGCTCGCAAAGCTTGAGGAGTTCTTCGCGCCCTACGAGCGCCTCGACGCAGACTTCTCCATTCCGTTCCAGAGAAGCGTCGAGCCGAAGACCGAGAGATTTGAGTATGAGATCGGCGCGGAGGAGGATCCGAAGGGCCGCGGCATGATCGGCATAGGCTGGCTTCTCGGCACCTTTGAGGAGCAGGAGAAGGTCTACGCCGCGAATATCCTCGCGGATTACCTCGCGGGCGACAACGACGCGCCGCTCAAAAAGGCGATACTTGAAAAGGGGCTTGCCGAGGACGTCGATTTCAGCGTAAACGACGGTATTCAGGAGCTGGCGGGAGGTCTTATCTTCCGCAATACCGACGAGGACAAGCTCGATGAGATCAGAAAAACCGTCCGCGAGGTGCTGGGTGAGATTGCAGACAAGGGCGTAGAGGAAAAGCGCATCAGGGCGAGCTACAACCGCTTCGCGTTCAAGCTGCGCGACAAGGATTCCGGCTTCTCGCGCTCTCTCGCGGAGGGGCTTACGATGCTCGACAGCTGGCTCTACGGCGGCGATCCCGCGCTCTACCTCACCTGCGATAAGGCGCTGGGCGACATTGAGCGCAATATGGCCGCCGGCGGCTACTTCGAGGAGCTTATAAGAGTGCTCCTGCTCGATAACCGCTCCTGCGTGACCGGAGTCCTCGTTCCGAGCACCACTCTCGGAGAGGCGAAGCTCGCCGACGAGAGAGCGAGAGTCAAGGCAAGGCAGGATAAGTGGTCTGAGGCGGAGCTTGAGGAGAAAAAGGCGGAGCTTGCCGCCGTCAGAGCGTGGCAGCAGACTCCCGATTCCGAGGAGGACAAGGCGAAGATACCCGTCCTCGCGCTCAGCGATATCGACCCGACCCCGAAGGATATAACCCCGAACATAGCTTCCGTTGACGGCGTGACGGTACTCGAGAGCGCGACGGGCAGCAGCCTTGCGAATATGGATCTGTGGTTTGAATGCTCCGACGTAGGCGCGGACGAGCTCTGGAAGGCAGCGCTTCTGACTAAGCTCATCTCCAAGCTTCCGACCGAGGATCGGACGAGTGCAGAGCTTCAGTCCGAGGCGAAGGCGCGCATCGGCCGTCTCAGCTTCGACACCGCCGCGTTCAGAACAAAATCCGGCGACGTGCGCGCGTTCCTCACGGTTTCTATGGGCGCGCTTGCCGCCGAGGGTGAAAACGCCGCCTCGCTCATAGCGGAGATGCTCACAAAGACCCGCTTTGACGATAAGCAGGCGGTGAAAAATCTCCTCGCTCAGAATCTCAACGAGCTGAAAATGGCGCTTATCGGCGCCGGTCATATGTACGGCATACTCCGCACCGGCGCTTCGATCTCCGGCGCGGGCATGGCAAAGGAGCGGCTCGGCGGCGCGAGCTTTATCGAGAAGCTCAGAAAGCTCACGGAGGACGCGCCCGAGTCGCTCGGAGGCGAGCTTAAGGCAATGGCTGAAAAGCTCTTCTGCCGCGCAAGGCTGACAGTCGGCGCATCCGAGGAGGCAAAGAGCGCCGCAAAGAAGCTCATCGCCGCGCTCCCCGAGGGAGAGGCGAGTGCCAAGAGCGATTACGCTCCCGTAAAGACTGCGCCCGCCGGAATTGCTATCCCCGCACCCGTAGCCTACGCAGTCAAGGGCGCGACATTTGACGGAGAGTTTACCGGCGCGAGCTACGTTCTTCAGAATATCCTGACCTTCTCCTACCTCTGGAACGAGGTCAGAGTTCTCGGCGGCGCCTACGGCACCGGCTTCCGTCAGACCCCGGAGGGCGAGAGCTACTATTACAGCTACCGCGACCCGAAGCCCGCGAGAAGCCTCGGCGTTTACGACAAGGCCGCCGACTTTATGCGCGAGTTCCTCGCCTCCGACCCCGACCTCACCGCTCCTATCCTCGCCGCGACGAAGGCTTTCGATCCGCTGCTCAACGTCCGCACGCAGATGTATATCTCGGAGCAGCGCTATCTGAACGGCACGACCTATGAGGATATCGCCCGCATCGCAAGGGAGGTCATCTCCGCGTCCAAGGCTGACCTTCTCAGCCTCTGCGAAACACTCGACAAGTGCGCCGGAGAGCGGAACATCACCGTTATCGCCGGAAAGCACATGCTCGACACCTGCGATGGACTTGAGATAACGGAAATCTAAGGCAAAAATAAACAGCGCGCTGCAAAAAGAAAAAGCGTCATTCCGAGCCGGTTCGCAAACCGGCGTGGGAATCCGTAATACCCTTGAACAAGAGAAACGGATTGCCACGGCTCCTTAAGGAGCCGTGGCAATCAGACTGTAGACAAATACCGCTTTTGGATCAAGCCAGAAGCGGTATTTTCGTGTATGGCGTGAAAATTTTGAGGAAAATTGAAAAATACGGCGATATCGCAGCTGCATAGTATGCTTCCCACCGCTCTTTCCATCTCTTT
>JAFPWN010000048.1 GCA_017412765.1 Oscillospiraceae bacterium | reverse complement strand
GTGGCAGCGGCGAGGTATGTTACCATGTATGATCCCGCGATAGAGGTCAGTATACAGAAACGCCGGAAGCTCTCCGAAGTTCGTCTCCTCCGCAACCACGATTCCGTCCTCAGTTTCGAGCGGCACGAAATTGACGTGCGCAGGAAAACTCTGCTCAAATGACTCTCCCGAGTATCCCGGTTTCCTCGCAAGAGTCATGTCCTTGTAGTAGCGCATGAACGCTGCGCCGTATTCCCTCTTCGTTCTCGACGGAAGATTCTCAAAATAGTTGTCGAGCATATACGAAACGTCATCGCGAAACGTCCTGAGCGCCTCGGGTAATCTGCGGACGTTCTCAAACATATCCAGAAACAGTCTGCGACCCGTCGTACCCTCGGTCATCGCTTCGTCCCACTGGTCTGTATGCAGATAGAGGTAGGTGAAGATGTTGTAATGCAGGTCCATATCCATTGGGATATAAATGTACTGCTTGTCCCTCATCTGAAAGAGCCTCATAGCGGAAGCGTAAAATCTCTCCGTCGCCGTCGCAAGGCTGTCAACTTCGCGCCGGTGAAGCGCTTGGGCTGCTGAACAAAGACGTTGATGTTGAGAATAGAGTCCTCCACGTCCGGCAGGGCGTTAAGGAGGTCGTTAGGCGCGACGGAATGGACATTCAAAGCGGCACGGAGCTGAGAATAGGCAAGCTCAAAACCGCCACGAGCAAGCGCGACGTGCCGCTGAACAGCGCCGCAATCGAGGCGATAAACAAGCTGCGGAGGGAGTTCTACTTCGGCGAGGATGCGCCTCTTATCCCCGACGAGAACGGCAACTACACCCGCCCGAACAACTTCCGCAAGCGTTTTCATCGCATCCTCGAAGCCGCCGGAATCGAGATAAAGGGTCTGCACTCTCTGCGCCACACCTTTGCAACAACTCTCGTAAACGGCGTACCGCAGCCCGACGGCACGATCAAATCCCTCTCGCCCCGCCAGGTCGCCGACCTCCTCGGCCACTCGACCTCGGAGATTACCGAGATGTACTACGTCAAAAAGGACACGGCAAGGCTCGGCGGGATAACAAGCGGGTTTGAGATATGATTCAAGCCATCCTCCCATATTCGGGAAGATGGCTTGAATTGTTTTATTTTACTTCACGAAATATCTGTAAAGCATAGTTACGATCTGAGCGCGGGCGCAATTCTCATTGCTTCCGAACATATTACCGCCGATGCCGTTGGATATTCCGTTTTCCTTTGCCCACGCAGCCGCGTCGGCGAAATACGCTCCCTCGGGAACGTCGGTGAAGCTCTCGGCACTATTCGCCTTGCCCTTCATCGCGCGAGCCATAAATGTCACCATCTGCGCGCGGTTGACGGTATCGTTCACTCCGAACTTTCCGTCGCCGTAGCCGTTCGTTACGCCGTTCTCGGCCGCCCAGAGGACTGCCTTGTAGTAGAAGGCGTTAGCGTCGGTGACATCGGTAAACTCGGACTTGGTAGCTTTCGGCTCCGGACAGCCGAGCGCTCTCCAAAGGAAGGTCACTGCCTGCGCTCTCGTGCAGGTCGCGTCCGGCGCGAAGTGCGTTTCGTCAGTGCCGTTTGTGATGCTCTTCTCAACCGCCCAGTCGACTGCCTTTGCGTAGTAGCTGTTTTCCGGAACGTCAACGAACTTGACTTTCGCAAATTTCGCTTCGACTATTACTCTGCTTTTCGGCTGTTTGAAGCTGTAAGTGCCGTTGTCATTCTTCGTAAACTCAACTTCCTTGCCATCTGCATCCTTAGCGGTCAGCTCTGCGAGCTTATAGCCTGCGTCCGGGGTTGCCGTAACCTTGACGGTCTGTCCTGCCGCAGCCTTCTCCGGCTCGAGCTTTATCGCGCCGTTCTCAGATTCGACAACGATGTTTTCAACGGTCGAGGAAGCGAAGTTCAAGCTCCACTGTGCGTAGAGCGTGGTATCCTCACTGAGCGTCACGGTGTCGCCGTCCTTGTAGGAGGTGCCGCTGCTCTTCCCGGTTCTCCAACCGCTGAAAGTGTAGCCCTCGCGGGTGAAGGTGTTGGCGTTGAGCACAGCCGCCTCGCCCTTGACAACGCCCTGCGGTGCCATTGCCCCCTCACCGCCGTTTGCGTCGAAGGTGACAACGCAGAAATCAGCGTTTATTCCGGAGATGTCAATATCTCCGAGGTTTGCGACCATCGAAACGCCGTTCTGGAGCTCGGAGAGCTTAACCGTCTTGACGGCGCTGTAGGTGGTCTCAGTACCGACTGTTGTGTAAACAACAGCGTAGTAGGTGGTGTTCTCATTCTCAGGAGTTACAACAAGCGTCCAGTTGGCCGCTTCGTCAGCAACGGCAACTGTAACTCCGTCCTCGCCCTTGAGGTCGTTGAGCGTCCTTTTCGTGGTGCTGTAACGGATGCCTGCCTCTGTGATGTCGCCCTCGGCAGAGGCAATTGCATTGAAAACGATTTCTCCGTCGGTGCGGGTGACGTTCAGAAAAGCCGCTGTTGTCTTTGCTTTTGCGGCAGAAGCGCCGTATACCGCTTTGACCGTGGTGTTTGCGTACATTGTGACGGTAAGGGCTTTATTGTAGCTTATAACCTCGCCCTCGCCGTTTGTCCAATACCGGAAGGTCTTTTCGACAACGTCCGGTGCTGTTACCGTCGCCGTTTCGCCGTAGGGGTAAACTCCGCTGAGCGCTCCGCTCGCTGTTCCGTCAACAAGCACGCTGAACGTTGTCTGCGGGGTGAATATAAGCTCCGGGTTTATTATTACGTCATCTGCCGCAGCCGGAAAAGCGGCAATCGCAAAAACGGCGCAGAGAGTCAGCAGAAGGACAAATGTCTTTTTAATCATATTCATTCGTATTTCCTCCTATTATGCAACGGGGACGGTAGTAACCGCAGACTTTGACGGGTTTTCCAGCGTTGCGGAGATAGCGTTTGTTGTAAATCCTACATATGCGCCGGTTTTATTATCCCTGCAAATAATATATCCCATAGCGTAGGTGGGATACTTATTCTGATCATAGCCCTTGATCGTGGTTTTGGTATTCAGAGCCTTGCTGTACGCCGCGCTGTCGTAAGTCTGCCAGGCAAGCGCAACCGTGCCGGTCTTGCCGAAGCTTGCAAGCGGCTTTTTGATCGGTTTGGCAAGTCCGGGTTCATTGATCGTTTCATAATTCAGCATCTTGTTCGCGATCGTTCCGCCGCCGAAAACCTTCACAGCATCTCTCAGCGACGGCTCATACTGGCTTCCGAGGAAGCTCTTGATCGTGCAATCCCAGAACTTCATTCTGACGTTGTCGCCGAGCATCAGGCCGCCGTCTACCACCGTAAATCTGTCCGGGACAGAGTAGTTGAACTGGAACGCAACGTGCTTATCGCCGTACTTAAAGGAATTGATAGTCAGCTTGAACGGCTCGTTCTCGTAAACGGCACGCACGCTCAGATTTGCCGGAATGGTGAAGGAAACGGTGCGCATAGCGCTCAGATCGTACCAGTTGCCGTTCTGCCCGTCGGTGGTGTTGGAGCTATACTGCCACTTGCTGAATATTTTTCCGCCCTGATTCTGAGGCGCAGTCATTGTAACGACGCTGTTTTTAACTGCCTTCATTTCGCTCTTAGCGCCGTTCACGTATTTCGTGAGAGTAACCTTGTCGTCAAGTATGCTTGCTCCGCAGGCGCATTTGCCGTTTACGAAGCTGTGCGCCTCAGCAAAGTATTCATCCATGCTGGTGCAGATCTTGATATGGATCTGTCCCTTGTATTCGTAGTAAGCCGAAAAAGCGCCGCCAAAGACAGGGTTGTCAAGCTGGAGGCAGGCGTAGCTGTGGACGTGCTTCCACTTCGCCTTGAGGCTCAGGTTGTTGATAACGCTGATGTTTTCAAAATCAAACACCGTTCCGGCGGAGAGCTGTACGTTGTTGTCCCCCGCCTTCTCGACTGCGGTGTTTGCAAGCACCCATCCGGTAAACTCGTAGCCTTCCTTGGTGGGATCAGCAGGCTTAGTAACCTTATTTCCGTAGTTAATGTTCTGGGATGTCGCCGCGCTGCCGTTGTCCGGGTTGAAGCTGACGGTGTACTGCTTCGGCGCCCAGACTGCGCTGACGATTGTTGTCTCAGAAATATCTGCAAGCGAAACCGTCGTAGAAGCGCCGCTCGACTTGCTGACCGTCTTTTCAGCGGCTTCACCGCCAGCCTGAGCGGACGGAACAAGATACCTCCAGCCGGAGAAGTTTTCGCTCTCGGTGTTGGCAGGATTCGGTACGTCGATTGATTCGGTATTCGAGGTAGCGAGATAATACCTGCTCTGAGTATTCGTATCTTCACCCCAAACAAATGCGATAACAAATACCTCAGCTTCGCCTTCTATTGCAACAGCCTTGCCTGCATCCAAAGAATTAGGAATGCTGTCGGCAACAGAAATGTTGAGTGTAGTCCACTCACCGCTGCCGCTCTGCTTAAACGAGAGGGTAATCAAGTCAATCCCCTTGCCGCTCTTGATCTGAGTTGACCAGCAGTTGATATTGCCGAGCTTTGCATTGTTCGTCATAGCGTAGCTCTTCTCGCCGCCCTCAAGCTTAACGGAAACAGCGTCAGGTGTGCCGCTCGCATTGTAGAAAACGGTGTAGGTCGTCAGCTCGTCAAACTCAGCGGTCACGGTGGCGTCGCCGGCTCCGACGGTAAGCTCATAGGTCAGCACGCCGGTGTCCTCGTCAAGTGCGGTCTGAGCGAGCGCTCCTGCGGTAGTTGTGACGGATTTCAGACCGTAGTTTTCCTCCGGCGTGATTGTCAGCGTAACCTTGTCGCCGATGTGGACAGCGCCCGTCGTTGTCGTCGTCACAGTGCCGTTTTCAGCGGAATTTATAGTAAGCGTATAGTCGATCGCGGCAAAGGTCGCGGTCACGGTGACGGCGTTGGCGGGCATCGTAAATTTGTTGTCCGTCACGGCAACGTCATTTTCGTCCTCATCCTTGACCGAAAGAGTACCGAACTCATAGCCCGCGGCGGGCGTGATGGTCAGCGTGATCTCGTCTCCGACATGCGCGCCGGTGGTCTTGCTTGCGACCACCGTACCGTTGGTCGTTTCAGAAACCGTCACGGTGTAGTCGATGGCAATATACGTCACGGTCACGGTAACGTCCGAGGCGGGCATAGTGAAGCTGTAGCTGCCGTTTTCGCCCGAAACATCAACGCTGCCTTCCGCGCTGTCCTTAACGGACACGGTGTTGACCGCGTAGCCCGCTGCAGGAGTGATGGTCAGAGCGACGCTGTCGCCCATGTTTGCCGTTGTAACCTCATTTTCGCCGACCTTCGCCGTCATAGTGCCTGCCGTCAAGCCGTTTATGACGGCAAAATCCT
Source organism: Oscillospiraceae bacterium (assembly GCA_017412765.1). Lineage (GTDB taxonomy): Bacteria > Bacillota > Clostridia > Oscillospirales > Oscillospiraceae > RUG626. The sequence goes on along the minus strand of JAFPWN010000048.1, from coordinate 23,200 downwards.
TCAGCTTGAAGGTCGCGCTGACGGTGACGTCGTATTCGGGCATAACGAAGCTGTTGTCAGCCGCGACGTCCACCGTAACGGATTCGTTATCCTTTTGGGCGACCGTCAGAGCGTCAAACTCGTAGCCCGTCGCAGGTGTTATGGTCGGCGTGATTGCCGCGCCGACCGCTGCGCTCTTAACTCCGCTGACCGTGCCGTTCTCCGCTTCGCCGTATGTAATGCAGTTGAGACCGTAGGTGACGGAGATAACGTGCGCGCCCTCACCGTCGGTATAGGTGAGGCTCGCTCTGTGGAAGCCGTCAGCCTCGGGCGGTGTAGCCGCCGAAGCGGCGAAGGTGCCGTCAGACTGCTTTGTCTCATAGGTAATAGCGCTTATCTTAGTCTCGTCAAAGGCGGCGGCGCCGCTTATATCTGCTGTCGCCGGATCGCCGCCCTTTTCGGGTACAGCGATTGTGAGCGTTGCGGTGTGCTTGCCGTCAACAAGCGGGAACTCGCAGAAATCGGACTTATCGCCGTCGCAGACCGCTGTAACAGCCGTTTCGGAATAAGAATAAGTCAGCTTGTGCGTGTGGGGAGATACGTTGTTAACGATCATCGTGGTGCTTCGAGCGTAGTCGCCGTCATCATTCTTCTTCACGGCGTTATCGTCCGAAACGCTGTCCTTATAAAGGTACATTCCCGCGTCGAGGGTGAGCGTGCCGGAAGAAGCGCCAGATTGACCCTTGCCGATACCCTCCGCGCTGCTGTTGCCTCCAGTCGCCGTCACAGTGCCGCCGCTGATGGTCACAGTGCCGCCGTTCTTCCTGGCGGCACCGCCGATACCCGCGCCGCCGTCGCCTCCAGTCGCCGTCACAGTGCCGCCGCTGATGGTCACAGTGCCTCCAACGCCGTTGCCACCACCGCTCGAGTCGCTTCCCCCGCCGATGCCTGCTGCAAATTTGCCGCCGGTGGCGTTAACCGTTCCACCGAGGATGGTAACGTCTGCGCCAGCGCCTTGGTATCCGCCGCCGATGCCCGCGCCATACTCACTGCCGCCCGTTGCCGTCACGTTTCCGCCGTAAATCGTCACTGTGCCGCCCGAGTTGTCATTTGTGTAGGCATATCCGCCGCCGCCGATGCCCGCACCATTATCACCGCCATTTGCTACCACCGTGCCACCGTAAATCGTCACAGTACTGCCGGCGCATCCGTGACCGCCGCCGATTCCCGCACTGCTGGAAGATGAAGCCGTCACGGTGCCGCCATAAATCGTCACTTCCCCACCGTTTCCGCTTTTGCTGCTGCCAATACCGGCGCCTCTACCGCCAGTCGCCGTTACAGTGCCGCCATAGATGGTCACATGCGCGCCGCCATCAACGCCGCCGATGCCCACGCCTCCGGAGCTATTGTCCGGAGTCGCGGTCACGATGCCGCCGTGGATAGATATGGTGCCACCTGTTTTTCCACTCTGTCCACCGATGCCTGCTACGTAATCATTCTTACCAGCTTTAACAGACAAGCTGCCGCTGCCGGCGGACTGCCCATAGATATTGAGCACATTGCTGCCTTCTACTTTAATCTGACCGCTGGACGTCAGCTTCGCGCCGTCGCAGAGGATCAGGTTTGCTGTGCCATTGACAGTGATTGTGCCGATACTGACCTCGCCCTTCACCACATACCAGCCGTCGCTCCAAGTGGTGGTGTTGGAGGCGACCTTGGTGTAGTCCGTGCATATCTTTTTACTGAACGTTACTTCGTGGGTTGTTTCGTCAACAGTTGCTTCCATGTAAGCCGGCGGAGCCGGGAACTGCGCCTTCTTAATATTATCATTCAATTTCCGCGCTGTATTGCTGATGCCGATGTCCGTCGCAGTGCCTGTACCTTCCTTATTGTCCCAGCCGATGCCGGCGACGGCGTTCACTACGTACCCTCTAACAGCACCATCTGTCCCGGAAAGGGTCACACTGGTGACAGATGCTCCGATTGTAAGCTTTTTGCCTGAGTTATTAACAACGATGCCGTTCCGATAGGCGCTGTTGGTGGTGGTGCTGGTGCTGATGGCCGTCACCTCTCCGCCTAAGATCGTTATGTCGCCATTTGCGACGAAAATACCAGAACCTTGATAACCGCTGCCGACGGCGTTCACCGTGCCGCCTGTGATCGACACATCGCCGTTTTCGACAACGATACCTTTCTTGCCGTTGGCGGTCACGGTGCCGCCGTTAATGGTCAGGCCATTTTCGGTAACAACAATGCTGCCATCACTCATATATTCGCCATCACCGCTGGCGTTCACGGTGCCGCTGTCGATCTGCAGTGATTTGGATCTGATGCCGGCTGTTTTGCCGTTGACGGTCACCTGACCTTCGCCTTGGATCGTCAGCTTACCGTCAACGAAAACACCGTTATTTTCGTTGTATCCACCCTTTTCACCTACCGTGTTTGTTACTGTGCTTTCGCCCGTAAGGGAGATCGTCAGATCTTGTTTCGCGTAAATCGCGGCATAATTACCGCCATAACCACCATACGTACTTGCATATTTATAACCATCCCCCGAATACTGATAACCATTCAGCGTCAGAGTGTTGCTGCCTGAGTCGTAGCTCCAGCCGGTGCCGGACGAGTTGTCACTGGTCACCTCGACGCCGCCAATCCAAACATTGTACGGCGTAACGGGGGCAATTTGCACTTTCATAGACGTGGCGCGCGCGTAGCTGCCATCATCGCCCTTCGGTACCAGCACCGTGGATGACGCGGTGCTGCCGCCGAATAATGCCATCCCTTCGCCGAGAATTAACGTGCTCTCGGTGGTTTTCATTTGGCCGCCGCCTATGCCTACGGCGTCACTGCCGCCTGTGGCAGTGACGGTGCCGCCGTATATGGCTACCGTGCCGCCGCCGGCATTGTAGCCGCCGCCGATGCCTGCGGCGCCGCTTCCACCGGTAGCCTCCACGGTGCCGCCGTTGATGGTAACCGTGCCGCCGCCGCCGTTGGCGCCGCCGCCGATGCCTGCGGCGTTTTCGCCTCCGGTGGCTGTGACGGTGCCGCCGTTGATGGTGACCGTGCCGCCAGAATTTGCCTTCGTGCCGCCAATGCCTGCGTATTGACCGCCGCCTACAGCGGTGATAACGCCGCCGTTGATGGTGACCGTGCCGCCGGGACCGGCTTGACCAAGGCCTGCAGTGTTGCCGCCGATGCCTGCCGACTTAGAACTAGCGGTACCGTAAGCAACCAGCTCGCCGGTGCCCTCCTTCTGGCAGTAAATATTCAGCGTATTGCCACTGGTGATAATGCCTCTTTCTGCTGTCAGCTTTGCACCGTCGCAAAGTATCAGGTTGACTGTGCCCTGGCAGAGGCTGCGGGTTAATGTCACAGTGCCTTTCACGACGTACCAGCCGTCGCTCAAATAGTTGCTATCTGCTTTAACCACAGAGTAATTAGTACATTCTTTTTCGGTGAACGTGACGGCATGGGTCGTCGGGTCTACCGAAGCATCCATATACTTTACCGGCTCCTGCGCCGCCCTCGCCGGTATGCTCAGCGCAGGCATGAGCGACAGTATAAGTGCGAGGCTTAACAGTACGCTCAAAAGTTTTCTTCGTTTGTTCATAAATTTCCTCCTTAATGCCGTTTCCGGCTTTTATATATTTTAAAAACGCACCGATGCAGACGAGTCCTCACCCGTCCGTATCAGTGCGTTATTTACATTATTCGATTAAAATGCGCAGACTTATCCTGTATGTATGTATGTTTATTTGTATATATGAGCTTAGCCGCAGTTGTCATATAAGTCAAGCCCTTTGCCTAGTTTTTTGTATTATAACACTTTTAAGGTTTCTGTGCAAGATTTTCTATGCGATGTTTTGCTCAGAAAGCCTTGCAAAAACTTCCGCGCTTAAGACAAAGAAAAGGAAAAGCACAGCAGCGGGATTCGCGCAAAATCTTACTGCTGCGCTGATGCTATATTGATGTTTTCGGGAATTCTTCCGCGCATAAGACAAAGAAGAGGGCGTCAGGAAGCAAATGCCGGGCGGATATTCTCAACCGGCAGGCCAAGACGCTGTGCCTTTTCACGCTCGTATGTCACCCGTGTAAGTTCCTCTATGAACGCCCGCTCTTTATCGCTGGCGCTTGCCCAACTGACACTATATTTCCTGCACATCCTAAAAAATATATCGTAAAATCGCTCCGACTCAGGATCTTCTCTGCAATACCACTCAGCATCGGAGTTATACATTTTTTCACTGTTATCCATAAAGCTCACCCCTTAAACAAGATAGGTAAAGAAAATGCGCTTTAGCACAAAACGTCAGTTATATCGTCCACCCGTATTACAGGCACTCAGGGTACGCAGAATACCCCACGAATAATACCAGATACAACAACAGAAATTACCTCTCGGTTTCCTGCGCGAATCTTCTCCGGAGCTCGTCTATGACGGGCGTCTGTCCTAAACAATACTGCTCCTCCATAGCCTCAAGCCTTGAAATGTCTTTGCTCGCCGCATTGATCTCGGCTTTGCTCCACTCTGCATTCCAATATCCAGTCAATGCCTTTGACGGCAGCCGTTCATCGCTGCTGCTGTCATAAACGCAGTTCTGCTCTCTGTCCCAAATCATCAGTCTCTGAATCTCGGGCACATTTACAAGCGTGTCGAGATTATCCGGGAGCGCTTTCACTACATTGTCATGTGCTTCTACGGCAGTGGATCTTGGTATCGTTCCGCCTTTGTTCATATCGAAAAATCTAAGCAGTGTACTAATGAGCGACACCTCAGGTCTTGCTGCGATTACTGCCATTTCAACTGCGTAGCCCTTCGCCGTCAGCTTCTCTGCTGTGCTTTTTGGAACCTCAACGGTTCTGCCGGTGCCTTCAACCATCAAGTTATATCTGTAATCAGAATATTCTTCGATAAGTCTGTTTGCAACCTCGTTAGAAAACGGCGAGATCATACTGATGAAATCTGAGCCGTATGTTTTATATAGCTCGCGGTAATGCGGGTGCTGTCTGCGATAATCCTCACCGTTCACAAAGGCAATATCATCATCGTATTGCAGCGCAAACATATCTGAAAGCACGGTTTTTCCGGCTCCAGGCTGTCCCGCAAGCAAAATAGCATTTGGACAATCATCGCTATGATAACGCTCTGATGCAATGTTAAGCTCGTATTTTACAACTCTTTAAACATCATTCTCTGAGAAAGCAGTCAACTCTTTCGGATTCATACAGAAGCGCCCTCAAGCTGGGTTAAGAATCGTCCGGCAAGATCGAACTTGCCGTCAATCGCTATTAGCTCTTCTTCGGTTTGAGCAGATAGCACATCACGCTTAGCGTTCCAGACAAGTGCGTACATAATAGCCACAGGATTTTTACTGTCATCAATGTTGTTGGCACTTCTGTATCTGAACAGATCACCAAGCACAGCAGCGCCCTTCTCCATAAGAACTTCCTGCTTGAGCGAGAATTCATACTTGCTCATAGGCTCACACTCCTTTGATGCCAGTTTACCATACCTCATAATATTCTTCAAGTATGAGATTTTTATACCTCACACCCTGATCTCTCTCAAATAATCCGCAATCTCCATCTCATCATTCTCTGCTTTATCTCTGAGCCGAACTGCATAGCGTGACCACTGCTCAAACTGGGCGGTGGTCATTTTCTTTTTCATGTACCTTGCGTAATGCGCCTTGTACGCTCTGTTGTAGGCAAGCCAGATGGGATCGGTCCTGCACTTGTCGTCGTACTTCTTTCTCGCACCTATGTCACGGCAGGTCTTGGCCGGATCGTCAGAGAGCGGAGCGTCACAGTACTGTGTGTACTTCCCACCGGGAATGAGAAACCAGCTTCCGCAGCTGCGGCACCTGCGGGGAATGCAGTTGCGGCTGAGCCCACGGAAAAAGTCGACGTACAAAAACGCTCCGAGAGTGTCAAACTCATACGCTTCGCAGAGCGTACCATTCATCACCTCATAGCTCATTCGCATACTTCCCGATGCGGGTCTGTCTGCCTTCTTCGATTTGGACAGATAGTCGGTTATTGCTTCCGCCTGATCGGAGTCGTTGAGAAATTTATCTCTGCTGTGAATGCGGTCGAGCAGAGGAGCGTAGGTGTGCTGAACTCTGAGTATATCAGTGACGAGAGTTATGTAGTAGTCAAAGAGAGTTCGTATATCCCGGTTCAGATTCTTGATTGAGAGCACAACCTCGGCGTCATCGTCATCAAGAGTGTCCGGACTGATTACAAAGTGCTGGTAGTAAAAGTGAGCGCTGTCATTGTCGCTGTCGTATTCCGAGTAGCCGTACTCGTCTGAGTAGTCGCCGCGGAAGTATTCCTGAGATGTGAAAACGTCCTCGACGATGTTGTCTTCCCAATAGCGAAACTGATTCAGTACGTCCCAGAGATGAGCGTTGTTTAGCGACGGCATATTTGCGTACACCGGAATAGTGTTCGCGACGTTGCCGACTCGGTACAAAAGATTCTGTGCCGCCTGAACGTTTGCGCTCTCGGGGCGCTCAATTCGTGTGATGTAGCGAAGCATCGCGGAAGCTGTGACGAGAGCGTTCAGTATCATAGCCGCGGTTAATGGCTAAATTGCCCCGACCCGAACACTACTTTGTTGTTGGCAAGTCTGATGCGGGTAAGATAAGATAGTATTTCTGCGAAATGTGAGTCACTCAGAACCGTCTCTATTGACTTTCGTGCCCTACGAGGCGGTAGGTTTACCGCTGTGCTGAGCGTTGATCAGAGGGTGATGTCGCCGTCGGTGCAGTGGACAACGGGATGAGAGTTATCGTCTGTCCATCGGAAGCTTCCATGAAAGATGGCCTCCCATTGCTCTATAGTGCCGGGGTAATTGATCGAAGCCAGTCTGTCTACGTAAAAGGGTCTGCTCATATAGGTAACGCTAGCCGGAAGATCAAGTGACATCAAATTGACACACTTTTCAAACGCGTTTCCATTAATCTTTGTGACTCCGTCCGGAATCACAACTGACGTCAGTCTTGTGCATGCCCTAAAAACACCTTCTTTGATTTCTGTTACTCCTTCAGGGATTTCGATTGATGTCAAGTTTCCGCAATCTTTAAACGCGTTTTCACCTATAGAGGTGACACCAGCGGGGATTTCGACCGACTCCAACCCCCAGCAGTGATAAAAAGCGTTTGATTCGATTGAGGTTACACCGGAGGGTATTTCAAAAGACGTGTTCCTCTTTCCCTGGGGATATACAATCAGACTTGTCATATCCTTATTATACAGGACGCCATCCACTGTAGTATAGGAGCCATTTGCGGAGCTGACTGAAATAGCTGTCAAAGAGTTGCATTCCGCGAACGCTTTTATTCCAATGGAGGTTACTCCGTCAGGGATCTCAATTGAAGTCAAGGCTTTGCAACCATAAAACGCATTGTCTCCGATGTAAGTGACTCCAGCAGGAAGCTCAATTGAAGTCAAGGCTTTGCAATCATAAAACGCACCGTCTCCGATGGAGGTAATACTTGCGGGAAGCTCGATTGAAGTCAAATACCAACAGCCCATAAATGCTTGTGAGCCGATCATCGTCACGCCGTCCGGAATGATTATGGATGTGATTTCGGTATGCGAATCGAGGAGACCGTAATAGGGATTATAAAATCCTCCAATTTCTTTCACCGGCAGTTCATTATACGTCTTTGGGATAACTACCGCGCCGGAGATGTCGGTGGATGCGGCTTTCACCGAATACCCCGTCCCGTCCGCCAGAAGCGTAAAGACAAGCTTGTCCAGCGTCGGCTCCGGGCCGGACTCCTCTGTCGCAGCCGGGAGGGGCGCGGCTGCCGCTCCGGCGGGGTTGGTCCAGGCGAGGGCGGCGGCTGCGTTGAGGTCTGCCGTGCCGTCGAGGTAGCTGGCGACGTAGTCCGCGCCGGACTTTGTAAAGACCACCGTTTTCCCGCTCACCGCAGCGTAGACGTCTGCGCCGCCGCAGGCGTAGGCGCTGTCGGCAGGGTATTTGACGTAATAATTCACGCTCTGCTTCGCGCCCGTGCCGACCACCTGCCGGTAGACCGCGACGGCGTAGGTCTCCGCGTCAAAGCCGCTGCTCTTTGCCGGGGTGGTGAGATAAACGCGCTCCACGGTCTGCGGTCGGCCGCTTTCGGGAAGGCCCTCCGCGCCTATGCCGGTGAAGCTGATATACTGACCGCGGTCCATATCCGTGCGCTCCAGACCGCCGGCGGTGTAGCGGAACTGATAAAGCGTGCCGCTGCCGCTTTCCACCTCAAAATACGCAGCGTAGAAGGGGTTTCCGTTCGCGTCGTTTCCGGAGGTCGGCACGCCGGCGGAGCTTATGGCGGTGGACAGCCAGTCGGTCATTGTGGAGCGGGCCGTCTGCATGGCGGCGCTCTCGTTGGCTCTGGCCACTACGTTGCCGTAGGTGGGGATCAGCACCGCGGCCAAAATGCCGATGATGGCGATGACGATCACCATCTCGATGATGGTAAAGCCGTTGCGGGTTTTCATGTGAAGCAGCTCCTTTTTGCCCTTTCTTTCGTAAGTCCTAAATTCCGAACGTACTGCTGTAGGTGTTACCATTTATTGTATCCTTCTTTTTTCAAAGCGTGTAAGCATGTATTTATATATAGTGTTCTCTCTCGTCCGGTAGGTCCTGTCAGCGAGAACAGCCTCCGGGCAGCAACCGAACTTACGAAGATAGTCCTCGACCGTTTCGATCAGCGGCCACGGCATAATTTCCGCCATTTTGACCCAGCGGCTTTCACGGCTGAGCCTGCCGCCGAAGGGCATGAAAAATTCTTCGATACCGAGCTGATTTTTGTCGTCTCTGTGATACATAAAACACCCCATAATCCGCGGTTTTCTCGCAATACCCGCTGTTTTGCATACCTTTATTGTACCACAAAAGTGAAGAATACGGAACAATTATTTGCAAAAATGCGAATAATTGTTCCGGCCGAATTTTGCCTTGGCCTCTTCCTTGCAGGTGACGTAGGCGGTCATGACAGCCTGGAAGAAGGCGTCCTTCTGATCCTGGGATAGTTCGCCGTCCGTGATGTTTGCCGCCACGAACCTGCTACACCACCTGAGCCGCGTAATAGAGCAGGAAGCGCCGCGTGACGCGACGAGTGCGCCTCCGCTCATCGACCGAAAGCGAAGGCAGCAGCTTATGCGCAAGCGCCTCGCCATGGGTCACAAGCCCGACGACCACGAAGAACAGAGCTACGGCAGCATGACTATGTGATGCAAAATCTTCCGCGCTTGAGTCATAGAAATATGTCCCAAATATGTTGTAGCTATTTGCCGCGGCTTGTGGTATTGTCCGTGTTACGCAAGGCTCCTCTATACTAAACGCCAATAAAATCATTTAAATCCTTCCGGTCAGAATTGTGCCATACTTTGTTGACTTTCTTGACCATATATCTCCATTATGCTCTGCGAAAGCCGCCTCGTCTGGCGCAATTCTGCCTCGGAAATCTAATAAAGCATTTTGTCGGCGCTTAGTATTTGCTGCGACGCAATTACACTATCAAGAAAGAAGGTGAACCATGGCGCAGAAAAAGCTACTCACAAACGGCAACATTTTCAGGCGCACAGACGCCCGCTGGGGCGGCGTAGTGCGCTATCTCGACGAGCAGGGCGAGACGAAGCGCAAGAGCTTCTCCGGCACCTCAAAGCAGGAGGTCAGGGATAAGATACGCGAGTACATCACGGCGTTTAACAATGAAATAACCGAATCCGATGAGTCGAAGCGATTGTTAAAAGATAGTCTCAGGACTTGGCTCCAAGTGTTCAAATACCCCTCAGTCGAGCGCACTACCTACAATCGCCTTGAGTGCACCGCGAAGAATCAGGTGCTGCCCTATCTCGGTGAAAAGGTCGTAGGCGATATCACCGCCGCCGACGTCAAGTCACTTTTGAATCGGATCATGACCGACGGCTACGCTTACTCGACAGCGAAAAAGGTCTACCATATTCTTACGGACTACTTCCGCTACATGACGCAGGAGGGCTACATCGACAAAAACCCGATGATGAATGCTCCGATGATAAAAAAGGCGAATTATTTGGCTTCTCAGAATAAAGAAAATCTCCCCACGTGCGAAACCGTGACGGTGTTCACACCCGAGGAGATTGAGAAATTCAAGTCAGAGGCCTATCGCCACTGGGGCACGGGCAAGCGCTTTTACCAGCAGTCCGCAGCGTATATTCTTATGCTCAACACAGGTCTTCGCGCCGGTGAAGCGCTCGGACTGCTGAACCGCGACGTTGACGTTGAAAACAGAGTCCTCCACGTCAGGCAGGGCGTTAAGGAGGTCGTAAAGCGCGACGGAATGGATATACAGAGCGGCACAGAGCTGAGAATAGGCAAGCTCAAAACCGCCACGAGCAAACGCGACGTGCCGCTGAACAACGCCGCGATCGACGCCATAAACGAGCTGCGCCGGGAGTTCTACTTCGGCGAGGATACGCCTCTTATCCCCGACGAAAACGGCGACTACACCCGCCCGAACAACTTCCGCAAGCGCTTTCACCGGATCCTCGAAGCCGCCGGAATTGAGATAAAGGGTCTGCACTCTCTGCGCCACACCTTTGCAACAACTCTCGTAAACGGCGTACCGCAGCCCGACGGCACGATCAAATCCCTCTCGCCCCGCCAGGTCGCCGACCTCCTCGGTCACTCGACCTCGGAGATTACCGAGATGTACTACGTCAAAAAGGACACGGCAAGGCTCGGTGGGATAACGAACGGGTTTGAGATATGAAGGTTTTAACCGTCCAAAGCATCTCTGCCTATTCTGTCAGCTGCCCAGATTGCTCCCGCGATCATCTCCGGCGTAACCTCAAAGGGCAGATTGCGCGCAGTATCGGTTTCGGCGCAGGCGATGGACGCGACCTTCATTATTTTTTCTTCCGTCGGCTCCGTTACACCGATTTCCGCCATCGTCACGGGCAGTCCGACAGAAACGCAGAAGTTGAGGACTTCGTTAAGCTCATTTTTAGGCGCGCATTCAAGCACAAGCTGCGTAATAACTCCAAACGCCACTTTTTCACCGTGGTACATCTTATGGCACTCCGGCAGAGCGCAGAATCCATTATGAACTGCGTGAGCCGCCGCTACGCCGCCGGACTCAAAGCCAAGTCCGCTGAGCAGCGTGTTTGCCTCTATTATTGCCTCAACATTCGGCGTGAGCGCCTGTTTTTCAAGCGCAAGCTTCGCCTTATATCCGTGCTCAATGAGCATATCATAACACAGCCTTGCAAGCGCTTGCGCAGTGTGCAGAGATTTTCCGTTTGCAAAATTATCACCGTCGTGCTTATATGATGCTCTCGCCTCAAAATACGTTGCAAGCGCGTCGCCCATGCCCGAAACTGTCAGCCTCACGGGTGATTTTGCTATGACCGCGGAATCCATTATGACCATATTCGGGTTTTGCTTAAGAAACAGATATTCCTCAACCTCGCCGCTCTCGTTATATATGACCGAAAGTGCGCTGCACGGCGCATCCGTAGCCGCAATCGTCGGCGCAATTATAACCGGAACGTCCATATAATACGCAACTGCCTTGGCAGTATCGAAAATCTTTCCGCCTCCGACTCCGATTATAACGTCAGCTCCCGCCGCTTTTCCGACCTCCAGAAGGCGATTTATCTCCGTTCTGCTGCATTCACCGTTAAAGGACTCTAATACTACCGTATTATCCGAGCTGAAGCTCTCTTCAATAATCCCTCTGAAGCGTTTTTTTCCTCCCTCTGAAATAAGGACGAGCGCATTTTTGCCGTATGCGGCGGCATAATTGCCAAGTCTTGCAAGCTCGTGAGGCCCCTGAATATATTTTGACGGGCTGATAAAAGTTCTTGCCATTTTTATTACTCCACAACTTTATTTTTTGCTTCCCCTTCCGGGAAGATGATCTTGTTCACGAAGAAGAATATTACCATCGAAACTCCGCCGTTCAGAACGGTTGTACCGATATTGTAAAGGAAGTCCGGAACGTACTTGCCTGCTACGGCGACCCATATGCAGTTGATGGAGTTCACTATGCAGGTCACGGCGCAGAACGCTATAAAGTACCACATGATCTGATACGCCACATTGCCCTTGCTGCGGAAAACGACATTGCGCTGTATCGGGAAGTTTATGCACTCGCCGAGGAACATCGCAGTAAGATAGGCGCAGAAATATGGCAAGCCGCCGTGCTCGACGTCGTAGCCGATGATATTCCACTTGAACGTCTCGCCAAAGAGAGTGATCGGAATTCCCGGCCAGCCGAAGTCGACCATAGGCAGTCCCGAAAATACAGACGGCAGAAATTGCAGCATCAGGTATTTTATTACAGTTACGACGTTGCTGAAAATGACGAAAAGACCGCCCTCGCGTATCCATTTGGCTGCTTTAGGGTGCTTTTCCATAAAATTATTCCAAAAGATCATTTTTCTCTTTCCCTTCGCATAATAGTTCCGCCCCGCCCCTTTTTTGAGGGCGGGGCAGTTAAAGAGGAGATATAATCTGCTCGGCGCAGATTATACGCGTGGTTATTTCGCTTCCTTTTTACGTCTCAGATAGTTCTTTATGCTGAGGAAGCAGAGAGCGGCAATGCCGATTCCGGCGATAACATCGCAGACGATGAGGGTCACCTTCCACGCCGCCATACCGGTGGAGTAGTTCTCCGGCGAATAGGCGCGGGAGTTAACTACGACGTAGAGAATATTCTTTGCAGAGTTTCTCATCGCCTGCTGCGCGCCGTTTGTATCCCGGAAGCGAACATCATTTGTTGCTGTAGGATAGTTTACGAGCATAAGATCGGTGCCGTTTCGGATAGCCTGATCTGCGCTCATATAGCCGTAAACTCCGAAGTAGTCGGTCTCAACGAAGCCCATAAAGCCCCACTCGCCACGCAGAACAGTCTGGCAGAGATTCGAGGTTCCGCCGGACCAGCGGTTGCCGATATAGTTGAATGAGCTCATGACTGCGAGGCAGCCGGCGTCCTTTACACACTTTTCAAAGGGCTTCAGGTAGATTTCACGGATTGCCTGCTCATTCGACCAGGTGCAGAGCATATCATAACGGTTATCCTCCTGATCATTCATGGCAAAGTGCTTCATATAGGCATAAACTCCGTTATCCTGCGAGCCCTGTACGGCGGCCGCGGCTATGTAGCCGGAGAGAACGGCGTCCTCAGAATAGTACTCAAAGTTTCTTCCCGCAAAGGCTGTGCGGTGGATATTCATCGCCGGAGCATACCATCCGGAAACGTCCATCTCATTTGCCATCTTTCCGATGCTGTCGCCGAAGCGATACGCAAGATCCTTGTTCCACGTCGCGGCAATAACAACGCCTACGGGGAAGCCGATGGAGCCCATACCGGTAAAGTTATTGTTGATGGATGCAGGTCCGTCACAGTCGTTTGTGCGGATCTTGCCGATAGACTCAACAGAGTTAGTCTGATAGCCTCCGAGAGAAATAAGCGCGTTCATCTCGTCCAGTGTCAGCTGATCCATAAATGTATCCCATGCCGGGTCATTCTTATCAATTCCGCGAAGCGTTACAAGCTCGATGCCCTTATTTGCGCCGGTAGTGACGGCAGCGGCGTTAGGATCCTCATCCTTAGCAACCGTTTCGGCGTTCAGATAGTTATCCATCTGAATGAAAGTCGCTTTGCTCTCGGCGCTCATCTCATAGGATGTCGGAGCTGCGGTGGCGACGGCGTAGTTTGCAAAGCCGTCGGCGCGGCTGAGATATGTAACACCGCCGTTTGCATAATCAAACTGGTTTGTTGCCGTGATGGCGTCGCTCTCGCGCTTGTTTCCCTCGCCGTAAACAACCGTGGTGCCGACAGTGTAGGTCTTGGAATCAAGAACGGTGTGGGAATCGGAGTTTATTGAGATTATGTAGTCTCCCGCCTCAAGAACATACGCTTTGTTTACAAGATAGTCATAGCTCATAAGGTCGTCAAGGTCTATAGTAATGCTGACATTCTCGCTTTTGCCCGGCTCCAGAACGCCGGTTTTCCCGAAGGCTACGAGGTTAGCGCTTGCCTTTTCTATACCGCCGTTGGTGTAGGGCGGATTCACATAAACCTCAACAACGTTCTTGCCGGCTACAGTGCCGGTGTTTGTTACGGTTACGTCAAATGTGAGAGTGCCGTTTTTCTCCGTAATGTTACCCATCGTCTGGGTAAAGCTTGTGTAACTCAAACCGTAGCCGAAGGGGTACTGAACGATCTCGTCATAATTAATGAGCCCCTCTGCTGCGGCTGTCTCATAAAACTTGTAGCCGACATAAATGCCCTCAACATAGTTTACAAATGCGGGGATCTCCTTGGAGACTGTGCCGAAGAATTCCTGAGTATAAATATATTCGTCCATATTTGTGTAGTTGAAGTCGCCGAAGTTATTCCACCACGGCGTGCTCTTTACGTCATACACAAAGGTGTCGATAGTCTTTCCGGATGGGTTTACCTTGCCGGACACGATCTCGCCGAGAGCAGTCATACCGACGTGACCCTGTCCCGCTGTCCAGAGGACGCTCTTGATCTGCGGGTGTGTTTCAATAAAGCCGAGCTCAAATGCGTTGGCGCCGTTATATACGAGAATTACATTTTCAAAATTTTCGCACACGAGATCGACAAGCTCGCTTTCGCGGTTGGAAAGCTGAAGATAATGATCGCCCGCGTCCCAATCGTTGCCGGCGTTAAGTGTATCGTCATAGGTTCCGGCCTTATATGTTGTGCCGTCGTAATACGTTCCGTTGACAACAGAGATCATATCCTCCGGAAGGTCGGCGCCCTCGCCGCCGGAACGCGATATTACTATCATCGCCGTATCGGAAAAGCTCTTTGCGCCGGAGATAATAGCGTCAGAATATGCGCTTACGTTCGGCTCCGGAAGCGTCCAGTCCTGACTGAACATTGCTACGCTGGGTCTGTCAGCCTTGTAATCAGTGTAGAAGCTTGTAAGCTCAGTGTTAGTCTCAATTCCCGCGTCATTCAGGCTCTGTATGATGCCAACGGTTTCATACTTGTCATTGAGCGCACCGGAACCTGCTCCTCCGAGAATCGGCTGAGTTGACGCCCAGCCAAAAACATTGATTTTCTTTGTTGAAAGAGGAAGAAGCCCGTTATTTTCGAGCATTACGATTCCCTCTTCGCCGATTTCAACCGCAAGAGCCTTTGCCTCGGCTGCTGTATCCTCGTGTATCTCGCCGGAGGAGCTGCCAACAAGATCAATCATCGTGCTCAAGGGACCGAGCAGCATTGAGTTGACCGCAACTATGATCCCGACGATCATCGCTATCCACGCGACTGAGCGGATAAGCTTTTTAGTGGGGTTCTGCATTTTCATGACGCCGATCATTACGGCGACCGCGAGAACAATAATGACGCCGACGGCGATGAGCTGACTCTGCACCGCGCTTATGACGTTCATTACGTCCGACATGTTGATACCTAACATTGTGTGATCCTCCTCTTTATTTTTTGTGGTAGTTATATTTTATATGAGTTTTTGTAATATTTCATCGTGATAAAACTAAAACCGGCCGCACAACAGCAGCCGGTTTATCGTATTTTTTCACAAATCAGTCAAATTTACTCAGCGTCAGCGCCAGCATAAGCTGCATCTGCGATTTTGCGTCCTCAAAATCTATGCCGGTTATTTCGGCAAGCCGCTCTGCGCGATAGCGCATCGTATTGTTGTGTATATGAAGATACTCGCTCGTGCGCTTTATGTTAAAGGCGCATTGGGCGAAGGCTTCAAGCGTATCGAGCGCCTCCTGCCTGTATCGCTCGTCGTAGGCGCGCAGCTTCTCAATGGCGCCGCCGGCAATATTGTTCAGCTCCAGCTTTTCCCTCAGATACCACGCCGCAAGGACGGTCACAAAATCGTCGTATTTATACAGACTATGCTCCGGGTACGCCTTCAGGCAGGCTGTTCCAAGCTCCTTCGTTTCGCAGTAGGCGCGGTAAGCTTTGGAAGCGTCGCCGAAGCCATAGCTCAACGCAGCATGGAGCTGAACCGCCCTCAGAAGTCGCAGGAGCGCACCCCTCTCGCCCTCGGTCATGCTTTCGCTGTTAATAAGGAATACGAGGCGGTTATCGTACTGAGTACACGGATACGCCGGAAAGATCGAGGTAAATCTGCTTTCAACAGCATACCACGGATAGGCTTCGTCACTCTCGTGAAATACGGTAAGAAGGCGCATTTTTCTTGCGGGTCTGTATTTGAGCGCCTTCATTCTTGCGCGGATATGCTCCATGTTTTCGCATTTTTTTATGAGCATTTCGTTAAGCACTCCGCTCATCGGTGTTTTATGAGCCTGAGCGAATCTTCCGCCGACGCGAAATTCAAGGGCGGCAATATCCCTTGCCCTGCCAAAAAACTCTATTTGTGTTTCGTCAAATACATCCTCTGTCTCGCAGGTGGATATATATCCCGCAACGACGCTTTTCAGCTTTATCGCAGCAACAATGACCGTTCTGCTGATAACCTCGTCATAGTAAGCGTATGGACGTGTGCGGCTGTTGACAATATCCACAAGCTTTTTTCTGTGGATGTATTCAAGTCCCTCGGGATCGGCGGCAAGCGTAGAAAACGCTTCCTCAAGAAATGAGTCGAGCTTTGCTGCGCCGTCGGAAACAACGAGATAATTAAAATCGTGGTCTACTATCCACACCGGCTTATTAAGCTCCTCCGAGGCAATATCTGCAAGCGCCTGCAAGCCCTTATCCTTTATAAGAGCGTCTGTCAGGCGAAAAACAGCTTTTTCAACGTTCATCGCTCTCGCCCTTATATTTTCTGCCCCATTCCTCCATGCTCTTTATTATCGGGCGCATGCTCTCGCCCAGCTCACTGAGCGCATACTCGACTCTCGGCGGCACCTCCGGATAGATCGTGCGGGTTATTATGCCGTCCTCCTCAAGCTGGCGGAGATTATCTGTCAGCACCTTCTGGCTTATGCCCTCAAGGCTCTTTCTCAGCTCATTGAAGCGCCACGGGCGTGCGAGAAGATTTCGCAGTATCAGCAGCTTCCACTTGTTGCCTATAAGCTGTACCGTTGTCTGTACCGGACAATCGGGCAGTTCGTCTTTTGTTAGCATAGCCGTTCCTCCTTCGCATTTGTAAGGCTATTATATTTTATAATGTCCTATTTTACAAGTAGGTTACAAAAAGGTAACTATGTAATAAATTAGTGCGTACTTTTCAAGGGTACGCGATATTTGCTATATTTAGCTCACGGAGGAAGCTCCGAATATTCAAGGAGGACGAAACTATGGGACTTGACAGACTTTTCGGATGGACGAAGGCTTACGCCGCCGCTCCCTGCGGAGCCGCCTGCGGAGCCAGCGATAAGCCCGCTGAGACTCCCGCAGCCTGCGGCGCAGCTCAGCCCGAGGAGAAGCCCGCCGCCTGCGGAACTGCCTGCGGAGCCGGCGACAAGGAGTAATCCGAAAACGCCCCCGCCAAGCGGGGGCAATTTTTAACGATAACATAGGTGACTGCTATGAAGCAATATTTTTCATTTCAATGGCATATAACGGACGAGTGCGATCAGCGGTGCAAGCACTGTTACATTTTTTCCGGCGAGGGCAAGCGCTGTCTTGACAGCATGACCTGGGACGAGATGACCGAGACTCTCGCCAACATCGAGGACTTCTGCGCCGTTTATGATCGCCTGCCCTACATCTACCTCACCGGCGGCGACCCGATACTGCACCCGGATTTCTGGCGGCTTCTGGCGCTTTTCCATGAAAAGAGCATACCCTTCACCATAATGGGCAACCCCTTTCACCTTAACGATCAGGTATGCCGGGAGCTCAGATTTTACGGCTGCCAAAAGTATCAGCTGAGCCTTGACGGACTCAGAGAAACCCACGATTGGTTCCGCAAGCCCGGCTCCTTCGACTGCACGCTCGAAAAAATCGGCTGCATAAACCGCGCCGGCATCAAAAGCGTTATAATGACTACCGTTTCCGCGACGAACCGGATGGAGGTGCCTGGGATAATCGACGCCGTTGTAAAGGCGGGGGTGGATATTTTCGCCTTTTCCCGCTATGTTCCCACCGGCGGCGAGGTGGATACCTCTATGTCGCCCGGGGAGTACCGCGAGCTGCTCTCTATCTGCGACAGAAAGTTCAAGGAATACGAAGCCGAGGGCTGCAAAACCTATTTCAACAAAAAAGACCATCTCTGGACGCTGTATGAGTACGAAACCGGCGAGTTTAAGATTCCGGAAAACGCCGTCGAGGGTATGATCTACGGCGGCTGCAACTGCGGAAACTGCCACATCACCATAACCCCCTCCGGCGACGTTTTCGCCTGCCGCAGAGTTGCGGGCAGCAGAGTCGGCAGCGTATTTGAAGACCGCCTCGCAGATATCTGGGTCTGCGATATGGAGAGGTACAGGCAGTTTGAAAAATTTGAGAAATGCTCGAAGTGCGAGCTTATGCCCTACTGCCGTGGCTGCCCCGCCGTAGCTAACGGCACAAGCGGAAGCTTTTACGCCCCCGACCCCCAATGCTGGAAGGAGATAAGAGAATGAAGGCTGTGTTGATAGATAAAATAACCCCCGCAGAGAGCGTAACGCTCAGCGAGGTTGAAATACCGTCTGTTAAACCCGGTTGGGTGCTTGTTAAAGTAAAGGGCTTCGGCATGAACCACTCCGAACAGCTTTTGCGGCTTTCCGAAATCGAACAGCCCTATATTCAGAAGCCGGTAATTCCCGGAATTGAGTGCGTGGGCGAAATTGCTGACGCCTCCGACACAAATTATAAAGTCGGGCAGAAGGTCATAGCCCTGATGGGTGGCATGGGACGCAGCTTTAACGGGAGCTACGCCGAATACGCACTTTTGCCCGCCCATCACGTTTTCTCGGTGGAGAGCGATCTCGATTGGGCGTCTCTCGCCGCCGTGCCGGAGACTTATTTTACTGCGTGGGGCAGTCTTTTCGAGTGCCTGCGGCTAAATAAAAGCGACGTTCTTCTCATACGAGGCGCAACCTGCGCCCTCGGCTACGCCGCTATTCAGATTGCAAAGGCTCTCGGCTGCCGCGTTATAGCCACAACGCACCGGGAGGCAAAGCTGCCGCTTCTCAGCGAGGCTGACGAGGCTGTTCTCGATGACGGAAATCTGTCCGGATTTGTCCGCGCGACGAAGGCGCTCGACCTTATCGGCCCGAAGTACCTCACGGACACGCTGAGATGTATGTACAAGGGCGGAATAGTCTGTCAGACCGGCATTCTCGGCGGCGTTTATACGCTGAACGGCTTCGATCCCATCAAGGACATTCCAAACGGCGTGTATCTGACCGGCTTTTTCTCTAATTACCCCACACAGGCGATCATTGACGAGATTTTCGCTTTTCTCGGTGAGCATAAGCTGACCCCGCCCGTCGGCGCAAAATTTGGTTTCGGCAGCATACGCGAGGCGTGCGCAGCCCTCGACGGCGGCAAGGTAAACGGAAAGATAGTGGTAGAGTTATGAGAGAGAAAGCTCGTTTTTCGGTTGATAAATCAAAGTGCATCGGCTGCGGCAAATGTGTGAACGTTTGCTCAGGCATGGTGCTTGAGCTCAGCAAGAGCGGTTATCCGCAAATGAAGGAGTTTGAGCGTTTCGGCTGGCGCGGCTGCTGGCGCTGTCAGCACTGTCTGGCTGTCTGTCCCGAGGGCGCCATATCTATCTTTGGAAAAAAACCGGAGGACTCGCTTCTTCCTCCGCCGCCGGAAATGGGCGAGTATATGGAGCGGCTTGTCGCGAACCGCCGCTCCTGCCGCCGTTTTCTTGATAAAAACGTTGAACCGGAAATCATTACCGGAATACTGACTGCAATGACGGCAGCTCCGACGGGCGGCAACGCGCAAAACGTGGAGTACACCGTCATCGACGACAAGGAGAGAGTTCGGGACATCAGACGAATTGCATACTCCAAGATGGAAGAGGACGCGAAAAAGCACATATATACCCACAGCTTTTCTGATTTTTACTACGGAAAGATGAAGGAATCGGAGAATACCGTGCGTAAGGGCGACCTGCTCTTCTGCGGTGCCCCGCAGCTTTTCATAGCTCACGAAAGGTGCGTTGGAAAGTGGGCGGAGGACAGTAAAACAAACTGCCACATAGCCGCTGCGTATTTTGAGCTTCTCTGCAACGCCCACGGTCTCGGCACAACGATTATGAGTTATTCGGCGGAGGTGCTGAACGAGCTTGCGCCAGAGGCACGGGAAATGCTCGGCATACCCGTCGACCACTATACCGGTCTTATTATAGGCTTCGGCTATCCGGAAATAAAGTACGCCAGGGGCGTTCAGAAGGAACGCAAAGGAAAAATTCACCGCTGGAGCGATAATCATTAAACCTCGCAAAATATTCCGCGCATAAGACAAAGAAATAGAAAAACGCAGCAGTGGGATTCAAGCAAAATCCCAATGCTGCGTTGATGCTTTTTTGATGCTGGAGCGTTTCAAAACGATAGGAATTAAACGCACCAGGCGGAAATTTAAAGCATCAAAACCGGTTTTCGGCGCTTTCAGTGAAAATCGTCACTAAACCATTTTGACGCCATATATGCCAAAAAGTCCCGAAATCAGATGATTTCGGAACTTCTTGTGTGGCGACATTTTTGAGTATAGATTTTACTCTTGAATAATTAAGAGTCTATGTCCATTCGCCAAAAACAACTACTTAGAAAGCATTTTTATTAGGAGGCTCTTGACCTGATTTTACAGCCACTTGATAATATGGTAGATGTTATAGATAGTGTATATTCACTCATCAGTATCATAGGAAGAGAGAAACACTCTTGAGGAATATCTGAAAGCCGAGCTTGGCGCCGACATATTCAAAAAGGCAATGAGTATTTATCAGAGTACCCTTTCTGTAATCAGTACGGGCAGGGCTTACCTGCCCGTACTTTAGTGTAAGCAATTATTTTTCACGATATCGAATCATTTCAACAATATTACTTAGATTGTCGCCAGAAGGATAAGTCTCCGATGTTAAGTGATCAATTTTGTAATAGTTAAACACTTTATCTCTAAATCTGTACTGCGTGACATAAATCGGAGAGTTTGTGTCATCAACTTGCCTGGTTTTTTCATTGTACCAATAGATTCGTTTTGGGTCCTCGGATAAGCAACTGACAATCCAATAGATGCAATCCCCGGATTATTTTTTAGCGCTATCGTTACTGTCGCCGTTTCGCCACTTTTAGCCGTTGAACTGCTAACAATAAATGTCGGCTCATCCGAATTTAGTATGCTTGTTTGTTGCTTATCAATAGCAATTTCCTCTATATCTTCCAAATTATCTATAAGCCTATATTCATTAATTAATCTGCATAAAATCGCAGCCGTCTGACATCTAAGGACATTACCTTTTGGATTTAATATCCCTCCTGGCTCACCTTCGATAATATTATTTGCAACAGCCCATTTTATTGGTATTTCTGCAAAGGAAGATATTTTTTTACTATCATTAAAATGTTTTAAATCATCCGTTTTGTTAACCGATATATTTTTATACTTACAATAGCGATAAACGATCGTAACAAACTGCTCTCTGGTAACTTCATCATTTGGACCAAATTTTCCGTCTCCATAACCATTTACGATTGCATTATCGCTTGCCCATTGAACCGCTTGATAGAAATTATCTGAATAGTTCACATCATCGAATAACGATTTATTGACTACCGCAGGTTTGTTCTCGATTCTATACAAAGCCTCAACAATTACGCTTCTTTTTGCTGGAGTATTTGGAGAAAATATCGTTGCACTTTCCCCATCCATTATTTCTCTTTCGACAATGACACGGATGTAGTCGGAATACCATTCATTTTCATCAATATCGGTATAATCATTATCTCCAAATACATTGCACGATAAAGAAAGCAAAACACTAATGATTAATACCGCCATAGCAATAGAATGGCATGCTTTTAGAAATACTTTCAAGCTACCTCCCCCTTTATTTATTTTACAGATGTTCAAATTACGAATAATGCTGGCATTTTGATAATTGTACTACCATCTTTGCTCAGTTTCAATAGTTTTTTGGTATTTATATTATCAATGTTGGTAATATTTTTACTGTACAATATAGAGAAGGAGGGAGACTAATGGATTATGAAAGCTTTGTAAGAAATCGTATCACTGAGCTCCGTCTAAAAAATGGAGTATCTGAGCATAAAATGAGCTTAGAGCTTGGGAAAAGCGGCGCATATATCAGAAGCATTACAAATGGATCTGCATTGCCTTCATTAAAGGAACTATTTAATATAATAGATTACTTTGATATTTCTCCATCTGAGTTCTTCTCCAGTTTAGAGCAGCCCGAAACAGAGCGGTCAAAAGCTACGCTGTTAATTCAAAACATGAATATCGAGGATGTAGATAAGGTATTGCAATTCATTGATTGGATAAAAAAATAAACGACCTTGCAACAGTACGGCAAGGTCGTTATTTATAGCAAAAATTTCCGCGCCTAAGACAAAGAAAAGGAAAAACGCAGCAGTGGGATTCGCGCAAAATCCTACTGCTGCGTTTATGATTGATTGATGCTTTTTTGATGCCGGAGCGGTTCAAAACGATAGGAAATAAAGGCGCCAGACGGAAATTTAAAGCATCAAAACCGGTTTTCGGCTCTTTCAGTGATAATCGTCACTAAACTATTTTGACGCCATATATGCCAAAAAGTCCCGAAACCATAAGATTTCAGGACTTTTTGTGTGGCAGGGGCAGAAGGGATCGAACCCTCGGCCTACGGTTTTGGAGCGGCTGTTGAAAGTGCCGCAGGATTGCAGATTATCGAGGCTTTTCAAGGCTTCCGCGCCTTTCCCCTTTTGCCCGACTCGCCTTTTGATGCTTTATTGATGCTTTCCGAAATTCGGAGCTATTCAAGCGCACTCAGATATTTCTTGATCGCAGAGAGAAAAACCTCTGCGTTCTTTACCTGCTCCTCTACCTCCGCCTTTGACATAACGAAAAAGTCGTCGTAATCACTCATTGTGCGAACATCAAAAAGCTCGTTTATTATGCGGGATAAGTCCTTGTCAAACACACCGGTTTTGATATAGAGCCTTCGGAACTCAGAGATAATTCCGCTGTGGTGCTTCATGTCTATTCCGTTTAAAGCAAGGACTGCTCTCATAGAATGGAAAACGGTATAATATGATCTGTTCGCGGCACTCTTATAGCTTCCGGATTCTACCGCTCCCTTGGCGGCTGAGAGGCAT
>JAFPWN010000047.1 GCA_017412765.1 Oscillospiraceae bacterium | reverse complement strand
CGATGGTTCCAATGATTACGTGGGGCTTGTTTCATTCAAACTTTTGCTTAGCCATTTCGGAAAATCCTCCTTAAAATAATTAAAATGGTTTAAGAAAACTTGTCTTATTTATAATAAACTATTTCAAAGAAATTTGCAACAGTTTATTTTGCGGCGCGGGTCTTGATGATATCCTCGCGGATATTCTTCGGAAGCTCGGTGAAGTGGCTGGGCTCCATCGAATAGTTCGCGCGTCCCTGAGTCTTGGAACGGAGGTCGGTGGAATAACCGAACATCGTGGAAAGCGGGACAGAGGCTTCGATCTGAACTGCGCCGTTGCGCATCTCGGTGCCGTTGATCTGACCGCGGCGGGAGTTAAGGTCGCCGATAACGTCGCCCATATACTCGTCCGGAGCGGTGACAACGACCTTCATGATCGGCTCGAGGATGGTCGGATCAGCCTTCTGGCAGGCCTCCTTGAAGGCCATGGAGCCGGCGATCTTGAACGCCATTTCGGAGGAGTCGACCTCGTGATAGCTTCCGTCATAAAGCTCAACCTTGACGTCCACAACGGGATAGCCCGCGAGAACGCCGGAGAGCATTGCGCCCTGGATACCGGCATCGACCGCAGGGATATACTCCTTGGGGATCGCGCCGCCGGTGATGCTGTTGATAAACTCGTAGCCCTTACCGGACTCGTTCGGCTCAATGCGGATCTTGACGTGACCGTACTGACCTTTACCGCCGGACTGACGGGCATACTTGCAGTCAACGTCAGCCTTGCCCTTGATGGTCTCCTTGTAGGAAACCTGAGGCTTACCGACGTTTGCCTCGACCTTGAACTCGCGGAGAAGTCTGTCGACGATGATCTCAAGATGGAGCTCGCCCATGCCGGCGATGATCGTCTGACCGGTCTCCTCATCGGTGTAGGTCTTGAAGGTAGGATCTTCCTCGGCAAGCTTCTGGAGACCGATTGCCATCTTCTCCTGACCTGCTTTGGTCTTGGGCTCGATGGCAACGCGGATAACAGGATCCGGGAACTCCATGCTCTCAAGGATGATCGGATGATCAGCGTCGCAGAGCGTATCACCGGTGGTGGTGTTCTTGAGACCTACGCAGGCGGCGATGTCGCCGGAGTAGACCTTCTCGATATCCTCACGGTGGTTGGCGTGCATCTGAAGAAGTCTTCCGAGACGCTCACGCTGATTCTTTACGGAGTTGATGACGGTGCTGCCCGCCTCGGCTGTGCCGGAGTAGACGCGCATGAAGCTCAGACGGCCGACGAACGGGTCGGTCATGATCTTGAATGCGAGCGCCGCAAACGGAGCCTCGTCGGAGGAGGGTCTCTCCTCTTCCTCGCCGGTCTTGGGGTTGACGCCCTTGATAGCGGGAACATCGGTAGGTGCGGGCATGAAGTCCACGATAGCGTCGAGGAGCTTCTGAACGCCCTTGTTGCGGTAAGAGGTACCGCAAACGACAGGCACCATCTTGTTGGCGATGGTAGCCTTGCGGATGGCCGCCTTGATGGCTGCGGAAGAAACTTCCTTGCCCTCAAGATAGTCCTCCATTATCTGATCGTCGAAGTCGGAGACGGCCTCGAGGAGGTTTGTTCTGTACTCCTCTGCGAGGTCTCTCATATCCTCGGGGATCTCTTCAACGCGCATATCCTGACCAAGCTCGTCATAGTAGACGTCTGCGTTCATCTCGATAAGGTCGATGATGCCGCGGAAGTCAGCCTCCTTACCGATAGGAAGCTGGATGGGAACCGCGTTCGCCTTGAGGCGGTCGTGGATCATGTTAATGACGTTGTAGAAGTCGGCGCCCATGATGTCCATCTTGTTGACGTAGATCATGCGCGGGACCTGATAGTGGTCAGCCTGACGCCAAACGGTCTCGCTCTGAGGCTCAACGCCTCCCTTCGCGCACATAACGGTAACGGAACCGTCAAGAACGCGGAGAGAACGCTCGACCTCGACAGTGAAATCGACGTGGCCCGGGGTGTCGATGATATTGATGCGGTTGCCCTTCCAGAAGCAGGTGGTGGCAGCGGATGTGATGGTTATACCGCGCTCCTGCTCCTGAGCCATCCAGTCCATAGTGGCGTTGCCCTCATGGGTCTCGCCGAGCTTATGGTTGATACCGGTGTAGAAAAGGATACGCTCGGTAGTCGTCGTCTTTCCGGCGTCGATATGCGCCATGATGCCGATGTTTCTTGTGTTTTCGAGTGAATATTTTCTAGGCATAAACTAATTTTCTCCTGCAAAATACCGCAATTACCAGCGGAAATGTGCGAACGCCTTGTTCGCGTCGGCGTTCTTGTGCATATCCTCACGCTTCTTAACGGAGGCGCCGGTGTTGTTAGCGGCATCCATGATCTCAGCGGCGAGACGCTCTTTCATGGTCTTCTCTCCGCGAGCTCTGGAATAGGTGGTGATCCAGCGAAGTCCGAGAGTCTGGCGGCGAGCCGGACGGACCTCGATAGGTACCTGATAGGTAGCGCCGCCTACACGACGGGCCTTGACCTCCAGGCTGGGCATGATATTCTCCATAGCCTGCTGGAATACCTCCAGAGGCTCCTTACCGGTCTTCTCTGCGACGATCTCAAATGCGCCGTAAACGACCTTCTGAGCAACGCCCTTTTTGCCGTCAAGCATGATGTTGTTCACGAGCTTGGTAACAAGCACGGAATTATACATAGGATCCGGCAATACTTCTCTTTTGGGAACATTACCTCTTCTGGGCACTTGTCTTCCCTCCTTCATTATAAAATGATTTCATCGGTACTCGGAGCTTAAGCTCCGGTTCGCCCCTGAGGTACACATATTTTATATATACACAACAGGGTGCTGTTGGGATTTTGCTTATTTCTTCTTGCCTGCCTTCGGCTTCTTCGCGCCGTACTTGGAGCGGGCCTGCATACGGCCGTTGACGCCCTGGGTATCCAGAGTGCCGCGGATGATGTGGTAACGTACACCAGGGAGGTCCTTTACACGACCGCCGCGGATAAGCACCACGCTGTGCTCCTGAAGATTGTGGCCGACGCCGGGGATGTAGGCAGTTACCTCGTAACCGTTTGTAAGACGAACACGGGCGATCTTACGAAGAGCGGAGTTCGGCTTCTTAGGAGTCGAGGTACGGACGGCAGTGCAGACACCGCGCTTCTGAGGCGAAGAGAGATCGGTCTCGACATTCTTGATGGTGTTGAGGCCGTGCTGCATCGCGGGAGAAGTGGATTTATAGACGCTGGACTGTCTTCCCTTCTTAACGAGCTGGTTAAAAGTGGGCATTGTTTTCCTCCTTTCACGATTTTTAGCTTGCGGACACACTTATCGTGCGCCACACTCACACAAGTAGGTATTTTATCATATTGACGAAAATTCGTCAACAGTTTTTTCCTGATAAAATCTACGATTTAGAGAAATTTTACCCGGAATTATTAGTCAAAATACCCCTTCCGACAGACGAAAGGGGTATTTTTTATAAAATCTTATATTAGAGAGCGTTGCCGGTAAGTCCGGAGAGATCAAGCTCCTCCTCGGGCTCCTCGACAATCTCCTCCTTTTTCTCGGCTTCGGGCTCATCAGGATGGTACATAGCAAGTCCGCTGCCCGCGGGGATGAGCTTACCGATGATGACGTTCTCCTTAAGACCGACGAGGTGGTCGATCTTGCCCTTCGTTGCGGCCTCGGTAAGAACCTTGGTGGTTTCCTGGAAGGAAGCCGCGGAGAGGAAGGACTCGGTGGCGAGAGAAGCCTTCGTGATACCCATAAGGATATGGGTGTAGGTCGGGTAGGTGAGCTCAGTCTCCCCTGCCGCCTCGCGCTCGCGGAGCTTCTCGACCTCAGCCTTGACCTCCAGAACGTCAGCAACGGAGCCGGAGAGCAGGTTCGTATCGCCCGCGTCCTCGATCCTTACCTTGCGGAGCATCTGACGGACTATGACCTCGATGTGCTTATCGGAGATGTCGATACCCTGCTGACGGTAAACGCGCTTTACCTCGCTGATGAGGTAATCCTGAAGCGCGTCGCGTCCGGAAATGCGGAGAATATCGTGCGGATTCAGCGCGCCGCCCGTGAGGACAGTGCCCTGCTTTACGAAATCGCCGTCCTTTACGCGGATGCCGGAGTTGTGACCGACCGAGTAGATACGGACGTCGCCGTCCTCGGGATTCGTGATGGTGATCTGGATCATAGCGCCCTTGTGCGCCTCTTCCATCGTCACGTTGCCGCTGATCTCAGCGATAGCGGCGGCCTTCTTCGGCGTTCTCGCCTCAAAAAGCTCCTCAACACGCGGAAGACCCTGGGTGATCTCAACACCCGCCTCACCGCCGGCGACGCCGCCGGTATGGAAGGTACGCATCGTAAGCTGGGTGCCCGGCTCACCGATGGACTGCGCCGCGATAACGCCGACAGCCTCGCCCTCGTTTACCGTTATGCCGGTAGCAAGGTTTATGCCGTAGCAGCAGGCGCAGACGCCGCTCTTTGCCTCGCAGGTGAGGACGGAGCGAACCTTTACGCGGTTGATGCCGTGCGCCTCGAGCACCTTTGCGTTCTCGTGGATGAGCATCTGATTTCTCGGGAAGAGAAGCTCGCCGGTCGCGGGATCGACTATATCCTCGGCAGGATAGCGGCCGTGGATCGCGTTCTTGAACTCCTCGACTACCTGATCGTTCTCATACTTCTCGCAGGCCCAGATTCCGTCGGTCGTGCCGCAGTCGTGCTCGCGGATGATGACGTCCTGGCTGACGTCTACCATTCGGCGGGTCAGGTAACCGGAGTCGGCAGTACGGAGAGCGGTATCGGCAAGACCTTTGCGGGCGCCGCGGGCGGAGGTGAAGTACTCGAGGACAGTAAGACCCTCGCGGAAGTTACTCTTGACCGGGATCTCGATCGTCTTACCGGCGGTGTTTGCCATAAGGCCGCGCATACCGGAAAGCTGACGGATCTGAGCCATGGAGCCGCGGGCTCCGGAGTTTGCCATCATGTAGATGGGGTTGAACTCGTCAAGGCAGTTTTCAAGAGCGTCGGTGACCTTCTTTGTGGTCTTTTCCCACTCGCTTACGACGAGACGATAGCGCTCGTCGTTCGTCATAAGACCGCGGCGGAACTTTTTTTCAATATCAACGATGCCCTTCTCCGTCTCCGCGATAAGCTCGCGCTTCTCGTCAGGAACGGTCATGTCGGTGACGTTGATGGTGATTCCGCTGATAGTGGAATACTTATATCCTTGCGCCTTGATGTTATCGAGCATCTCGACGGAGATAGCGAAGCCGTGCTTCTCTATGCAGCGGTCGATGATGGGGCCGAGCTGCTTCTTGCCGACGCGATAGCTGATTTCAAGGTCGAACTCGTGCTCGGGATCGGTGCGATCCACAAAGCCGAGATCCTGCGGGATCGGATTATTGAATATAATGCGTCCGACAGTGGTGACGATGGTGCCGAACTTTACGGAGCCGTCCTCCAGAGTCTTCTTCATGCGGACGCTGATGGGCGCGTGCATTCCGATCTCGCCGGACTGGAACGCCATGATCGCCTCGTCAACGCTGATATAATTGTGTCTGCACTTGAACTTCGCGGGCTTGCCCTTAGCCTTAGCCGCGGCCTCGTTCGCCTTGCCGAGTATTTCGCCCTCGACCCACTCGTTCTCGGGCAGATCGGTGTCGCCCTTATCGGTCACGAAGTACTCCTCAGCGCCCTTCTCAGCCTTGCCGTAGCGCTCGTAGGTCAGATAGTAGCTTCCGAGGATCATATCCTGGGTCGGAATTGTGACAGGCTGACCGTCACGCGGGTGGAGAAGGTTGTTCGCGGAGAGCATGAGGATCCTCGCCTCGGCCTGAGCCTCGGCGGAAAGCGGCACGTGGATAGCCATCTGGTCGCCGTCGAAGTCCGCGTTGAACGCGGTGCAGACGAGCGGATGGAGTCTGAGCGCGCGGCCCTCCACGAGGATCGGCTCGAACGCCTGGATACCGAGTCTGTGAAGCGTGGGCGCGCGGTTGAGGAGCACCGGATGCTCCTTGATAACGACGTCAAGAGCGTCCCAGACCTCGGTCTGACCCTTGTCGACCATCTTCTTTGCGGACTTGATGTTGTTCGCAACACCGTCCTCAACGAGCTTCTTCATGACGAACGGTCTGAAAAGCTCGATAGCCATCTCCTTCGGAACGCCGCACTGGAAAAGCTTGAGATCCGGGCCGACGACGATAACGGAACGGCCGGAGTAGTCTACGCGCTTTCCGAGAAGGTTCTGGCGGAAGCGTCCCTGCTTGCCCTTGAGCATATCGGAGAGGGACTTGAGCGCTCTGGAGTTCGCGCCGGTAACGGCTCTGCCGCGGCGTCCGTTATCCATAAGGGCGTCAACGGCCTCCTGGAGCATACGCTTCTCGTTTCTGACGATGATGTCGGGAGCGTGAAGCTCGATAAGCCTCTTGAGGCGGTTGTTTCTGTTGATAACACGGCGATAGAGATCGTTAAGGTCTGAGGTGGCGAATCTGCCGCCGTCGAGCTGAACCATCGGGCGGATCTCGGGCGGGATTACCGGCAGAACGTCGATTATCATCCACTCGGGCTTGTTGCCGCTCTTCAGGAAGCTCTCAACGACCTCGAGGCGCTTGACTACCTTGGCCTTTTTCTGACCGGAGGCGGTCTTGAGCTCCTCTCGCAGCTCCTCGGAGAGCTTTGCGCAGTCGATCTGCTGGAGAAGCTTCTTTATAGCCTCCGCGCCCATTCCCGCCTCGAAGTCATTTTCGTACTTCTCTCGCATATCGCGGTATTCCTTCTCGGTGAGAAGCTGGTTGAGCTGAAGCGGCGTAGTGCCGGGGTCTGTGACTATATACGCCGCGAAGTAGAGTACCTTCTCAAGCACTCTCGGTGTAAGGTCGAGCATAAGTCCCATGCGGCTCGGAATACCCTTGAAATACCAGATGTGAGAAACGGGAACCGCAAGCTCGATGTGTCCCATTCTCTCGCGGCGGACCTTGCTTCTCGTGACCTCAACGCCGCAGCGCTCGCAGGTCTTGCCCTTGAAGCGGATCTTCTTATACTTTCCGCAGTGGCACTCCCAGTCCTTAGTCGGCCCGAATATGCGCTCGCAGAAAAGGCCGTCGCGCTCGGGCTTGAGGGTGCGGTAGTTGATGGTCTCCGGCTTTTTTACCTCGCCGAAGGACCATTCGCGGATCATTTCAGGGGAAGCGATCCCGATCTGTATTGCGTCAAAAGGTGCGTAACTCATGGATTATTCCTCCCCTCCGAAAATTTTTGCAAGTGCGTCATCCGGATCCTCATCGCCGAAATCGTCGGAGTCACCGAAATCGTCGTCCTCGGCGCCGAGGTCATCGTAGCCGTCGAGAGCGTCCTCCGCATCCTCGACAGAGTAGCCGGCGTCCTCAAAGTCGCTGTCCCTGTCGCCTCTCGGACCGCGCTCGTTCTCAACTGCGCGGAAGCCGCCGGAGTATTCCTCCTCATCGTCGTCCTTGAGCTCGATCTCGTTGCCCGCCTTATCAAGCACCTTGATGTCGAGGCAGAGCGACTGAAGCTCCTTGACGAGAACCTTGAAGGACTCGGGAACACCGGACTGCGGAATATTGTGACCCTTGACGATCGCCTCGTAGGTGCGGACGCGTCCTGTGACGTCGTCGGACTTGACGGTAAGGATCTCCTGAAGGGTATAGGCGGCGCCGTAAGCCTCAAGAGCCCAGACCTCCATTTCGCCGAAGCGCTGACCGCCGAACTGAGCCTTACCGCCGAGCGGCTGCTGGGTGACAAGGCTGTACGGGCCGGTGGAGCGGGCGTGGATCTTATCATCAACGAGGTGGTGGAGCTTAAGGAAGTAGACGTAGCCGACTGTTATCGGCGCGGCGAACGGCTCGCCGGTGCGGCCGTCGAATACCTGGCTCTTGCCGTCGTCACGCAGACCTGCCTGACGGAGAAGGTCGCGGATCTCAGACTCCTTAGCGCCGTTGAAGATCGGGGTGGCGACCTTCCAGCCGAGCGCCTGAGCGGCGTAGCCGAGGTGTACCTCAAGTACCTGACCGATGTTCATACGGGAAGGTACGCCGAGGGGGTTAAGAACTATATCGAGCGGAGTACCGTCGGGAAGATAGGGCATATCCTCCTTCGGAAGGATGCGGGAAACGACGCCCTTGTTGCCGTGGCGGCCCGCCATCTTGTCTCCGACGCTGATCTTGCGCTTCTGGGCGATGTAAACTCTGACGACTTCGTTGACCGAGGGGCTGAGCTCGTCGCCGTTCTCGCGGGTGAATACCTTGACATCAACCACGATACCGCTCTCGCCGTGAGGCACCTTGAGGGAAGTATCGCGCACCTCTCTCGCCTTTTCACCGAAGATAGCGCGCAGGAGGCGCTCCTCAGCGGTGAGGTCGGTCTCGCCCTTCGGCGTGACCTTTCCGACGAGGATATCGCCGGCGTGTACCTCCGCGCCGATCGAGATGATTCCGCGCTCGTCGAGATACTTGAGGCTGTCCTCGCCGACGCCGGGGATGTCGCGGGTGATCTCCTCGGGGCCGAGCTTCGTATCGCGGGCGTCTATCTCATGCTCCTCGATGTGGATGGAGGTGAAAACGTCGTTCATAACGAGGCGCTCGTTAAGAAGGATAGCGTCCTCGTAGTTGTAGCCTTCCCAGGTGGTGAAGCCTACGAGCAGGTTCTTGCCGAGGCTTATCTCACCGTCCTTGGTGGCGGGGCCGTCCGCAAGGACGGACTGATAGTGGACTCTCTCACCTACGTCAACAGCCGGGCGCTGGTTTATGCAGGTGCCCTGGTTGGAGCGAGAGAATTTAATAAGGTGATAATCCTTGATATCGCCGGAATCGTACTTGACGGTTATGCAGTCCGCGTCAACGTAGGTCACGACGCCGTCGCCCTCAGCGGCGACAACGACTGCGGAATCGACAGCGCACTTGTGCTCGATGCCGGTTGCGACGATCGCGGACTCGGTAGTGAGAAGCGGGACTGCCTGGCGCTGCATGTTCGCGCCCATGAGGGCTCGGTTACCGTCGTCGTTCTCAAGGAACGGGATCATGGCGGAAGCGACGGAGACCATCATGCGCGGGGAAATATCGACGTAGTCAACGCGGCTCTTATCGACCTCGACGATCTCGTCGCGGTGGCGGCAGACGATTCTCTGGCGTACGAAGCAGCCGTTCTCATCGAGCGGCTCGGTCGCCTGCGCGACTACGAAGCGATCCTCCTGGTCGGCGGTGAGGTAATCAACCTGATCGGTGACGCGGCCGGTCGCCTTGTCTACCTTCTGATACGGCGCGATAAGGAATCCGTACTCATTGACCTTAGCGTAGGAAGCGAGGTAGGAAATAAGTCCGACGTTCGGGCCTTCAGGAGTCTCGATCGGGCACATACGGCCGTAATGGCTGTAATGAACGTCGCGGACGTCGAAGGACGCTCTCTCACGGCTCAGACCGCCGGGGCCGAGCGCGGAAAGGCGGCGCTTATGGGTAAGCTCTGCGAGGGGGTTCGTCTGATCCATGAACTGGCTCAGCGGGCTCGAGCCGAAAAACTCCTTGATCGCGGCGGTCACGGGGCGGATATTTATAAGGCTCTGCGGAGTTACGACGTCGAGATCCTGAAGCGTCATTCTCTCGCGGATAACTCTCTCCATTCTGGAGAAGCCGACGCGGAACTGGTTCTGGAGCAGCTCGCCGACTGAGCGCATACGGCGGTTGCCGAGGTGGTCGATATCGTCGATATCGCCGCAGCCGTGGGCGACGTTGCCGAGGTAACATACGGAAGCAAAAATATCGTCGGGGATGATGTGCTTCGGAATGAGCTCGTCGATGTTCTCGCGGATAGCCTCCTTAAGCTCCTCGCCCTCGAACTTTGCGAGCAGATCCTTGAGGATGATCCAGCGCACTCTCTCCTTGATCTCAAGCTCCATCGGGTCGAAATCGACGAAGCGGTCAAGCCACACCATACCGTTGCCGAATACCTTGATCTCCTTGCCGCTGTCGGACTTGACCCAGGCTTCGATAACGCCGAGCTTATCGAGCTCCTCAGCTCTCTCGCGCGAGAGCGTTTCGCCCTCGTTTGCGATTATCTCGCCGGTCCAGAGGTCCGCGATCGGGCGGGTAAGAGTCTTGCCGACAAGTCTTGTCCATACGGCAAGCTTTTTATTGTACTTGTATCTTCCGGCAGTGGAGATGTCGTATCTGTGCGGATCGAAGAAGAGATTGTAAAGCAGCGTCTCGGCGGAGTCCACGGTGGGAGGATCGCCCGGGCGCAGACGGCGATAGATTTCGAGAAGGCTCTCTTCTCTCGACTGGCAGGTATCCTTCTCGATGGTGGATACGATGCGCTCGTCATCCTGGAAGATCTCCCTGAGCTGCTCGTTGGTTACGCAGCCGGTCTCGCCGCCGGTCATGCTGAGCCAGGTGTAGGGCGCGTCAGTCTTGTTGCCGATGGCGCGCAGGAAGCACGTGATAGGCAGCTTGCGGTTCTTATCGATGCGGACGTTGAACATATCCTGAGCGTCGGTCTCATACTCGAGCCACGCGCCGCGATAGGGGATGACCGTAGTCGCGTAGACGGCCTGGTTGGTCTTGTCTACGTTCTTTTCATAATACACGCCGGGGGAACGGACGATCTGAGAGACGACTACGCGCTCAGCGCCGTTGATGACGAAGGTGCCTCCGTCGGTCATGAGCGGGAAATCGCCCATGAAGATCTCCTGCTCCTTGATCTCCTCCGTCTCCTTGTTGCGAAGGCAGACGCTGACCTTGAGCGGGGCGGCGTACGTAGCGTCGCGCGCCTTGCACTCCTCTACGGAATACTTCGGCTCCTCGTCCATTCGGAAGTCCACAAAGGTGAGCTCCAGATTGCCGGAATAGTCGGTGATGGCGGCAACGTCCTTGAATACGTCGCGCAGGCCCTTCTCCAGAAACCACTTGTAGGAATCTCTCTGGATCTCAAGAAGATCAGGCATATCCTGGATCTCCTGCGATTTGGCAAAGCTCTTTCTCAGCGTTTTGCCATACCATATGTCCTTGGGCAAGCTCTTCAACTCCTTATATAAGATTCTGTTGTCAACATATTTTCAATACACCCGGCAGCGTTGCAAGTAATACGGCGTTTTCTATTGATTTTTTCGCCCTATGTGCTATACTAAACGCAGTTAAAAGGGAATATTTCCCCGCCAAGTGCCTATAGAACATCTGATTATAGCACATTAATTATATATATGTCAATAACCAATTCACCAAATTTTTGATTTGGTGTTCTTTTTTGGAAAAATACAAAAAAGTGAAAATTAGGTGTTGACAAATCGTAAATTTCTGATATAATCGTCTACGTTCCGCGGGAGTGCTGGAATAGGTAGACAGGCACGTTTGAGGTGCGTGTGTCAATGCGACGTGTGAGTTCAAGTCTCATCTCCCGCACCAAAGCCCATCATCGAAAGATGATGGGCTTTGATTTTTATATTACCCCATAAAAAATCACCGCTCCCCTGCTTTCACAAGGGAGCGGTGAAATTATATACCCATCAGGTCGCTCATCGCGTCAATAAGACTCTCCGCCGTCTTGACGCAGCGGCGGGCAAAGGCGTTCGGTTTTCTTCGCTTCGGCGCGACGGCATAGCCTATAACGGCGCCGACAAGAAGTCCGATCCCCATGCCCTCATAAAGCTTCATATCCTTCATAATTGCGCCCTCCAGTCACGTTAAGTGACCTTATTATATCCGAAGGCGCGGAT
This sequence comes from Oscillospiraceae bacterium, assembly GCA_017412765.1. Classification (GTDB taxonomy): domain Bacteria; phylum Bacillota; class Clostridia; order Oscillospirales; family Oscillospiraceae; genus RUG626. Next base: position 125,085 of record JAFPWN010000047.1, on the reverse strand, counting down.
TATATACGGGATCAGAAGAACTTTTTGATGCCCTCGGTCGCAAGAGCGGAATCGGCGGAGATGGTGATCGTAAACTTTACGTTCTCCTTCTCACCGAAAGCCTCGACCCAGTTGAGGAACTCCTCGGCCTTTGCGAGATCCTTGTCGCCGGCGAGCTTCAGAAGCGCGTCTACAAAGATGTGGGTGATGTCGTAGTTGCCGCTGTGGAGACCGGAGATGTAGCCCTTAAGAAATTCGTATCCGGATTCGCTCATCTGAACGAGACGAGCTCTGTAAGGAATATCATAAGTAAGCTCGGCATTGCCCTCGATGACGACAACGTCGCCGCTTTCCGTATCAATAGCTGTCTTGACGAGGTCGATAAGCTTCTTGGTCTTTCCCTCGCCCTTAAGTCCCATAATTACCTTAACCATATGAGATCCATCCCTTCTGTTACAATAGTTTGGATTGCTCCGAATACAGTATAACAGAAAAGTGTCAAACAATCAACTACGAATTTTGTGAATTTATTGTGTACTGTTTTTATTTTGTAACCTTTCTGTAAATCAAGTTATATCCGCATTTAGGACATGAGTTAATTCTGTAATCATAAACCTCGTAACATTTTGGACACTGAATCTCTAAATCTTTCGTTCCCGACCCCTCCCCCATTTCGTATGCAGAAATTATTGTTTGTATCTTCTTATTTATTATAGGAAAAGCGATAATACCAGCAAACGGAGAAAGGATTACCCTAAGTGGAAAAAAAGACAGCAGCCTCTTATCTTTTAGATAATACATACCATACGGTATCGCAAAGCCAATAATAACTGATATAACCGAAGCAAGAATAATCGAAGCATAATATTCTACAATACTCATTTTTCCAAAAAGAGCGGTTCCGATAACTATCAAAAAACCAACAGCAGCCCCAATAATACTATTTCTTTTTAACCTTCTCGCATCCTCCTTCCATTCTTCATACCCCGTTTTAGCACAGTCATAGCACATAAGCGGCGTATTGTCATACTGTCTTGCGCAATCCTTACAGACAAATTTGCCGCAGACCGCGCATTGACCTACGGCGTCTTTTTCTTCGTGATAGAAACATTGCATAAAAAATCCCCCTCGACATAAGTTTGTATCGTCATTATAGACCATTTTGGACTATAAGTCAATAAAACAAATTGTTTTAGGTTAAACTTTTTGTACAAACATTTTCGGGAGGCTTTAATATGTACGAAAGGTTGCGCGATCTTCGGGAAGATCGTGACTTAAAGCAAAAGGATATTGCGAAATACCTGCAATGCTCACAGGTGGGTTACTCTCATTACGAAATAGGAAGCAGAGACATACCGACAGACGTTCTTATCAAGCTCGCTGATTTTTACAACGTAAGCACAGACTACATTCTCGGCAGAACAGACGAGATGAAGCCGTACCCGAAACCAAGCAAAAAATAAGGGCGTGTTGCAAAATACGAAAAGTCTGTCATTCCGAGCCAGTGCGCTCACTGGCGTGGGAATCCGTAATACCCATTTGAAGGGAAAACGGATTGCCACGGCTCCTTACGGAGCCTCGCAATGACACTGCAAGAGTATTTTGCAACGCGCCCTTTCCATTATAACAGCTCTTTACCGACCTTGCCGGTCATATGCTCAGGCGTGATTTCAAAGACTCTGAGTCCCGGAAGCTCCGCCTTTATCTCGGCGTTGACGGCATCTAAGCTCGGATTGCAGCGCAGTCCGAACTCTCTGACCTTTTCGATCATCTCTTCGGTATCGTCTATTACGCGTGCTCTGCCGAAGATTATAACGCTGCGGTAGAGCGTCGTCATCTTCTCACTGTCCACGTCGTCCCTGTCGATCACACAGAAAGAGACCTTATCGTTTCTGAGCATAGAGTCGAGCTTGTGCCCGCTCTTTGCTCCATGGAAATAGATTTTGCCGTCCGTGTAGTGATAGTTTACCGGCACTGTGTAAGGATAGTCCCCGTCACCGATAACTCCGAGCACGCCGGTAACGTTCTCACGGAGCACCCTCTCGCACTCCTCATTAGAAATCTGCTGTCTTTTTCTCCTCATTTCGCGGAACATGGCTTCACCTCTGCGTATTCTGATATTTGTCTATGACATTATAGACCTCGAGGAACGGATCCTCGACCATTCCGACATTATCGCCAAGCTCGAGGATCTTCGTTTCGTCCTCATTGAACTTTTTCCACTCCGGAACTCCCGCTCCGTTAGGGTCGCCGTAACGGCAGAAGTTTTCCCAATACGTAAGCATCGTGTTCTCGAGCGCAAAATCAGACTCGTCGTACAGCCATGCGTGGCGGTTAAGGTTTCCGTAGCAGTACGGCATCTCGCCGCCGTGATTCGAGCCCATCGAGCCGTTGTCCTTTGTGAAATAGTACTCCCACACCGGGATCCCGGCTTTAGCGTCAAGCCGCGACCACGAATAATGGCTGTAAGAGAACCACGCCGCTGTCAGAAGCTTATCAAACGTGCCCTTTGCGCTGCCGCCCTGATCGACTATGTATTTATACGGCGCCTTGACCTCCTCGATCGGCAGGAGCTTTGCCGCTTCTTCGGAAAACTCCCCGAACAGCGGCTCGATATTCTTCGCAAGATCGGCTTCATCCACCTTGTAGAAGAACGAGAACACTATCGATTCGTTCTTGTTGTAGCCATTGAGGAGCGCCTCCTCGTTCTGCTCTCCCCTCTCGTAGGTGAGATACGGCTGCTCCCTGAGCGCATAGCCGTCAACGGTCATAGCGGACGGGGTGAACTGCGTGCCGACGAGCTTTTCAGCCGGGATCGAGCGCATTTCGGCAAGAGAAGCGCAGTTAAACTCCTTCTGAACGTCCTCGCCGCCCTTGAGCGCCGCATCAAGCGAGCGGAATGTGTGATACGGCTTCACGCCGGCAACGCTTGAGGATTCACCGATCGCGCGGCGGAAAAGTCCCTTTGCGAGCGGACTTACGCACAGCGCGCTGACGCTCGAAGAGCCGGCGCTCTCCCCCGCGAGAGTTACGTTGTTTTTATCTCCGCCAAATGCGCCTATATTCTTCTGCACCCATTCGAGCGCTTTAATTTGGTCTAAAAGTCCGTAGTTTCCAGTGCTTCCGGCTTCGTCGAGAAGCTCCGGGTGTCCCATGTAACCGAACACTCCGAGGCGGTAGGCAAAGTTCACGACTACGATGCCGCGCCGGGCAAGCGCCTCGCCGTTATACTCAGACCACCACGTCTGACCGGAATTTAGCGACCCGCCGTGGATAAAGACCAGCACCGGCGCGTCCTTTATCTCTCCTGCCGGCTTCCAGATATTGAGATAGAGGCAGTCCTCGCTCATCGGCGCGAGGAAATTATCCTTCAGCGTTACCTGATACTGCTTGTATATAAAAATATCCACGAGCGAGCCCATCAGCGCAGGAGTTCTCCCCTGCATCGCCTGCGGCGCGTAAGTATCGCACCTGCGCACGCCCTGCCATTTCTCCGCGTCCTGCGGAGCTTTCCATCTCAGCTCCCCTACCGGCGGCTTCGCGTAGGGCACGCCCATATACAGCTCCACCGCCTTGTCCTCGGAGTACACTCCGGTGAGGTCGCCCTCCGCGACGGTCACTATTCCCGTCTCAACCGGGTTTTTGTGATCCGCCGCCGGCACGGCCCTTATCGGCGGCTGAGTCAGCCACAGGTCCGCCCCAAGCAGCGCGATGAACGCGGCCCATGCGAGCGCCTTGAAGTACCACGCTCCGCCCCTGAGGACAGTGGCGTTAACTATAAAAAACGCCGCAAGCACGGCTGCCGCAAGTATCCAGCCAAGTACGGTATTTTTACTCAGCTCAAGCACCGTAAGAAAGATTAAAAATATGATCACCGCGGGTATAATAAGACTTAGCTTCATAATTTCGTACCTCTATAAAGCTTTCGCCCTGCTCTCGCAGAGCGATGTGTTCACTGGGAGATGAAGCTTATAAGCTCGTCCTTCGGGCAGACGCCGAGCTTCGTATCGACCGCCTCGCCGTTTTTGAAGAGCATAAGGGTCGGAACGGCCATTACATTGTAATCCATGGCGATGCCGCCGAGCTCGTCGATATCGAGCTTGAATACCTTTACCTTATCGGCGCACTCCTCCGCGACAGCCTCAACGACCGGCGAGAGCATCTTGCAGGGACCGCACCAGGTTGCAAAAAAGTCAACGAGAACGGGCTTATCCGACTCGAGCACCTCAGTTTTGAACATAGCTTCATTTTCTATCATTTTTGCCATAATATCAGCTCCTTTAATTTTTTATGACTCTATTGTACCACAATTTTTTTGCTTGTCAACAAAAATATATTTTGCAAAATTGAATTTTGTGTGATATAATACTGACAGCAAGAAAATTTACTGCTATAATTTTACCAAAGGAGTGTATAATTATGTATGACGTTATCATTATCGGAGGCGGGATCGCCGGTCTTACCGCGGCCGTCTATGCGCGCCGGGCAAATCTCACCGCGCTCGTTCTCGAGGGCGTTGTCTGCGGCGGGCAGATCATCAACTCCCCGGAGGTGGACAACTACCCCGCACGTCCCCACGTTTCCGGTGTCGAGCTGATCACCGACGTTCAGAAGCAGGCAGAGGAGTTCGGCGCGGAGATCGTCTACGCACACGCCGAGAGCTATGACCTCTCCGGCAGTGTCAAGAAGGTCGTGACAAGCAAGGGAGAATACGAGGGCAAGGCAATCATCATCGCAAACGGCGCAAATCACCGCAAGCTCACCTGCCCCGGCGTAGATCAGTTTTCCGGCCGCGGCGTAAGCTACTGCGCCACCTGCGACGGTGCGTTTTTCCGTAATCGCGAGGTCGCGGTCGTCGGCGGCGGCAACACCGCCTTTGAGGACGCGATCTTCCTATCGGGTCTCTGCTCCAAGGTATATCTCGTCAACCGCCGCGCGCAGTTCCGCGCCGAGCCGAAGCTCGTAAGGCAGCTTCAGAGCCGCGAGAATGCGGTCATCATGACCCCTTACGTTCCCGAGGAGATAGTCGGAGATAAGCGCGTCAGCGGCTTCAAGGTAAAGAACACCGAAACCGGCGAGATCACCGAGCTGCCCGTCTCCGGAGTTTTCACCGCTGTCGGCATGATTCCCGATAACGGCGCGTTCAGGGATATCCTCACGCTCGACGAGGGCGGATATATAGTCACCGACGACAACTGCAGAACGAGCGTACCCGGCGTTTTCGCCGCAGGCGACACGCGCTCCAAGACGCTTCGCCAGCTCGTAACAGCCGCAGCCGACGGCGCTCTCGCCGCTTCAGCCGCCGCAAGCTATATTAACGATATGGAGTAAAAAATGTTCGGGATAGAGATAAAAGTCAAAAAGCTCGATCCGCGCGCCTCTTTACCATCGCGCTCGTCGCTAACCGCAGCGGGCGCCGACCTGAGAGCAGTGCTGGATGCGCCCGTTATGATCAACCCCGGCGAGACTTACTTTTGCCACACCGGGATAGCCGCAGAGATTCCCGACGGCTACGCGGGCTTCGTCTTTGCGCGCAGCGGGCTCGGCACGAAGCAGGGGCTTGCGCCCGCGAACAAGGTCGGCGTCGTCGATTCCGACTACCGCGGAGAGTTTATGGTAGCCCTGCACAACCATTCGTCAGAGCCGCGCACCATCGAGCACGGAGACAGAATAGCCCAGCTCGTGATAATACCCGTCGCCATGGCGAGCTACGTCGAATGTGACGAGCTGAGCGATACCGAGCGCGGCGCGGGCGGCTTCGGCAGCACCGGAGTAAAATAAAGGAAAAGAGTAGCGCCTCCCTTTGCTGCAAAAGCAGGATCATTGACTACATCGGTCAGCATAAGTATAATGACTGAAACAGATCGGGATCGATAAGGCAATCAGGAGACGTGCGATGGATATTATCAAAGCAGAGGAAAAGCAGGCAGAACAAATTGCAGCAATGTCTATCAGAGCTTTTGAAACAGACGTAGATGTTGGCGGTGCAAAAGGTGCGTTTCCTCCCGGATATGATTCGGTGGAATGGCATAAACAAATGGCCCGGGAGGGGCATTTATATCTGGCAATGGCAGAAAAAGATTTGGTAGGGGCTGCCATTGTATTCCCGGATGAAACAGGAAAAAGCGTATACATTGGCAGGATTTTTATCGATAGCATCTATCATAGAAAAGGGTATGGCATTCGTCTGATGGAATGCATAGAAAAGGCTTTTCCATGTGCTGCTGCGTTCAATCTGGATACCCCAAGTTGGAATAAGCGGACAAATACTTTTTACAAAAGATTAGGCTATCGGATCGTAAAGGTTGAGGACGGATTCGTCTTTTACCAGAAAAGAAAAACCGAACCCGATACCATTCTAAATTGCACATAAAGCAAGCTTCCGGTTTGTCGGGAAGCCCTTATGCTGTCCGCATTGATAGCGAGCATCGGATTTTGCCGCCAAAATCCGATACAGAGCGGAAAACCAGGCGTGACCGTAACGGTCACGCCTGGTTTGTCTCACTTTTTAGCCGGTTATTGTCTGTCTTAAAGCAGTTTCCTTACGGAGGGTGCCCCAACCGCTTCTCTCATTTTCTCTATCATTAAATATCCGCGAAATCCTCGAATTCCTCTTCGGTATAAGGAAGCGGCTCCTCCTCTTCCTTTTTTCTGAACTTGTTGAGGATGCCGAGGAAGAACTCTTTAATCTCCTCACGATAGTAAATACATACGCCCACAGCCGCGGCAACGACGAGAACGCAGGATATTACAATTAGAATATTTCTGAGTTTTTTGCTCAAGGTAATCGCACCTCCAGTCATAATTTCATCTCTTTTCGTATAATATCATAATATTTTACGCAAATCAATATTTATTTATGAGAAAAATTGGCAAAAATCAGAATATCTTGAATTTCCACTTGCCGAAATGATATATATATAGTATAATATCTATAATTGCGGATTTATGTCCGCGGAAAGGGAGTCTAATTTATGGTAAAATTCCAGAATGGATCAGGAAATATTAGCCTCTCCCCCGAAGTGCTCACAGCTATCGTCGGTGACGCCGCGACGAGCTGCTTCGGTGTCAAAGGTATGGCGATGCGTTCCGTAACGGACGGTCTTGTGCATCTTCTCAAGCGCGAAAGCATGGGCAAGGGCGTATATATAACCTACAACGAGGGTTCCTCCGTTTCGATCGAGCTTCACATTATCGTTGATGAAGGCGTGAATATTCCCGTTCTTTGTAAGAGCATTATCTCCGAGGTTCGGTATAAGGTTACCGAGCTTGCCGGCGTTCAGGTTGAGAACGTCGACGTTTTTGTGGATTCGATCATAATTGATTAACGGAGGAAGATCAGGTGACACAGTCAATAAACGCGGCGCTCTATATTGAGATGATACGCTCGGGCGCCGCACTTCTCGAGAAAAACAAGCAGTTTGTTAACGAACTCAACGTATTCCCCGTGCCGGACGGCGATACCGGCACGAATATGTCCATGACCATCAACGCGGGCGTCACCGCCCTCTCCTCCGGTCAGGCAAAAACCATCACCGCAGTCGCAGACGCCGCCGCCGGCGCGCTGCTCCGCGGCGCGCGCGGAAACTCCGGCGTTATCACCTCGCTTCTCTTCCGCGGAATGAGCAAGGCTCTCAAGGGCAGGACGGAAATGACCGTTTTTGACTTTACCGCCGCTCTCTCCGACGGTGTTTCGGCCGCTTACAAGGCCGTTATGCGCCCCACCGAGGGCACTATCCTTACAGTCTCCCGCCTCGTTGCCGAGGCAGCTGCCGTCTACGCCGAGGATCACGATGATTTCGAGGGTCTGTTCGACGCGATCATTCCCGCGGGCAACAAGGCTCTTGACGAGACGACCGAGCTTAACCCCGTTCTCAAGAAGGCCGGCGTTGTCGATTCCGGCGGACAGGGCTATATGTTCCTCATCGAGGGTATGTACGAGGCTCTGAAGGGCACGCCCGTAACGCTTGACGGCTCAGAAAAGGCCCAGAAGGATACGGCTGACTTCGCCTCCTTCAAGGATGAGGACATCACCTATACATACTGCACCGAGTTCATCGTAAACCGCGAGAACCATCGCTCCCCCGAGGTGCTCCGCGACTTCCTGCTCGGCATCGGCGATTCTCTCGTTTTCGTCGAGGACGATGAGATAATCAAGACGCACGTCCACACCGATCAGCCCGGCGAGGTGCTTACTCAGGCGCTCAAGTACGGCTCGTTCGTATCCGTTAAGATCGAGAATATGCGCAATCAGCACACTCAGATGATCGGTCTTGCCGTTCCTGCGGACGAGGTCAAGGAGGAAGCCGGTCCCGCCGCGCCCGAGAAGAAATACGGCACTGTCGCGGTCTGTGCAGGCAAGGGACTTGAGGAGGTTTTCTCAAATCTCGGATGTGACGCGATAGTGACCGGCGGTCAGACTATGAACCCCTCCACTGAGGATATACTCAAGGCAGTCGAGTCCGTTCCCGCTGAGATCGTATTCGTGATGCCGAACAATAAGAATATCATAATGGCGGCGCAGCAGGTTCAGCCTCTCACCGAGAAGAAGGTCGTCGTGATCCCGACAAAGACCGTTCCGCAGGGCATCTCCGCTCTCATCTCCTTTGACGAAAACGCTGATGAGGAGGATCTCACCGAGGCTCTGACCGAGAGCGCCAAGAGCGTCCGCACCGCTCAGATAACCTACGCCTCCCGCGACAGCGAGTTTGACGGTATGCACATAAACGAGGGCGAGTATCTCGCGCTCCTCGAGAGCGGCATAGTCGGAAGCGGAAAGGATCTTGACGAGATCCTCAGGGCGCTCAGCGAGAAGTTTTCCGAATCCGAGCCCGAGGTCATCACCGTCTACTACGGCGAGGACGTTACCGAGGAGGACGCCGAGAAGGTTTCCGCTGTGTTTGCCGAGTCCTTCCCCGACACCGACGTCACCGTTGTTTACGGCGGTCAGCCCGTTTATTACTACATGATCAGCGCCGAATAAATCGGTCATTTCAGAGGGCGGCACAGATCGTGCCGCCCATTTTTACGGTGAATATATGGTCTTTTTTCAAAAGCACTCTTCACAAGCCGAAAAAGAGCGCTTCTCCGCTCTGATCGAGAGCATCGCTTCCTCTGCGGAGGCTCAGAAAATGCGGCAGTTTATCCAGCACGGGTCAACTTCGACCTACGACCACTGCGAGAGCGTCGCTCAGCTCTCTTTCTGGCTCAATCGCAGACTCAAGCTGCGCGCAGAGGAGCGCGAGCTTATACGCGCCGCGTTTCTGCATGATTTCTATCTCTATGACTGGCACGTTCCGGACGGGAGCCACAGACTTCACGGCTTCAGTCATCCGCACACCGCCGCAGAGAACGCGAAGCGCGTTTTCGGTATCTCCGGCTCTGAGGCGGAGGATATCGAGTCGCACATGTGGCCGCTCACCATAACGAAGCTCCCGCGCCGCAGAGAAGGCTGGATAATCTGCCTTGCCGACAAGATCTGCGCGATCAGAGAGATCATCTGAGGTGCTTTATGTGGCTTTCAAGACATATCATTATATTTTTCGTTTTCAGCTTCCTCGGTTGGGTCTGGGAGAGCATTTACTGCACTCTCTGCAAGCTTAAATGGCAGGCGCGCGGCTTTCTCTACGGGCCGATCTGTCCTATCTACGGCTTTGGCGCGCTCGGAGGAGTTTGCCTTGTGGAGTTTACACAGGCAAGCGGCCTGACGCCCGCATGGTGGCAGGTTTTTATCGTTTCCGTTGTCGGGAGCGCGATTCTCGAATATCTGACCTCGTGGGGGCTTGAGAAGCTCTTTCACGCGTACTGGTGGGACTATTCAAACGTGCCTCTTAACTTAAACGGGCGCATTTCCCTGCCCACATCGCTCGGCTTCGGCGCCGCCGGACTGCTGATATTTTACGTACTCGCGCCTTTAACTCAGCGCGTGATCTCGCAGATACCGGATTTTGCCGCGGAGCTCGCTGCCATGCTTCTCGTCGCGCTTATTAGCGTGGACACGACCCTGACCGTCAGCGCGCTAAGTGAGTTTGACGAGCGCATCAGCGCCTTTGACGTTAAATTCAACGATAAGATGACCGATATCGTAGACGCGGCGATCGCTAAAACGAGCACCGTTTCGCGCCACGCGCTTATGCGCGTCAAGGGCTTCCGGCACCCAAAATTCCCGCATAGAAAAAAGGACGGCAAATAAGCCGTCCTTTTAAGACTCTATATAAAAGAAAAAAGCGTCGGATAAAGGAGGCGGGGTTCTGTGAAGGGGCCGGCCGAGAGGCCCCTTCACGTCGCATCACCCGCCCGCAGGCGTCATATTTTGCGCTCAGAGAGCGCAAAATATGTTCGATGCGGAGACTTTGTCGACGCATTGAAAAGGACGGCAAATAAGCCGTCCTTTTTTGTGATATAATCTTATCTCTTGTCTCCGAGGGCGAACACGGCAAGCGTTCCAGGACCGGAGTGTGCGCCTATAACGGGACCGACGTAGCTGATAACGACTTTTTCCGCACCAGCCTCGAGCAGCATGCTCTCAAGGTATTTAGCGTCGTCAAGGCAGTCGCCGTGGGATATGAACACCGTCTGACCCTTCAGATGATTATCAGCTGCCGCCTGAAGATTATCAAAAATCGCTTTTATGCTCGCCTTTCTGCCTCTCGCCTTGCCCATATTGATGAGATGTCCGTCATCGTCAACGTGCAGAACGGGCTTTATATTGAGCATAGTGCCCACAACCGCTGTTGTGGCGCTGACTCTTCCGCCGCGCTTGAGGAAGAAGAGATCTCTTACCGTAAACCAGTGAATGCAGCGCGGAGCGGTCTTTTCGGCGTACTCATAGCACTCCTCGAAGCTCTTGCCCGCTTTCTTCTGGAGGGCGGTAAGGTAAACGCAGAGACCCTGACCCATGGAGGCGCATTTGGTATCGACGACCTTGATATTGGCTCCGGGGATCTCGTTCATAAGCTCTTTCGCCGCCATAGCGCCGGCGTTTACCGTTCCGGAGAGGCCGGACGAGAAGCCGAGATACAGAATGTCAGTTCCCTTTTCAACGATCGGACGCATGAAGTTAATAAAAGCGTCCATATTTACGGCGGCAGTTACAGCTTTCTCACCGCTGAGCACGCGTTCATAGAAGCGGTGGAAGCCGATCTCGCGGCCGTCAAGATAGTTTTTATAGCTGTCACTGCCGACTGTGACAGTCAGCGGAAGCACCTCGATTCCAAGCTCCTGCGCAAGCTCCGCGGGAAGATCGCAGGATGAATCGGTAAGAAGAAGAAAGTCTTTCATTTATTTGCACCTACTATTTTAAGTTTAAGTAATTATACCATAAAGTCATCGTTTGGCAAGGGCTGCGGAATTAATAGAACACAAAAAAATCCACTGTTCAGTTGAGAACAGTGGATTTAATCGTTATTTTATCAAATTATTTCACCATCTTGGCGACCTCGGCAGCGAGATCGTCAACGCGCTTCTCAATGCCCTCGCCCTTCTCGAAGCGGACTGCACCGGCAAACTCGATGCTGCCGCCGAGAGCCTTGGCGGTGGAAGCTATATACTTTTCAACGGTGAGGGTGTTGTCCTTAACGAACTCCTGCTGAAGGAGGCAGTTCTCAGCATAGAACTTGCCGAGCTTGCCCATTACGATGTTCTCGCGGACCTTCTCAGGCTTGTTCGCCATCTTGGGATCCTCTGCCATCTGAGCCATCATGATCTTCTTCTCTTCCTCGATAACGTCGTCGGAAACCTGGCTCTTATCCCAGAAGCGGGGATTGAGCGCGGCGATCTGCATTGCGACGTCCTTGCCCATCTCGTTGACCTTGTCGGCAGCGAGGTCGGTCTTGAGGTTTACGATGACGCCGATCTTGCCGCCCATGTGGACGTAAGGAACGGAAACGCCCTCGGGGAAGCGCTGGAAGCGGCGGACGTTGATGTTCTCGCCGATAACGAGCACCTTGTCATTCTGCTCCTCTTTGACGGTCTTGCCGTTGCCGTAGGGCTTAGTATAGAGATCCTCGACGTCAGCGGGGTTCTCCTTGGCGATTACGGCGGCTACGCCCTTGACGTACTCATTGAAGAGCTCGTTCTTGGCAACGAAGTCGGACTCGGCATTGACCTCAACGGCGACGCCGACGCCGTCAACTACAGTAGCAAACGCAACGCCCTCAGCGGCAATGCGGCCGGCCTTCTTCTGAGCGGTGGCGAGGCCCTTCTCGCGGAGCCACTCAACAGCCTTGTCGATATTTCCGTCAGCCTCGGTAAGAGCCTTTTTGCACTCCATCATGCCGACGCCGGTCATTTCACGAAGATTCTTAACGTCTGCGGCAGTAAAAGCCATAGTTCATTACTCCTTTAGTATTATTTAGATTATAAACGAGATAAGGGCGGGCAATAGCTTTGTCCGCCCTATAGAATCCTTATTCCTCGGAAGCGGCTTCCTCAGCCTCAGCCTCAGCCTTCTCGCTGACAGCGTCCTCACCCTGCTTGCCTTCCTGAACGGCGGAAGCCATAGCGCCGGCGATAAGACGGATGGCGCGGATAGCGTCGTCGTTGCCGGGGATGACATAGTCGATCTCATCGGGATCGCAGTTCGTGTCTACGATAGCAACGATGGGAATACCGAGCTTGTGAGCCTCAGCGATAGCGTTGCGCTCCTTGCGGGGGTCAACGATGAAGAGAGCGGAGGGGATCTTATTCATCTCCTTGACGCCGCCGAGATACTTCTCGAGCTTTGCCATCTCGCCGAGATGCTTGATGACTTCCTTCTTGGGAAGAAGATCAAAGGTGCCGTCCTCCTGCATCTTCTTGAGCTGGTTAAGACGGTCGATTCTGGTACGCATGGTCTTGAAGTTGGTGAGCATGCCGCCGAGCCATCTGGCGTTGACGTAGTACATACCTACGCGCTCAGCCTCTTCCTTCATGGCCTCCTGAGCCTGCTTCTTGGTGCCGACGAAGAGGATGGTGCCGCCGTTTGCAGCGGTATCGCGGACGAAGTTATAAGCCTCCTCCAGCTTCTTGACGGTCTTCTGCAGATCGATGATATAAATGCCGTTGCGCTCCATATAGATATAGGGAGCCATCTTGGGGTTCCAGCGTCTGGTCTGGTGGCCGAAGTGGACACCGGCTTCCAGAAGCTGCTTCATGGAAACTACGCTCATTGTTTTTGTTCTCCTTTTTAAGATTTGTTTTTCTTACCTCCACGGAAAGACCATTCGGCAGGAAGAACCTCTCCGTGTGCGTAATACGCGATTTTCGCGCTTTGATAGTATAGCATGTGAGATCGGGAAAATCAAGAACTTTTTTAGGTTTTATTTGCTTTTTTGCCGCATATATGTTAGAATACGCTCTACCTTGTAAAGGAGATGTAAATTTTGAAAAGATTATTACCCGCGATTCTGGCTCTTGCGGCGCTTCTGACAGCCTGCTCCTCCGCTCCCGCAGTTCAGCCGGAGCCGGAGATCGCCGAGCCCGAGGCTTATACGGTAAGCTTTAGCGGCGACCTCGAAAACGTCGTTTTGCCGGAGCGAGATGAATATCAGCCGGCGGAAACCGTGTTCTTCAAGCTCCCGCACATCGACGGCAGAGTGTTTGAGTTCTACACGGAGATCTCCGTCAGCCGCGACTATCTCGCGGATTACGACTACTGCTCTTTTATGATGCCGGCGGAGAACGTGACGATCACAATCCGCGAGCTTGATTACGTTCCCGAGCCGGAGCCGGAACCCGAGCCGGAGCCGGAACCCGAACCTGAAACGGAGCCTGATGCTCCCCTGCCCGACAGTGCCGAATTCGTGCGCGTTGCGGAATATATCCCTAACGCGGTGATCAATCTTCGCTACGCGACCGAGGACAACTTCACCGGAACGGTCATTTACGATTTTGACGACGCATATCTGCGCTACGGTACGGTTGCGAAGCTCGTCGAGGTCGAGGCAGAGCTTGAGGAGTACGGCTATCGGATCATGATCTGGGACGCCTTCCGTCCCGCATCCGCTCAGTGGACGCTCTGGAATGTCTGGCCGGACGCCGATTACGTAGCAGACCCGACAAACGGATACAGCTCCCACACCCGCGGCAACACCGTAGACGTCACGCTTGTCGGTATGGACGGCGAGTGGATGCGTATGCCCTCAGACTTCGATGATTTCTCCGCCCTCGCTGACCGCGACTTCGGCGACGTCGATTTTGAGGACGCGGTCGCAAACGCGATGACGCTCCAGAACGTGATGACAGCGCACGGATTTATCCCCTACGACGCCGAATGGTGGCACTTCTCCGATTCCGACGAATACGAGGTCGAAACCGAATTTGCACCACCGTCGAAGTATGAGGTCGGCTCGCTCGACTGGTTCAATAACGTCTACTTCAGCTCCGCCCTATCCCGCCACTTCCTAAACAGCGAGTACGGCGACGCTGCCGACGTGGATCTGTACTTCCTCTTCTATGACGGCGCGGGCAGCAGTGAGCTTATCTCGCCCGAGGAGCTTGAGGCGTTCAGAGTCAAGGCGGACTACGAAGAGATCTACACCGACGTCACAAAGGTGACCTCCGCCGACGTGAACGAAACGCTTCTAAAGTACACCGGCAAGACTCTCGACGAAACGAATAAGGTCAACCTGGACTCCTTTACCTATCTTGAGGAGTACGACGCCTACTATCATATGCACGGCGACACTAACGCGAATAACTACGTTATGGACACTCTCGTGCGCGATGAGCCCGGTATCGTCCGCCTCACCTATTACGGCTGGAGCGGAGAACAATATGTTGTATCTCTCACAGAGACCGAGAACGGCACATATTTTATTATTTCAAACGTTAAAGTCACTCAGTAAAATCTAAAGGAACGCCCGTCGGCGTTCCTTTTTTATATCATCCATTTTCGCGGCGGACGGCGCTCCCTGCGGTGTTCGCCCGGTACCTCGATAAGTATTATCTCGTCCGAGATCTTGCGTATGCACTCCCATGGTATGACAAAATCGTCCTCTCGCATGAAGATAAAAAACCTGCATGGTCCCGGCACAACGATAGCTAAAAGCTGACCGTTCGCGGTATTGATTATT
This sequence comes from Oscillospiraceae bacterium, assembly GCA_017412765.1. Classification (GTDB taxonomy): domain Bacteria; phylum Bacillota; class Clostridia; order Oscillospirales; family Oscillospiraceae; genus RUG626. Next base: position 110,053 of record JAFPWN010000047.1, on the reverse strand, counting down.
ACGTCGCAGACGTAGCCGAGCCGCGCGCCGTCGCAGACGTTTATTACCTCCTTGCACCGGAGATCCTGAACTCTGCACCTCACACTACCACCTCCTTTGCCGAGTTTATTCTAATCTGCGCGAAAAAATGCATAATCTGCGCGAAAAAAATGACAAATCGAAAAAGAAATGTTATAATTCCGGAAAAGGAGTGACGCAGAATGAAAGATCAGGTCTTTAATCCATATCTTCCCTCATGGGAGTACGTTCCCGACGGCGAGCCCCACGTTTTCGGAGACAGAGTTTACGTCTACGGCAGTCACGACGCATTCGGCGCGCCGATCTTCTGCGTCAATGACTACGTCTGCTGGTCTGCGCCGGTGAATGACCTTTCCGACTGGAGATATGAGGGCGTTATTTATAAAAAGACACAAGACCCCGGCAACAAATTAGGTATCCGCTCGCTCTACGCGCCCGACGTTACGCAGGGACCGGACGGCAGATATTATCTCTACTACGCCTTTGACTTCCTCGGCGAGTTCGGCGTGGCAGTATGCGACTCGCCCGCCGGAAAGTATGAGTTCTATGGCAAGGTTCATCACAAAAACGGTAAGGTCTGGGGCAAAAAGAGCGGCGAGCAGTTCCCGTTCGATCCGGGAGTGCTCACCGATGATGACGGCAGAGTGTGGCTCTACTCAGGCTTTGAAACGAAGGTGCCGTTCGTGGCTTCAAGATGGCACAATCTCCGCAACGACGGCGGCGTAGTAATGGAGCTTGAGCCGGATATGGTCACAATCAAGCAGGAGCCGAAGGTCATCTTCCCGATTAAGGGCAGAGAGGGCGCGTTCCCCCACGCGTTCTTTGAGGCAAGCTCCATCCGCAAGGTGGACGGCAAATACTGCTTTGTCTACTCCTCGCAGTACAACCACGACCTCTGCTACGCGATGTCGGACTACCCCGACCGCGATTTCAAGTACGGCGGCGTGCTCGTCGATTTAGGTGACCTCTATCTCAACGGAAACACCGACGAAGCCCACGCCAACAACTACCTCGGCAACACCCACGGCGGACTTCTCAATATCGGCGACGACTGGTACATCTTCTACCACCGCCAGACTGACCGCTCAAGCTACGCACGTCAGGCCTGCGCCGAAAAGCTCGAGCGCACGCCGGACGGCGGCTTCAAGCAGGCTGAATTGACCTCCTGCGGACTGAACGGCGGCCCCCTCAGGGCTCATGGTATCTACGAAGCGCGCATCGCCTGCAACCTTTGGGCAAAGGGTCACGAAACCGGCAGGGTTGACGGAAAGAATCCGAAAAAGCGCCTTGAGGCGCACCCCTATTTCACGCAGACCGGCAAGGACCGCGAGTGTGACGGGGATCAGTATATAGCGAATATGCGCGACGGCGCGACGGCGGGGTTTAAGTACTTCGACTTCACCGGCAGTGAAACTCTCATAACCGTAAACGGTCGCGGTCACGGTGAATTTGAGGTCACGGACGGCGAGAGCACAGTCGCGCGCGTACACGTTGGCGGCAGCGGAAAGCTGAAGATCGCCGCAGGCGTGAGGCCGCTATACTTCATCTATCACGGCTCCGACGCCGCTGACTTCATTTCATTTACCATCGAGTGAACGAGCCGCAGGCTCTCCGCTCGGTCATACCGGCGCTCAAAAACAGTTTCCGATCCGGAGATCTGCTGCTTTTTCGCACTTCTTGCATACTCTCCCGGCGTTACGCCGAGCTTATCGCGGAATGCCTTTGTGAGATACTTCGGGTCTGAGTAGCCGCTCATAACGGCTACCTCGTAGATACCGAGGCGTTCGTCGGAAATAAGACGCAGAGCCTTCTGAAATCTCAGCGCTGCGATATACTCCTGGAAGGTCATGCCGAAGTTTTCCCTTATAAAGTGGCTCAGATGTGTTTCGGTAATCCCCTCCCGCTCCGCAAGTGCGCGGAGGCTGATCTTCCCGTCAAAATTCTCTTCCGCATAGGCGGCGACAGAGCTTATCCTCTGCGCCGCCTTTTTTCTCTCTCTGTGGCGCTCCTCACTGAGAACGGTGTGCTCCGCGCTCTTATACAGCTCATATATGATCTCAGCCATCTCTCCGACTGTTTTAAGTTCAAAATTGTCCTCTCCGGCAAAATAGTCCTCCGCGACTCTGAGGATCATCGGCACAAGCTCCGCCTCCGCCCTGCCGCTCACAAAGCTTGTTGTTCTGAGCGCCGGAAAATACTCCGAGAGAAAATGATGTGAAAACTGCACTACGATCAATTCAGCCCCGTTTTCCGAGGCTATCGCGTGCGGCTCGTTTCTGCCGATAAGTATCAGATCCCCTGCTTTCGCGCGTATAAATCTGCTTCTGAGGCTGATATCACAATCTCCCGACGCGACAAGCAGCAGCTCCGTTTCGTTGTGAACGTGGTAGGCTCTCAGCATTATGCGCGTGCAGAGAACGGAAACATGGCGCAATAGTCTGAAGCTCACGGTTTCAAATTCATCGTTCATTATACCGCCTCCTGTATGGATAATATCATATATATCGGTAAATCGCAAGATTGTCATTATATCTCCCGCAAATTTATACTTGATGTATTTCTCGCCGTTCAATATAATAAAAGAAAAAATGCGGAGGGCAATATGGTCACTATCGGAATCGATCTCGGCACGAGCGCAATGAAGCTTCTGCTTGTTCGCGCCGACGGAGAAATACTGAACGCCGTCACAGAGGAGTATCCTCTCTTTTTCCCGCATCCGGGCTGGTCTGAGCAGAAGCCCGAGGACTGGAAAAGGGCGCTGTTCAGCGGCATCAAAAAGCTTCTCGAGGGCTTTGACGGCAGCGAGGTCGCCGGCATCGGCGTCGGCGGTCAGATGCACGGGCTTGTGGCGCTCGACGAGAATGACAGCATAATTCGCCCCGCGATCCTCTGGAACGACAGCCGCACCGACAGGGAGACTGAATATCTCAACACCGCGATCGGCAGAGAAAAGCTCTCCGAGCTGACGGCTAATATCGCCTTTGCCGGCTTCACCGCGCCGAAGATTCTATGGATGCGCAATAACGAGCCGGAGAATTTCAAAAATATCGCAAAAATCATGCTCCCGAAGGACTATATAAACTACGTTCTGACCGGAGTTCACGCCTGCGACTGCTCCGACGCTTCGGGTATGCTCCTGCTTGACGTTCAGCATCGCCGCTGGAGCCGCGAGATGCTCGACATCTGCGGCATCTCTGAGGCGGTTATGCCCGCGCTTTATGAGAGCTACGAGGTGATTGGAACGGTGAAGCCCGAGATTGCGCGGCTTCTCGGACTCTCAGACTCCGTAAAGGTCGTCGCCGGAGCGGGAGACAACGCCGCGGCGGCTGTCGGCACGGGTACGGTCGGAGACGGAGAGTGCAATATCTCCCTCGGCACAAGCGGCACTATCTTTATATCCGGCGACAAGTTCGGCGTCGATCCGATGAACGCGCTCCACTCCTTCTGCCACGCCGACGGGCGCTATCACCTCATGGGCTGTATGCTCTCCGCCGCGAGCTGCAACAAGTGGTTCTGTGAGGAGATCCTCGGCACATCGGATTTTGCCGCGGAGCAGACCGGCATGATGGAAAGGCTCGGAGATAACCGAGTGTTCTTCCTCCCCTACCTCATGGGTGAGCGCAGCCCGATAAACGACACGGACGTGCGCGGCACCTTCGTCGGTCTGAGCCTTGATACCTCCCGCTCCGATATGGTGCAGTCCGTGCTCGAGGGCGTCGCTTTTGCGATACGCGACTCTTTTGAGGTCGCAAAAAGCATCGGCTTTGACATAAAGCGCTCCAAGATCTGCGGCGGCGGCGCAAAAAGTCCCGTCTGGCGCAAAATCATGGCGAACGTGCTCGGTATCCCGCTCGATATTCCAAAGACCGAGCAGGGTCCCGGTATGGGCGGCGCCATGCTCGCTCTCGTCGGCTGCGGAGAGTTCTCTTCCGTCCGCGAGGCGGCGGAAAAGCTCGTCAGCGTGACCTATACCGAAGCGCCGGACGATGAGCTTACCGCGAAATACGAGGCCCAGTACCGAAAATTCAGCATGATCTACCCCGCCGTAAAGGGTCTTTACAAAGATATTAAATAACCGCTCTTCCTATTTTGCTCCCGATGTGGTAGAATAACCCCGAAAGGAGCTGAACGCGGATGAAAAAGGACGTCAGACTATATAACGTCATCTTTCCCTGGTGGCTTCTGCCGGCTGTCGGAGTATTCTTCTCTCCGCTTACCGGCATCGGTCTTATAGCGCTCGTCGCGTTCGTCGATTGGGCGTTTGACACGGCGGTGCTTACGCTTTCTATGAAAAAGCGCGGCGTCGCGCGGAGGAAAGAGGTCTACCGGCAGGTATGGTGGAAAATATGGCTTATCGGCTTTTTCGCTGATTTTGTCGGCGTTGTGTTCATGACGCTCGTCTCGGCGCTGCTCTCTATCGCATACTCGAGCAACACGCCGTTCGGGCGGTTTCTCGGTGACTCCGGCAACGGCATTATGTACAACGCTTTCCGTTCTCCGCTGAGCTTTCTCGTCGTGCTCATCGCCGTTGCGCTCGCCGGTATAATCATTTACCTTCTGGACGAACGCGTGCTGAGCGGCGCAAAGGGATTGACGTTTCGTGAAGCAGACAGGATCGCCCGCTCTCTCGCGCTTATCACCGCGCCGTGGACGTTCTTTATCCCGACATTCTGGTTTTAAGGCGGTGTGATCATGAATCTGAACCCGAATTATCTGATTTTTATTCCTACGATACTCATATTTTTCGCCTGGTACAGACTTGCGGAGTTTCTCGCGCTCCGATATACGCTGAGAAAGCGCGAGAAAGCAAAGCGCATGAAGATAATCTTCTCCGTATGGTGGAAGATCGCTGCCGCAGACTGCGCGATCTACCTTGTATTCAGAGCCTTCAACACCTTTGCGGCGACGAGAGTCGGGGAGATATTTACCGCGTACTATGAGAAATACGAAACGAGCTCCGTCGAGTGGCTCATCTCATTTGCCGAGGGTGCGATCAAGAACCCGCTCTCGCATCCGACCTGCGCGATCTTCGAGCTTATTCTCATATTCTTCGCCGCCGTACTCTCATACAGAATCACGAAGCGCATACTTTACGCTACCCACGAGGTGACGCTGATGGAGTCGAGAAACGCCGCGCTCGCGGTCTCGATCATCTCGGCGCCGTGGACGTTTTTACTCCCGACTCTATACTTATAAGGAGGCACGAAAATGTACTTTTACTCAATTTACGACCCCGAATTCAAGCCCTACGGCAAGGTGCTCGAGGGCTATGACACGAAAGAGCTCTGCGCCGAGATGGATAAGATCGTTCTTCCCTCCTCCGGCACGAAGTACGAGGCCGGCATAGCAAGCCTCGAGAAGTGCAGGATCTTCGACGAGCTTCAGACCCGCGCCTACGGCGATATGCCGATCCAGCTCGGAATGTGCTGGGGCAGAAACACCAAGCTCAACTGTCTTGAATACCACCGCGACAGCGAGATAAACATCGGCACTGAGGATTTCATCCTTCTGCTTGCGAAAACGGACGACATCGGCGAGGGCTGGCAGCTCAATACCGACAAGGTCAAGGCGTTCAAGGTTCCGGCAGGAGCGGTTGTAGAGGTCTATGCCACCACTCTGCACTACGCGCCCTGCAACGCGAAAAAGAGCGGTTATTTCCGGGTAGCCGTCGCGCTTCCCGACGGCACGAACCTCTACAAGCCTGAGATAGCGGTCAAAAACTCCGAGGATAAGCTTCTCTGGGCGCGCAACAAGTGGCTTCTTGCCCACGCCGAGAGCAAGGAAGCGGAACGCGGAGCATTCGTAGGACTTTACGGCAAAAACATTAACATTGAGGAGGATCTCAAATGAACAACATACCCGTAGTAAAGCTCGGAATCGTGGCTGTAAGCCGCGACTGCTTCCCCATCACTCTCTCCGAAGCCCGCCGCGAGAATATCGTCAAGGCTGTCAAGGGCGAGATCTACGACTGCCCCGTGACCGTTGAGAACGAGTGCGATATGCTCCGCGCCGTCGAGGACGTAAAGAAGGCTGAGTGCAACGCCCTTGTCGTTTTCCTCGGCAACTTCGGCCCCGAAACTCCCGAAACCCTCATCGCCAAGTACTTCGACGGCCCCGTTATGTTCGTTGCCGCTGCCGAGGGTGACGGCGACCTCATCAACGGCCGCGGCGACGCATACTGCGGTATGCTCAACTGCTCCTACAATCTCGGTATGCGCCACCTGAAGGGCTACATTCCCGAGTACCCCGTCGGCACCGCCGAGGACATCGCAAAGATGATCGCGGAATTCGTTCCCATCGCAAGAGCGGTCATCGGCGTCAAGAACCTCAAGATCATCACCTTCGGCCCGCGCCCGCAGGACTTCTTCGCCTGCAACGCGCCCATCAAGGGTCTTTATGAGCTCGGCGTTGAGATTGAGGAGAACTCCGAGCTTGACCTTCTCGTAAGCTACCGCGAGCACAAGGACGATCCGCGCATCCCCGCCGTCTGCGACGATATGGCGAAGGAGCTCGGTATGAGCGGCAACCGCTATCCCGAGATGCTCCCGAGAATGGCGCAGTTTGAGCTTACGCTCCTCGACTGGGCAGAGAAGCACAAGGGCGCGCGCAAGTACGTCGCCTTTGCCGACAAGTGCTGGCCCGCTTTCCCCAAGGAGTTCGGCTTCGAGCCGTGCTTTGTGAACTCCCGCCTCGCCTCCCGCGGCATTCCCGTAGCCTGCGAGGTCGATATCTACGGCGCGCTCAGTGAGTACATAGGCTCCTGCATATCCGGCGACGCTGTTACGATCCTCGACATAAACAACTCCGTTCCCGCCTCTATGTGGGAGAGTGAGATCAAGGGCAAGTACGATTACACCCTCACCGACACCTTCATGGGCTTCCACTGCGGAAACACCCCCTCCTGCAAGATGTGCTCCGACAGAGCGGTCAAGTATCAGCTCATTCAGCACAGACTTCTCGAGCCGGAGGGATCCGATCCCGACTTCACCCGCGGCACTCTCGAGGGCGACATCGCTCCCGGCGAGATCACCTTCTACCGCCTCCAGTGCGATTCCGAGGGCGTCGTCCGCTCCTACATCGCGGAAGGCGAGGTGCTCCCCGTCCGCACTACCAGCTTCGGCGGCATCGGCGTTTTCGCCATCAAGGAGATGGGAAGATTTTACCGCCACGTTCTCATCGAGAAGCGCTATCCGCACCACGGCGCCGTAGCGTTCGGCCACTTCGGCAAGGCTCTCTTCGAGGTAATGAAGCTCCTCGGCGTTAAGGACATCGCCTGGAATCAGCCGAAATCCCTCCCCTATCCCACCGAGAACCCCTGGGCATAAAAAATTGCCTCCTGCCGTAATTCGGCAGGAGGATTTTTTATATATCGTGAACCTTTTTGAATCTCTTTATTACGAATATCGCCGTTATACCGCTCACTACCGCGACGGAGATATTGCTCACCATCATCACGATACCGACGCTCGCTTCACCGAAATTCGTGAAGTTCTGTAAAAACCAGAACACCGGTATTCTGAAAACGAACACGCGCGCCATATTCAGCACCATCGTGAGCTTCGTGTAGCCGAGGCCGTAGAGAAGCGCCATTACCGAGGCGTTTATGCCGAGCGGCACCGCGCCGAACGCCTCAAAGCTGTACACGATCTTTATCATATCGTGAAATTCCGCGCTGCCGGAGTCGAAGAGCGAGGCGAGCGCATCCATCTGCCATATCTCAAGCCCCGAGATAACCGCGCCGAGGATCACGTTTATAACGAGCACGCAGGTAAAGGCTTTCAGCACGCGCCTGTACTTGCCTGCTCCGTAGTTTTGGCTGATGATCGAAGCCGCGCCCTCCTGATATCCGTTCTGCGGATTGGTAGTGAAGCCGCCGAGATTGTTCGACACTCCCATAGCGCCGACCATGGTGTCGCCGTAGAGCGTGCACATGGAGTTTACGATAGTCTTGCCGAACGCGAACAGCCCTTTTTCCGCGATAACCGGCACCGAGCGGCTTATCATCGGACCCGCGACCTGGCGCTCAAAGGTTATCGCCTTCGCGCTGAACGAGAAAGCGTTATCCCCGGCGAGGCTGTTTTTGACCGCGAATACGAGAAGTACGAGCTGGCTCGCAAGAGATGCGACGCCAATCATCACAAGTCCCTGGTTGAATACGTAGACAAATAGTGCTGTCAGCGAGAGCTTGAGAACGATGACGATGAGGTTCAGGCGGAAAATCCTGCCCGCGTTGCCTCTCGCGCGCTCGACCGCTATGTAGACGTTGTTCATAAAGGTTATGACCATCGTAAAGAGCTGTACGATGAAATACTGAGCGCCGACCTCGATAAGGCTGTCCGGAGTTCCGGCGAGCTTCAGGAACTGGCCAGTGAACGGCAGTATTATGAGCAGCATGCCGAGTCCGACGGCAAGGCATATAAGATAGAGCGTGCTCACACGCTTTCGCACCATCTCAAGGTCGCCCTGCCCGTAGGCGAGGCTGATCTGTATTCCCGCGCCGACGGCAAGTCCCTGCCCGACCGCGCTCAGCAGGTGGTTTATCTGTGAGAGATACGCGACGGCGGATACTGCAACGTCGCTTATGTGCGACGCCATCATCGTGTCAAGTATCGTAAATATCTGGCTAAGCTCCTGATAGAGCGCAAGCGGCGTGCCGATAACGAGAATGACCTTCCACATATTCCCGTTGAGGCTCAGGTCGAGAAACTTCTGATCTTTTTTTGACAGTTCGGCTTTCATATTCACAGCCCTCTTTTCTTTCTGAGCTGAGAATACACCAATTATTCCTTAATTTCTACTGTTTTTTAGCCTATATTTTATAAAAGTACGGATTTTTCAACACTCTCCTTGCGATATTCGCGCGGAGTGACGCCGTAAGCGAGCTTGAATGCGTCCTTGAAATAGTTTGAGTCCGAAAAGCCGCATCGCAGAGCGATGTCGGTCACGGTGTCGTCGGTTCCGATAAGCTCCATCGCCGCGTGGCGCAGCCGGATAAACGAGATATAGCCGTGTACTCCGAGTCCGCACGCCTCCTTGAACTTGCGGCTGAGGTAATTCGGGCTGAATCCCACGGCTTTCGCTACGTCCTCGGTGGTGATCTCCTCGGCAAAGTGTCGGCTTATGAACTTCGCCGCGCTGACTATGCGCTTGTCGGTGGTGTGGATATTCTCCGGCACCTCGCTCATGAACTCGCACTCTCTCGCGCCGAGAAGCAGCAGCTCCTGGAGCATCGCGCGCAGTATTTTGCCGCTGAGAGCGTCGCCTATGCGGTTTTCACGGAACATCCTTGCGAGCAGCGCCGAGAAATCGCCCCTTCCGCTCTCCGGCGCCTGAAACATCCTCGGCTCGGAAAAAAAGTCCGCTCCGCCGGGCATCTCCGCCGCGGTAGCCTCGTCAATATCCTCCGCTCGGAAGAATATGCTGCACCTCTTGCTCTCTCCGAAGAGATAGCGTGTGTAGTGCAGGACGTTCGGCGGGATAAGGATAAAGTCGCCCGGACGAATGTCGAACATCTCGTCCTCTATGAGAAAACGGCAGCCGCCTGTCTCGATAGTAAACAGCTCAAAATACGGGTGACAGTGGTGGCTTTTCATAACGAAGCCGTCTTTTCTTACTACCATCTCGGCGTAAACTCTGCCGATAGAGCCTGCGGAATCGCGCATCGTTTCACTCCCCTCCATATAGTAAAAATGAACGGACGAGCCGTTCATTTCAGACTGCAGACAAAACGAAAAAGCGTTGGACAAAGGAGGCGGGGTTCTGTGAAGGGGCCGGCCGAGAGGCCCCTTCACGTCGCACACAGGCCCGCAGGCGTCATATTTTGCGCTCCGAGAGTGCAAAATATGTTCGATGCGGAGGCTTTGCCGACGCATTGAAATGAACGGACGAGCCGTTCATTTTTTTATTTCGTTGTCGGTTCCTGCGCTTGTAGCGATGACTATGACTCCAAGCACGAGCCACGAGTAATAGACGAGCACGCGCCACAGTATCATAGCCCAGAAGAGAAATCCGCCCTCGAGCGATGAGAAAACCGCGTAAAACGAGCCCTCCGCAGCGCCGGAGTTGCCCGGCGTCGGGATGATAGTTATAGCGGCATAGATATAGACCGTGAGCGAGAACGCCGTCCACCAGCTCGATTCGCCGCCGAAGCCGCGGAGCATACAAAACGGTATGCTCATAATAACGAGCTGATATAAAACTGAGTAGAGCATCAGCTCTATGACCGTTTTCGGATCCTTGATTATCGTTCTTATGCTGCTGACGTACTCGTCGAGCGTGTCGTAGACCTTCTTTTTCGCACCCTCCGGGTCCTTAAAAAGTTTGAGTTTTCCGAGAAGATGGGTAAGGCAAACCATAAGCTTCTCAAAGGGCTTCGGAAAAACGGCGAACAGCAGAATGAAAACCGGCAGGATCATGTACATCACAAGTCCGAAGTACGCGCTTACGCGCACCACCGGAGCGTCTGCGATAACGTCGCGGTTGGCGGCAAAAACGACGATGGCGACAAGTCCGAACGCGATCTGCTGCGAGAGGAATGCCGCGATCGGTATCGCGCTCGCGGAGCCGGTCGAGAGTCCGCGCTTTTTGAGGAACATAATCTGGAAAGGCTGTCCTCCCGCGCCGAACGGGGTGATGTTATCGTAGTACTTGCCGAGGATACCGCATCTGAGCGCGGCGTCCGGCAGCCTTTTGCCCTCGCTCAGCTCGATCATGCGCGAATATTTGAGGTAGTCTGTCAGCACAGCAACTCCGAAGAGCAAAACTCCGGCGGCGATAAACCACAGCGAGAGCTGCGAGAGCGCGATGCGCTCAGCGTTTTTAACGTCGTCCCCGAATTCTAGGACTGCAATTACGGCGACGATCACGATATTGATTGCGAGAGTTACGAGAAGCGTAAGTATCCGCTTTTTTCTCCCGTTTTTTTCTTCCTGCATTTATAAAACCATCCGAACAATAATAATGTATTATTATAACACACTTATCTGCCGAGTTCAACCCCTCATAAAAACCCAATAAAAGTAGTGCAATTTATAATATACCGTAGTATAATATAAAAGTTACATTAAAAAAGATAAAAGAGGCTCATTATGACTCTGAACGAACTTCCGATCGGCCGCAGCGCCGTTGTCAGAAGCGTCGGCGGCAGCGGCGCGCTGAGACAGCATTTTCTCGATATGGGCGTTATCCCCGGAGCGTATCTCACGGCAGTCAAGCTTGCGCCTATGGGCGACCCGATGGAGATCATGATCCACGGCTATGAGCTGACGCTCCGCCTTGATGACGCGAAGAAAATCGAAATTGCCGAGACGGATAAAACCGGCGGCAACAGCGGAAAATACTCCTACAAGGGCAAAACTCCGCACCCCGGACTCGGAGAGGGCGGAAAATTCCATCCGAAGGGCTCCGGCGATCCCCTGCCCGACGGCACTACGCTCACCTTCGGACTTGTCGGCAATCAGAACAGCGGTAAGACTACGCTCTTCAATCAGCTCACCGGCTCGCGCCAGCACGTCGGAAATTTCCCGGGCGTAACGGTAGACCGCAAGGACGGCGTTATCCGCAGCCACCCCGAAACGCTCATAACCGACCTGCCCGGCATCTACTCGATGTCGCCTTACACGGGCGAGGAGCTTGTCAGCCGCGATTTTGTGCTGAACGAAAAGCCGAAGGCGATAATCAACATCGTAGACGCAACGAACATTGAGCGCAATCTCTACCTCACGATGCAGCTTCTTGAGATGAACGTGCCGATGGTAGTCGCGCTCAATATGATGGACGAGCTTGTGTCAAACGGCGGCACCGTGGACATCAACGGCATGGAGGCGATGCTCGGGGTACCGGTGGTAGCGATCTCCGCCGCTAAAAACTCCGGCGTTGACGAGCTTGTAGAGCACGCCGTGCATATCGCAAAGTATCAGGAGCGCCCTCTCAGGCAGGATTTCTGTGACGACAGCCGCAACGGAGGCGCCGTTCATCGCTGTCTGCACGCGATAAGCCACCTCATTGAGGATCACGCTCGGGCAGCCGGATTGCCCATTCGCTTTGCCGCGAGCAAGCTCATAGAAGGCGACAGCCTCATCACCGAGCAGCTGAAGCTCGACGCAAACGAGCTTGAAACCGTTGAGCACATCGTTCTCCAGATGGAAAAGGAGTGCGGACTCGACCGCAGCGCCGCCATTGCTGATATGCGCTTTGCCTTTATCGAGCGCGTAGCGGCGAAGAACGTCAAAAAGCCGGAGGAGAGCCGTGAGAGAGTTCGCAGTGAGCGCATCGACCGCATACTGACCGGTAAATATACCGCCATCCCCGCCTTTATTCTCATCATGGGGCTTGTGTTCTGGCTCACGTTCAACGTAATAGGTCTTTTCTTCCAGGAGCTTTTGGAGAGCGGGATCGACGCGCTCGCAGGATACACGGACGCGCTTCTGACCTCAGCCGGCGTCAGCGACGTTCTGCACAGCCTCATTATTGACGGACTGTTTGCAGGAGTAGGAAGCGTTCTGAGCTTTCTTCCGATAATCGTAACGCTGTTTTTCTTCCTCTCAATGCTCGAGGACAGCGGCTACATCGCGCGTGTTGCGTTCTTTATGGATAAGCTCCTGCGGCGGATCGGTCTTTCCGGCAGGAGCATCGTTCCGATGCTCATTGGATTCGGCTGCACAGTGCCGGCAGTAATGAGCACGCGCACGCTTCCCAGCGAGCGCGACAGAAAGATGACGATCCTCCTCACTCCGTTCATGAGCTGCTCTGCAAAGGTGCCGATCTACGGCTTCTTCGCCGCGGCGTTCTTCCCCGATCACGCCGCTCTCGTCATGGTCGGGCTTTACGTTCTCGGTATAATCCTCGGAATCCTCGCCGCTTTTCTCTACAAGGATACGATGTTCAAGGGCGAGCCGGTGCCCTTCGTCATGGAGCTTCCGAACTACCGTATGCCGGGACTTAAAAACGTAGTGCGCCTCCTCTGGGAAAAGGCAAAGGACTTCCTCGAGCGCGCCTTTACAGTTATCCTGCTCGCTACTATCGTTATCTGGTTTTTGCAGCACTTCGACCTGCGCTTCAATATGACCGACGACCCGCACTCGAGCATTCTCGCTACAGTCTCCGGCCTGCTCGTGCCGATCATGAGTCCCGTCGGTCTCGGCGACTGGCGCATCTGCACCTCGCTTATCACCGGCTTCATCGCCAAGGAGAGCGTCGTTGCAACGATGGAGATCCTCTTCCCCGCCGGTCTTGAGGGCGTTATGTCAACTCTTTCCGGTCTTTGTATCCTCGTTTTCTCGCTTATCTACACTCCCTGCGTCGCCGCGATCGCCGCGGTACGCCGTGAGCTCGGCGGCAAGTGGGCGATCGGCATCGTGCTTATTCAGTGCGCAGTCGCCTGGGCAGTAACGCTTATCGTACATCTTATAGGCTCGGTGATTATATGAACATCTCAGATATTTTGATCATACTTGCGCTTGTCTTAATCGTTCTTTTTGCAATAAGCCGCGTCAGAAAGAAAAACGGCTGCTCCTGCGGCGCCTGCGACAGCTGCGATAAATGCGGCAGGTGCGAAAAATGAAGCTATTGAATTACCTCAAAAAAGAGCCGATGCTGACGGTTTCCGTCGCGGCGGCGATAGAGGCGATGATAATCACACCGCCCTCTCTCTCGCTCATCGGTGAAATAGACTGGCGCACGCTCGGGACTCTGTTTATGATGCTCACCGTTCTTGAGGGCTTCAAGCGCGAGAACATCTTTCGTCCGCTCCTGAGGCTTGCCGGCGGGATAGGCTCGATGGCGGCGCTTAGTCTTTTTCTCGTGTTCAGCGTTTTCTTTTCCTCGATGTTCGTGACAAACGACGTTTCGCTCATCATCTTCGTGCCGCTTACGATAATCCTCTTCCGCGCGGGCGATAAGGAGAAATACATACTCCCCGTGATCTCGATGGAGAATATCGCCGCGGTGCGCGGCTCGCTTCTGACGCCCTTCGGCAGCCCGCAGAATCTGTTTATCTACGGGCAGAGCGGAGTTTCCGCTGCGAGATTTATAGCGTATATGTTCCCGATCTGGATCATATCCGCCGTTCTGCTCGTCGCTTTCGTGCTGTTTCTGTACAGAAATGATCTGCGCGAGAGGACTGATATAAAGGACGCGGATTTTGCCGGCGAGTGGAAGCCGGAGCGCAGGGTAAAGCGCGTGGGCTACCTCGCGGTGTTTCTGCTCGTTCTCGCGACGATCGTTTCGAGGACTCCTTTCTGGTACGTTTCGCTCGTCATCGTCGCCGTCAGCATTTTCTTTATCGACCGCGATATTCTGCGGCGCACGGATTACGTCCTTCTCTTTACGTTCCTGTGCTTTTTCGTATTCTCCTCATCTATTGCGGCAAATCCCGCGATATCGGAGTTTCTGCGCTCCTCAGTCGGCGGGCGCGAGTATCTGTGGAGCATACTTCTGAGCCAGCTCATCTCAAACGTACCGGCGTCTATCGTTCTCTATCCCTTCGCTGTAAACCGCGGCGCGCTGATCTATGGGCTGGACTCTGCGGGGCTCTGCACTCTCATCGGCTCGCTCGCCTCGGTAATAAACTACCGCATCTATGTGCGCGAGTACCCGAAAAACGGACTGAAGTTTATAGTTTACTTCACCCTCATCTCTCTCGCGTTCTTCGCGTTCGTAGTGCTTCCGGGCTACTTTATAAGTCTTTCTCCGCTGTAAAAAAGACCCGCAGGTTACGAAAACCTGCGGGTCTTTTTTATATCTCATTTATCGCTGAGAAGCTTTGACAGCTCCTCCATAAAGGTGTTTATGTCCTTGAACTGGCGATAGACAGACGCAAATCGAACGTACGCGACCTCGTCGAGAGTCTTCAGGCGCTTCATGACCATCTCGCCGATCTGCGTGCTCGGCACCTCGCGCTCAAGGGAGTTCTGAAGCTCGGTTTCGATCTCCGAAGCGACGTTTTCTATATCCGTAAGGCTGACCTGGCGCTTATCGCAGGCGTGTACCATTGAATTGATGAGCTTTACCTTGTCAAATGACTGGCGCGAGCCGTCCTTTTTGATGATAACGATGGGCATATGCTCTACAAACTCATAAGTAGTGAAGCGCTTGGAGCAGGAGAGACATTCGCGTCTGCGGCGTATGGTCTCGTCATTGGGTCTGGAATCTATAACCTTGCTCTCGTCAAAGCCGCAGAACGGACATTTCATATTATCTTCCTCCAAAGATTTGATTTACATAATTATATCACAGCTTGAATTATTTGTACATAGAAAAATTCAAAAAAGCCTCTCTGAAAGCTCAATAAGCTCGCTTTTTGTCATGATAGCGTTCAGAACGTCCATAAGCGCGTTTGCCGTCATGCGCTCCGGAAGCTGAAGCTCGCGCAGCAGCAGAGCCCTTCGCGCGGAGCTGTCCGAACGCCCCGTCAGCCCGAGGTCGTAGAGATCCGCTTTTGTGATCTCCGCCGTCTTTTCGGTTTTTTCGCCGTCGTCAAACGTCGCGCCGGCGCGCCTCAGCGCCTCGATAATAACGCCCTTTTCCATTCCCTCAACGCCGAGCTTGCCCTCCTTTGACGGTGACGGCTTGCGGCGCTCCTTGCCGAGAATATCGGGCACGTACGCTTCCTTTATTTCAACGCCGTTCAATCGGCTTTTGAGCCTCGCGCGGATGAGAAAACCAGCTCCGTCGGGGTCTGTAAGGATTATAAGTCCGTTTTTCTCTCCGAGCTTCCGGATAAGCTCCAGTCGCTCTTTGTCAGTGAAAACTCCGAAGCCCCTCGTTTCGACAACGGTCGCGTCCACCGCCTGCAGGATCGTATTTTTATCGTATCTGCCCTCGCAGACTATCGTCTCCCTCACCCTCATGCGCCGAGCCTCGCAATAAGCTCCGCAAGGATCTCCTTCTCGCGGCGGTAGTTTGAGTTTAATTTATACGCCGCGTCGAGGCACGCCCTGAGGTCGCGCCGCCACAGCTTCAGCGAGAGCTTTCTCGCTGAGCCGACGAGCTTTTTCGCGGGATAGTCCTTCACTCCGAGCGCGGACTGGATCTCCTGCATCGTGGCTCCGGAATCGAGCATCGCCCTTGTCGAAGCAAGCTGGCGCAGGCGCTGTGAGATCGTATAGATTATCCCGCTCGCGCTCTCATTGTTCTCGAGCATTCCGTTCATTTTCTCGGCGGCGAGGCGTATATTTCCGTCCGCGATCGCGTCAAGCAGTCCCCAGAGGTCTGCTTCGAGAGTAGGAGTAACGATCGCGTCGATGTCCGCCTTCGTGATCGCCTCGCCCGTGCAGTACGCGCCGAGCTTCTCGATCTCACCGGTCATCGTGGTCATCAGTCCGTCTGTGACAAAGATGAGATGATCCGCGGTAGGTCTGTCTATCGTCTTGCCGACGTCCTTCGCGTGCTTCATGACCCACTTTATGAGGTCGCCGGTCTCCTGCTGGTTGAAATCGACCTGCGTAAAAAGATTTTTTAGCTGCGCGCCGGTCTTTGATCTGGCGTCGAGCTTCATATCTTCACCGGGGAAAACGAACGCAACCGTTGTGTACTCCGGAATATCGGAAAGAATCCGAATGAGCTCGGCGCGTGTTTCCTCAGCAAGGCGCGACATATCGTAGTCCTGCACCTCGACAAAGACCCTGTCCGAGAACACCGGCATGGCGTCTACCGCCTCCTGAAGATCCTCCATCGTGAGGCTCTTCCCCTCAAGGCGCTTGTAGTTGAATTCCTCCGTACCTTTTTCGACAGTTGCCCGCATTCGCGTCAGCACGTTCTCAAGCAGATATCTCTCCTCGCCGTACAAGGCGTAGAGCGGCGCGAGCGTGCCGGCTTTGAGGTCGGAAACGAGACTCTTGTACGCGTCGTTGTTCTTTTCTTTTTTCTTGAAATCAGCCATATTTTTCCTCTGAATAAACCGTAATATTTCCGATATCGGCAGTTACGTAATAGGTCACGCCGCACTCAGTAAGGCGCCTTTCGGTTTCGGGAGCCGGATGCCCGTATGTATTGAACGCGCCGCAGGAGATAATTCCTATCTCCGGTGACGTTTCGATGAGAAATCTCTCCGAGGTCGAGCCTGCGGAGCCGTGATGCCCGACGACGAGGCATTCTAAATCCGGAATATCGTACTTTTCAAGCAGCCTCAGCTCAGTAGCCGCGCCCATATCGCCGGTGATAAGCGTGTCAAAATCCCCGCAGGTGACAAGATAGCTCAGCCCCGTTTCGTTCAGCTCTCCGCTTCCGACCGGCGCAATGACCGTTATTACGGCGTTGCCGAGAGTGAAGCTCATGTTCTCCGTGCATGTTATAATCTCAGCTTTTTTGAGCGAATCGTAAACGATGGAATCGTTCTCGTTTTCATCGGTTGGGTCCGGCAGAATAGCGCTCTTTACGCGCATCTGAGCGGAGAGCGCCGGGATACCGTTTACGTGGTCGGCGTGAAAATGCGTAACGCACAGCATATCGACGCAATACCCGCCGACAGAGCGTATAAACCGCGCGGTCTTGTCGCCTGACGAGTCGGCGTAGGTGCCGCCGCAGTCGATGACCGCGGTTTTGCCGCCGGAGGCGACGACTATCGCGGTTCCCTGCCCCACGTCGAGCGAAGTGACAGAGTAGCCCGGGCGGAGCGTGTAATAGAGATCTGTTCCGACAATGACGATCACAAGCCCGGCAGCTATCGCTACGGCGGGATAGAAAAACTGTGAAAACGGCGTTTTCCGCGCGACGAGCCAGATCACCAGAGCGTAAGCGAAAAAGAGCCACAGGACTATCGCAGGATCGTCAACGTAAAGGCTCGCAAGCGGTATCGAGGCGCACAGACGCGCGATAAACGCGATATATCTCAAAAACAGCGACGCGGCAAAGGCAATTATCGTACCGGCTATCGGAACAAGAGCGCCGAAGATCGCCGCGACAGCGCTCAGTACGAACGCCGGAGCGACTGCCCAGCCTATGAGCACGTTCGTTACGGGGCTGACAAGCGAGAAATAGCCGAAGTGTACCGCCGAAAGCGGCACAGTGAGCGTCAGCGCAGAGAGCGTAACGACAGCGGTACTGACGGCGCCCGCGATAAATGCGCGAAGGCGCGAATTTTTAATCTCCTTGACTCTCAGCGCCGCAAATAGTCGCGCGTTTATCTTCTCGCTGAATAGTACTATGCCCAGAGTTGCGGCAAAGGAGAGCTGAAGCCCGACGTCGCTCGCTGAGAACGGATTCAGTATCAGTAAAACCGCAAGCGCAAAGGAAAGCGCCGTTATTTTATCGTCCTCTCTCCGCATAAGCGGCGCAAGCAGGAGAAAGCTCTGCATGATAACCGCTCTCACAACGCTCGGGCGAAAGCCTGAGATCGCGGCAAACAGTATAAGAAGCGGTAAGGTTAAGGGCGCTGTCCATCTGCGCCTGCCGAAAACAATAAAAATCAGCCCGCAGAGCAGAGAGACGTGCAGACCGGACACGGTTGCGATGTGGTAAACTCCGCTGCGCTGCATATCGTAGACGAGCGCTTTGTCGCTGCGGAGAAGCGATTTATCTCCGGTTATCAGGCCGAGCGCAAGGCCTGCGGTATCTTTCGGAAAGATCTTTTCGATAGACTCCGAGATAACGCGCGCAATATAGCGGTGGATATAGCGAAGCGGCGTTTCCGGCGCGGCATCGGTAATTTCAAAATCCCGCACCCTGCGAAGCGTAAGATAGTCGCCGCGCGCGAAAAAGTAATCGGTTTCAGCGTCGCCGAGCTTATCCGCGAGCGACGAGACAGCCTTGAATCTGACCCTGTCTCCGGGGCGCAGAGCTTCAGCCGAATCGTCGTAGACGTAAGCCTCGGCAAAGACCTCGCCGGCTTCGGATTCCAGCGTTACGGGCACTTTCCAGCCCGCGTCGCGCAGCTCGGGATAGTCGCGGCAGGTCGCGGTAAACTCGCGCCGCTCGTCGGAAACCAGCGTTTCCGCTCTCGAGAGGAAAAATCTCCCGTAGCCATAGGAATAGACAAAGCCGAGCGCCATAAAAAGCAGCGCGGCGACCACTGCGGCGCGGTTCGGGGTCTTTATAAAAAGCAGGACGACAGCCGCGAGCGCAAGCGCTGCGGCCGCGATAAGTCCGAGCTTATCCTTAAAGATAAACCGCGCGAGAAAGCACGCGGCAGAAAACGAAAAACACGCCAGAGCAAGCTTTCTCACGTCGCGCCTCCCCTATTTTCATAATCTTTATTTTACATTATTCCGCGCACTTTTTCAACTTCACATTTTCGATATATTGTGGTAAAATAGCGGCATGATGAATGAAAAGAATGAAAAACTGAATAAATACCTCTCCTCCCTTTCTCCGGAGGACAGAGAAAAGCTCGAGCGCCTTATGCGCCGCCTCGACGAGCATCTAAGCCTCGGGCGCAGAGAAAGCGCCGCATTCCGCGAGGATTACGACCGAGCCGTAATGTACTATCTCGTTAACGGCGTAAGCGTAGATGAAGTCGTTCGCAGGCTTGACCCGACCGTACTCGGCGGCTTTTACAGCCGCGAGGGCTCTGTGTGGTACGCGCTCGATTCCTCGGCTAAGATCTACCCGCTCAGTATGTCGATGACAAAGATGGCAGTCTTTCGCCTCTCCGCATATCTGAAAGCCGACGTTGTGCCGGAGCTTCTGCAGATCGCGCTCAGCGACGTCATGCCGAGATTTCCGTACTTTGCCGTAACCGTAAAGCGCGGCTTTTTCTGGCACTATCTCGACGCGCTCGTGACGAGATACCCCGTCAAGGAGGAGGACGGCATGGTCTGCGAGCCGATCTCTCTCGCCTCAAACACTCCGGCTCTCAGGGTAGTTTACTACCGCAGCCGCATTTCAGTGGAGTTTTTCCACATACTGACCGACGGCAACGGCGGACTTATTTTTCTCAAAACGCTCGTTGCCCGATATCTTACGCTCCTCGGTGAAGAAATACCCGCCGAGGACGGGGTTTTTGACCTCGGCGCTATCCCCGACCCGGAGGAGGGCGAGAACGCGTTTTTACGATACCGCGACAAGAGCGGCGGAGGCGGTCTTGTAGACGCTCCCGCGCGTCAGCTCGGTGGCAAGCTCAGCCGCGTGCGGCCCTGCCGAATAATCCACTTTGAGATGGATTCCGCGAAGCTCTCTACTCTTGCGAAGGAAAACGGCGCGACAGTTACTGAGCTTGTATCGGCGCTCATCTTTATCGCGTCGCGCGCAGCTATGGACGGCGGTGAGGGAAATATCCAGGTGCAGATACCGGCGAATATGCGAAAGCATTTCCCCTCCAAAACAATGCGCAACTTCGCGCTTTACGCAACGCTTAGGATGCCGGTCGAGGACGATTATTCGCTCGAAAACGTTCTCCGCAATATGCACGCTTGTCTGACGAGCGGACTTGAGCGCAAAAATCTTATGAAGCAGATGAACGCCGCCGCTTCGCTCGTACATAATCTGCGGTTTGTGCCGCTGAGCATAAAGATCCCCGTCGCGCAGGTCATCTACGGCTTCCTCGGAGAGCGGATATTCACAAATACGCTGTCAAATCTCGGTATTGTAAAGATGCCGGAGAGTATGCAGAAGCACGTTGAGAAGTTTGACTTCGTCATAGGCTCGGTGTCAACGAACCGCGCCGCCTGCGGACTTGTCACTGTCGGTGATAAGGCGGTGCTGAGCATAGCGAAAAACACCGTTGACCCATCCTTTGAGGAGCGGCTGTACCGCGAATTCACTGCGCGCGGCATCGAGATCAAGCTGACGGGAGGCGAACTATATGGAGATTGAGAACATCTATCCGCACGCCAAAACCGGCGGAAGATTTCTGCGCGTGCTGTATGAAAACATAAAATGGCTGCTGTTTATCGGCGCGATCGCCGCCGTTATCGTGAACCTCGCGGTCGGAGGTAAGCGCTGGAGCTACGTTGTCGTCGTTTCCTGCGTGATCGCGTGGAGCGTTCTCTACCGTCCGACGATCCAGGCGAGCATAATCTCGCGCGGATGCGTACTCGCAAGCGAGGTCGCGGTCCTGCTCGCTGTCATTGACAGCGTTCTCGCTCCGGGCTGGGCAAGCTTCGTCATACCGATGCTCCTTGCCGCCACTCTCGCCGCGCTGGCAGCGCTTTTCTTCGCGGACAGACGCAGGCAGACCCGCAACGTAATGCCGCTTGTGATCTCACTTTTTGCATCTACCGTCGCGTGCGCGATCATCATTTTCATGGACGGCGGCTTCTCCGTTCCCCTCCTCGTCCTCGCGGCGCTGAGTCTCTCGCTTCTTATCGCGGCAATCGCTGCCCTTCGCGGTCAGCTCATAAGCGAAGCGAAAAAGTATTTTCATACAAAATAAAACCGACCCCGTTTGAAATCACAAACGGGGTCGAATTGTATATCGTTTTATCTCTTATTCCTTCTCGATCTTGGCGTCAACAACATTCTTCTTGACGGACTCGATGCCGTTTACGCAGCTCGCTATGGACTTATAGCCCTCGCTGGTAGCGATGATCTGTCCGTTCGTGGCCTTAAGGCGGAAGCGGATCTCACCGGCCTTGTCATTGTAGATCTCGAACTTCGGATGCTTCTGCTTCTCGAAGCCCTCCTTGGTCTGATCCTCGATACCGGCAATGGGAGCGTTCTTCTGAACGGACTGAAGTCCCTTCATGCAGGCAGCCTCAGAGGTATAAACCTCGCTGGTGGCGATGACCTCGCCATTGCTCGCCTTGAGATCGAATTTGATTCCGGTCTTAGTTCCTCTGACAACGAATTTCCCCATTTTGAGTTCCCTCCTGAGATAGATTTTATGATGATATGTTGATTATAAACTATTCCTGCCGGTTTTACAAGGTTTTTTTCGTCATTATCCGACAATTTCCAATTTCTTCGCGACGCGGTTCAGCACCTCGCATCCGTCCTTAGTCACGAGCACGAGGTCTTCGATCCGCACTCCGAGCTCTCCCGGAAGATATACGCCCGGCTCGCAGGAGAATACCATGCCCTCCTCGACTTTTTTCGTGAAAGCCGCGGAAACGTCGCCGTATTCGTGCACCTCGGTGCCGATGAAGTGCCCGAGCCTGTGTGTGAAATACTCGCCGCAGCCGGCTTCTGCGATAACGTCGCGCGCAGCTTTGTCTATATCGCAGAGGCGCACGCCGGGCTTTATTATACTCTCCGCGGTTTCGTTTGCGCGCACAACGAGATCATGTACGCTTCTGAGTTTTTCACTCGCCTCACCGCAGGCAAACGTCCGCGTCATATCGCTGCAATAGCCCTGCTTCTTTCCGCCGATGTCAACTACTATGCAGTCGCTGCGTTTCAGCACGGTACTGTCCGGCATATGGTGCGGGTCGGCGGCGTTCGCTCCGAAGGAAACGATGGGGTCGAAGGATACGCTCTCGCATCCGAGGTCATAATACTGCGCTGTCAGATATTCAGCGACCTGCTTTTCTGTCATGCCCTCGCGGATAAATGCCTTCGTGCGGAGCATTACCTCATCGTTTATGCGGCTGTTCATCCGCATAAGCTCGCGCTCATTCTCATCCTTGACTCCCCTCACCCAGTCTACACATTCGCTTGCGAGCGTCATGCGGCTGTTCGGAAGTCTGTCGCGCAGCGGCAGCAGAAAGCGCGCCGGCATCTGCTTATCTATTCCGAGCGGCTTGCCTCCGTCGCAGAGCGAGGCCAGAAGTCCCGCAAGATCGTCGGTATCGGAGTACCAGAGTATCTCCTGATCCTGAACGGGCGTTGAGAACAGTCTGTTTATTATGAGCTTCGGCTGTTCCTCAGAGAGAAACAGCCCGACAAAGCGCTCGCCCGGCTCGATCTCAACGCCGGTCAGGTAGCGGATAGACGAGGGATCTGTCACGAGCATCTGGGTAAGTCCGGCATCCTTCAGCGATTCGGATACGCGCATCAAACGGTTATTCATATTTAACCTCCAAGTAAAAGTTCGGGGCGTGTTGCCACGCCCCGTCAGACTGTAGACAAAAAGGAAAAAGCGTTGGATAAAGGAGGCGGGGATCTGTGAAGGGGCCGGCCGAGAGGCCCCTTCACGTCGCAAACAGGCCCGCAGGCGTCATATTTTGCGCTCCGAGAGCGCAAAATATGTTCGATGCGGAGACTTTGTCGACGCATTGTCGGGGCGTGTTGCCACGCCCCGTATAATTATTTTTCCTCAGCTGTTTGCGGCCTGTCTTTCCATATAGACGTCACCGATGAATCTTGCTGCCCAGCCCTCAGTGGCGGTGAGGCTCTCCATAAGGGAATTCGACCATGCCTCCATATCCTCGCTTCTGAGCTCGCTCTCAACGAGGCTGTGGGAATAGGTCTCGCCGTCTCCGGTAAAGATGAATACGTAGGTGGAACCGCTGATCTCAAAGATCTCTGCGTCGCCGGCCTTGCGGGAAGAATCGAACATCCACTCGTTGACCTCGTCGGATATATCGTTCTTGCCAGCGTTCTCAAGCGCTCTGGAGAGGTCTGTGTAATCGGCAAATGCCTCTGCAAGCGCCTCGGCAGTGTCATATCTGCCGGCATTCCACGCCTCGAGGATCTCCTCAGCGTGCTTCACGCCGCCCTCGTGGGCTGCCTGCTTTGCGGCTTCATAAGCCTCGGTGTCCTTGATCTCGCCGTTTTCGTCCTTTTCAAAGTCGTCCTCGTTAACTTCAAGGTCGCTGACAGCGAGGAAGTAGACGTTCTTTGAGGTGTAATTATTGTTATCGCGGCTCTCGAAGCGGATCGCGTAGTAGCCGTGAGTGCTGTCCTCAGCGCTCTCTCCGTAGGCAAAGACGGCTGTATCGCCGCTCTTGCGGTCAGCGGAGGTGAGCCACTCTTTATAAGCGTCGCTGAGATAGGTACCCTGGGTGGTGGTGGAGTTCTCGGCGGTGAGAGTGCTTACGGTGCTCTCGGCCTCGGTCTTTGCCTCCGCCATAGCCGCGTCTACCTCCGCCTGAGTTGCGCTCTCGCCGGCAGCCTGAACGTTCGCAGCGACGGACTCGACAGTGTAGGTGTAGTAATCGTAGTCATCGGCGCTCTCTGCGTACTTCGCGTCAAGCTCAGCGTCAGAGTAGGTCTTTTCGTTCGAGATCTTTGTGTAATACTCGCCGGCAAGTGCCTGAAGCTCAAGGAAGCGCTTCACGATGTCGCGGTTTGCGCCGTTGCCGTAGAGATACTGGAGATAATCGGTGTTGTAGGTGGTCCTGTAAAGCTCAATGTAGGTGTCGAGGGAAGCAAGCTCATTCTCAACGCTCTGCTTGCCCTCCTCGGAGAGCGTATAGCCCTCCTTCTTGGCCTCGGCCTCGAGAGCGGTGTAGTTCTTGAGCGACTCGATAGCGCGGCCCTTGAAGAAGTCATACCACGTTTCGCCGGTAGACTCGGAGTACACCTGAGTCTTGAGGCTCTCGGTAGTGCTCGGCATAAACTGCGCGGCGTAATCCTCACCGACGTAGTTTACGATCTGGGAATAATAAGAGTTGTACTCCGTTACGTATGCGATGTTGACCTCAGCCGCGGAGTAGTTCTTGCCGCCGACGGTAACAGCGGGGATAGCGGTGTAGATCACGTTGGAGTTAACGAAAATGATGAGCGCGAGAGCGAGGACAATGAAAACTGCGGTGATGATACCGATAGTGCGGTATTTCGCCATTTCCTTATCCTGCGCCGCCTTTTCGGCTGCAAGGCGCTCCTTTTTAGTCTGGTTGTCTGCCATAAAAAATCATTCCTTTTGTTATTCTTTGGTATTACGCTAACTTTACCATTATAAAACAAAATTCCGGCTATTGCAAGCCGGAAAATTTACTTTTTTGTAAATAAATAAGATTCCTGCGCTTTGTAGCCCCATTTATAACCTGCACAATATATGCAGGTGGGTTGCCTCCTCGCCGAAGACATGCTTCCAACTTCCGCGCGCAAACGGCACGCAGGAGGCCTGCAATTAACGGAGAGAGACCGGCGTCCCTTATAAGAAGTGTGGGTTTAAATGGGGCTGCAAAGCGCAGGAATGAAATCGCTGTTATTCCTCTTCGTCCTCGAATAGTCTATCCATAAAGATCTCGTATATTCTGTCTTCCTCATCCTCGGAAAGGTTTTCCAGCTCCTCGGAGCCGGGGAGCCGCTTCAGAAGCACGATACCGTAATCCGGATCGTCCTCATCCATATAGGCAGGCAAAAAAGCGAGATAATAGACGTCGTTTTCCTCAAAGGTATCGACGTGCTCGAGCGAGTACTCAACGCCGTCCTCATCGGTTATTGTATAGATATCGCCGCCGAATTCGTCAGCCATAAAAATCGCCTTCTTTCTTACGAGGATATTCTAACCGATTTCGCTGCTAAAATCAAGACATTTTTGTGTAGAATGATAGGTTTTTTTGTGAAAATAAAATTTATGTAAAATCGACAAAATTTAAGGACAAGCGCAGAATTATATGGTATAATACCTATGAATACGCTTATTACCTTTTACAGTGAGGTGCATATAAATTGCAGGCAAGCACAAAACGGGTACTGAGGAAATCCGCTAAAGCGGGCTTACACGGCGCCGGGAGCATACTTCTGTTTCTTCTGCGCGCGATCGGCACGCTTTTTCTGGTTCTCATACTGACAGGCGCGATTTTTGCGCTCATATTCGTTTCTTACGCGAGAACGAATCTCATGAATAACCCCGAAAACGAGATAACCCTCGAGGATATGAAGCTCGACCTCTCCAGCACTATATACTATAAGGACGCTTCCACCGGGCAGTACCGGGAGCTTGTAACGCTCGAATCGAGCGATAACCGCGTCTGGGTCGAGTATGAGGATATTCCGAAGGATCTCGAGCACGCGGTCGTTTCCATTGAGGACAGACGCTTCTACAAGCACCATGGCGTTGACTGGTACCGCACCGCCGGCGCGTTTGTAAATATGTTCGTCGGAATGAAGAACACCTTCGGCGGCTCGACTATCACCCAGCAGCTCATTAAGAACCGAACCGGGGACAACGAGGCGACTGTCACGCGCAAGCTCAACGAGATCTTCCGCGCGATAGAGTTTGAGCGCAACTACACGAAAGAGGACATCATGGAGTGGTACCTCAACATCGTGTACTTCGGTCACCGGCGCTACGGGATCGGCGCGGCGGCTGACTTCTACTTCGGAAAAGAGGTCAAGGATCTCTCACTCGCTGAAATGGCCTCCATCGTAGGCATTACGAACAACCCCTCTCTCTATTCCCCTTACGTCAACAGAGAGAGCAACAAGAAGCGCCAGGAGATAATTCTGCACGAAATGTGGACTCAGGGATATATCTCCGAGAGCGAGTATCGAAACGCGGTCGCTGAGGAGCTGCAGTTCCAGCCGTGGAAGGAGTCGAATTCCACCGGCGTCACGGTTTACAGCTACTACGTCGATACGGTCATCAGCGACGTAATCGAATACTTCAAGACCTCGATGGGCGTTACGACCGAGACCGCCGAGAGTCTGCTGTACCACGGCGGCTATCAGATATACGCCTGCATTGACCCGGAGATTCAGGCGAAGGTCGACGCAGTCTACACCGATCTCACTCAGATCCCCGAAACGACGCGCACTGAAAAGCAGCTTCAGAGCGCGATCGTAGTGATGGATCCGTACACCGGCGACATCGTCGCGCTCAGCGGCGGAGTCGGTGAAAAGACCGTAGCGCGAGGGCTTAACAGAGCCTCCGGCTCTCTCGCAAGGCGTCCGACCGGCTCCTCGATAAAGCCTCTGTCCGTCTACGGCCCGGCGCTCGACCTCAATATTATCACTCCGGACACGACCCTCGAGGACGAGCCGGACATCACGCTCAAGGGCACGACCTGGTTCCCGCACAACGACGATAATCAGAACAGCGGCGTAATCACCGTGCGCGAGGCGGTCATCCACTCGAAAAATACGATAGCCGCGCAGATCGTGGATATGCTCACACCCGCTTACAGCTATAACTTCATAACCGAGAAGCTTCGCTTCACCTCGCTTGAGGAGGCGGACAACGCCTATTCGCCGCTCGCCATGGGTCAGGAAACGATCGGTATCACACCGCGCGAAATGGCGTCCGGCTTTACGATGTTCGTAAATAACGGCGTCTATACGCAGGGCCGCACGTTCAGCGCGATCTACGACGCCAACGGCAAGCTCATCGTAAACAACATTCCCTACTCGACCGCCGCGATCAGCGAGGCAGCCGCGTACTGGGTAAACGATATGATGAAGGACGCCGTTATGAGCGGAAGAGGTACCGGTACCGGCGCAAGCCTCGGCAAGCTCATGCCCGTTGCCGGCAAGACCGGAACGAGCTCCAACTACAAGGACCGCTGGTTCGTCGGCTCCACCCCGTACTACACCGCCGCGGTATGGTGCGGCTACGACAGACCCGAGCATATCTATAACTCCGGCGGAAACCCCTCCTCCATTCTCTTCCGCAAGGTTATGACCTCGATCCACGAGGAGCTTGAGTATAAAGACTTTTCAAAGCCCGCAAACACCCGCATGAGTCCGGTCATCGGCGTCGGTCAGCCAGTTCCGTTCTATATCCGCGGCACGGTAATGCACCTTGACGGCACGGTCGAGGAGCTTTACCACGAGGAGACTTATAATCTGAACGACACAAGCTCCGGTCATACTCATAAGTACGCCTCCGGCCGCACCGTCACGGTCGCCGCCAAGGAGGTCGAGGGATATATCCTCGTCAGTGAGCCGAAGCAGGAGCTTGTACTCGACAAAAACCTCGTTGAAAACTGCGCGGAGTTCATCTACACACCCGTAGAGCCGGAGGTTCCGGAGGAGATCACGATCGACCCGGAGGATCCGGAAAACGATCCGAACGCTCCTCTCGATCCCGATGCACCTATTGACCCCGATGCTCCGACAGACGACCCCTGGACTCCTGTTGACCCGGGTACTGCCTCTGAGGGGCAGGATACGCCCTCCGATACGCCGAACTCGGCCGGAGGAGATATAGAATAAAGAGAGATTTTAATGCTTCTGTTTGAACTGTTTTTAACCTTTGCCAAGGTCGGAGTAATGACCTTCGGCGGCGGGTACGCAATGCTCCCGATACTCCAGCGCGAGGTCGTGGAGAACAAAAAATGGGCGACCGACGAGGAGCTTGCCGATTACTTTGCTATCGGTCAGTGCACACCCGGCGTTATCGCGGTAAACACCGCCACATTCATCGGTCGAAAGACCGCAGGCGTGCTCGGCGGGATCGTCGCCACTCTCGGCGTTGTGTTCCCCTCTCTCGTGATCATCACGGCGCTCGCAGGCGTTATTCAGATGTTCGCTGAGAATCCCATCGTCAGAAACGCCTTTGCCGGCATCCGCGTCTGCGTCTGCGTTCTGATTCTGAACTCCGTGATCAAGCTCGGCAAGAGCTCGATAAAGGATATGTGGACAGCGGGTATTTTCGCCGTTATACTGCTCCTCGCGTTCTTCACAAACCTCAGCCCCATCATTTTCGTACTCTTCGCGGGAGTCTGCGGAGTTGTGATAAAAAGTCTGGAGGCGAAAAAGAAATGATGCTTCTCCTTCAGCTTTTCTGGGAGTTTTTCAAGACCGGGCTCTTCGCCGTAGGCGGAGGTCTGGCGACTCTCCCCTTCCTCTACGATCTCGCAGACCGCACCGGCTGGTTCACGGCGCAGCAGCTCACCGATATGATCGCGGTTTCGGAATCCACACCCGGCCCTATCGGAGTAAACACCGCGACATACGTCGGATTTCTGACCGCCGGCGTTCCCGGCTCCGTGATCGCAACGCTCGGGCTGATCACTCCGAGCATAATCATTATTCTTATAATCGCAAAATTTCTGACCGCGTTCGGTGAGAACAAATACGTCAAGGGCGCGTTCTACGGTCTGCGCCCCGCCTCTACCGCCCTCATTGCAGCGGCCGGACTCAGCGTTGCGCAGGTGGTTTTCATCGGCGACGCCTCGTCGTTTTTCACGCTTTTTGACTGGCGCGCGCTGCTTCTTGCCGCGCTGCTTCTCGTCTGCACGCGCTGGGTGCCGAAGGTCAAGGATCTCCACCCCATCGTATTTATCGCGTTTTCTGCCGTTGTCGGCATTGTTTTCGGGTTTGCAGGATGAAAAACACAACTCTTTGTTACATCGAGCGCGGCGATGAATGGCTGCTTATGCACCGCGTAAAGAAGGAGAACGACCTCAACCGCGACAAGTGGATAGGTCTCGGCGGAAAATTCGAGGAAAACGAGAGTCCCGAGGAGTGCCTGCTGCGCGAGGTCAAAGAGGAATCCGGGCTCACGCTGACACGCTGGCGCTACCGCGGGATAGTCACGTTCGTGTCCGATATCTGGGAGGGCGAATATATGCACCTCTTCACCGCCGACGGCTTTGAGGGCGCGGTCGGAGAGTGCAGCGAGGGCACGCTTGAGTGGATCTCAAAGGAGAAATTCAGATCTCTTCCGCAGTGGGAGGGCGATAAGCTCTTTCTCGACCTTCTGGATACCGACATTCCGTTCTTTTCGATGAAGCTCTGCTATGAGGGTGACGCCCTCACCTTCGCCTCGCTGAACGGCGAGATCATAAAGTCAGCAAAATAAAAAAGAGGCCGCTTTCCTCTACGGATGCCGAGAGAGTAAAAGCGGTCTCTATATTTTTAGATTAAGTCAGCGCACTGTGGTGAAAAATTGCAGATACCAGCTTATGATCTCCGAGCCGAACAGCGCCGTGACCCACGCGGCGCAGGCGATAGACGGACCCCACGGGAACGCCTCAGCCTCCTCATCGTTCTTTTTCTTGAGCGATATCATACCCGCGACAACGCCGAAAAGCGCCGACATCATCAGGCATAGCAGATTTCTCTCCCATCCGAGGTAAAGTCCGATCACGAATATGAGCTTAATATCACCGCCGCCCATAGCGTCTTTTTTGAGCACCTTTTCCATCACGATAACTACGAGCAGAACTGCCGCGGCGACTGAAAAGCCGCCTATCAGAGAGGTTTTGAGAGCCTCAAGCGGCTCCGGAGAGACGGCGATGAACACCGCTCTGACGATTATCGCAAAGACGATAAATCTGTCTGGCACGAGATACGCCTCGAGATCCGCAAAAGAGCACGCCAGAAGCGCAGAGCCGAGAAGCCAGAACTCCAGGGTTTCGAGTGAGATACCGTATTTCCACGCTATCGAGAGGAATACGAGCGCTGAGACTATCTCCGCCCCGAGGTGCCTTTTTGAGAGCTTGGCGCCGCAGTATCTGCACTTCCCGCCGGAGGCGAGATAGCTTACTATCGGAATGAGATCACGCACTCCGAGCACGTGTCCGCACTCATCACAATGCGATCTGCCCTTCATTACCGACTCGCCGTGGACTATTCTCCACGCAAAGCAGTTCAGAAAGCTGCCCGCGCAAGCTCCGAGGAGGGCGGAGATGACAAGAAAATACACTGTTATGAAATCCATGCCCGTCTCCTCAGTCAAGCTTCACTGAGCAGTTTTCCTCGAGCACTGCCCTGCTGTCCGGCTGGTTTGTGATCCCGCGGCAGTTTTTCAGCGTGCACTCGACCGGCGCTACGGAGATATCTATCGTTTCCGGGTCCACGTTTCTCGCGCAAAGCTCGTAAAAATCCTCGCCGTGGGTGAGTCTGAACGTAGTTATGCGCTGCGCTCTGTTCTTTATGAGCTTGCCGTTTGCGCTCTTCGCGGCATTTTCGGCGATCACTGCAAGAAAGTTCTTATTCGTGCATAGCCTGCACACCATGAAAAATTCCTTTATCTGCCTGCGGACGGTCTCCTCGTCCACGCGCTTGCAGTTATCTCCCACCGGCGGCACGCCGTTCTTGTCGAGATACTTCGCCGCGTCGTAGCAGAAATACGGCAGGACAAGCTCCTCGCCGCAGAATTCGCTCTCAAGCTTTTCAAGCTCCTCGCGGTAGCTGAAAGTGAAGGTATATGCCGGTTCCGAAAGCTTTACGGGACGCGGCTTTTTATTTTTGTCAGATATACGGCCGTTTTCCTCAAGCTCCACGGCGCTCGCGGGAGCTTTTCTGCGCTTTTTTACCCCCGCGTTCTCGAGAGCGCGCTCCTTGCGCTTATCCTCTGCGCTGATCTTCGTCGCAAGCGACTTGAACCCCGCGGGGAACGTAAGCTTCATATCCGGGAACATTGCCTTGATGTCATCGCGCGTGCAGGGACACATCTGATCGCCGTCGATAAGCACGTTGCCGTCGCGCTTGATCCCGATGATCGTATCACCGACGCTGCGCAAAGCTACTATGCCGCGCCAGGTAGCGCACTGAGTAAAGCGCTCGTCCGTAGACGCAAGGAGCACCGCGCCGATCTTCTTGAGCGCCGCCGTATGGTAGCGTCCGCAGGAGATGGTATCAGCGTTTCTGAACGCCTCCACGTCGCACTGTCCGTTCGCGTTGCTGCCTGTGGCGACCGTTCTGCCGTCGCTTCTTGCCGCAACGGTGTGAAAATCTCCGCAGCCGAGCGATTTCAGGCTGTCCCAGTAATAGACCTCGCACTCTCCGAAGCGGTTTTCGCCCCAGCTTGCCGCCGTGCGCTCCTCGTTATCCATTATAATAGCCTTGTGCGCATAGCCCTCGCCCGATCTGGTGTCGCCGGTGAGGAAGCGCTTGCAGTACTCGATATACGCTCTGTCGCGCACGGAATTGCGCATGACAG
This sequence comes from Oscillospiraceae bacterium, assembly GCA_017412765.1. GTDB lineage: Bacteria > Bacillota > Clostridia > Oscillospirales > Oscillospiraceae > RUG626. The sequence continues at coordinate 78,444 of JAFPWN010000047.1, read as the reverse complement.
GCGTAAGCTCAGTCACGTTCTGACCGGCGCACCACACCTGCGACGCGCTCTCCGGCTCCGGCTGTCCGTCAGGCCAGGCGGTATAGCTGAAAATGACCCGTGGGAACATAAGGGTGAGCTTAACAAGGCTGCCGTCCGAGATTATGTCGCCATCTTCCCACGTGTTGAAAGAAAGGCTGCGCTTCTCATCGTCAAAAACTCTCTCGCCTACCGTGAAGCTCCAGTCCACCGCGTCGCGCGCAAACGCCGCGCTTATCTCGCGGTATTCATTCAGTTCACAGTTAAATTCCAGTCTGTTGTGAACGATCATCTTCATCTTTATTCTCCCAATCAAACTTTTGTGAGCAGCTTTTCACATTTCTCGGCGCCGAGTTCCTTCGCCATCTCTCTAAGTCTTTCTCTCTTCTCGTCCGCAACGGTGCCGAGCTTCATAATAAGAGCCAGCATATTCTTATCGTCGCGCCCGAAGATATATTTCGCCGCGCACTGTTCGCTGTCCGGTATCTCTAAAACTCTGCCGAGATAGCTCTTGTAAAAGTCCTTCGCTCCCTCTTCGGGCGCGGGCGAGCTCTTAAGTCTGTCGTAGGCGTTTTTGAGTCTCGTTTCGGGGTTTCTTATTTTCATGAACGTCCGGTCAAACTCCGCCCAGCTCATCTCGCTCTTTCTGCCCCAGCAGTTCAGGATAAGCTCTCTGTATGCGCGGCTCTCGTTTCTTCCGTCGAAGTAGAAGCTGTACTTCACCGAGCCGCTCAGCGCCGCTCTGACGGTTATCGTAATGGGCGCAAACTCTGTCGTATCGGCGTCATAGTACGGAACGCCGTTTTTCGTCTTGAGGAGAACGGCAGCAAGCGAAAGCTTTCCTGTTCCGAAATCGCCTACGCCGAGCTGATCGTAAACCGTCAGCTCGCTCTTTCCGCCGAACGCTCCGGCGCCGACGTATCTCAGGTCCTTCGGCAGCGTGACGCTCCTGACGTCGGTATCGAGAAACGCTTCCGAGCCGATTACTTTAAGCTCCGCGGGCAGCGCGATCTTCAGAAGCGAACGGCAGTTTTTGAACGCGCCGTTCTCGATCTCCGCAACCTTTGAGCCGCCCTTGACCTCGTAAAGGCATACGCAGTCGGCAAACGCCTCCCTGCCGATCTTCAGAAGGCTGTCAGGCAGTGTGATCTCAACCAGATTTCTGATGCCGGCAAACACTCTCGGAGCTATCTCAGTTACACCCTCGGGCACCGAAACGGACGAGGCGTTGCCGGTGTACTTAAGAAGTCTGCCAGCCGCGATAGCAAATTCGCCGCTTTTTGTGATATGCGGCGTGCCAATGAACGCGTCCTTGCCATGCGCGATAAGCCTTTTCGGATATTGCACCTCTTCGAGCATCGCGCAGCCCCAGAATGCCTTTTCACCGATATACTCGATCTTTTCCGGCAGATAGAAGCCCGTCAGGCTCTTGCAGAGCGCAAACGCCGACGCGCCGATATACCTGAGTCCATTACCAACCGATACCGTTCTCAGCGCCTCGCACTTGTAGAACGCGCCGTCGCAGACGTCGGTAAGAGTGTCCTCAAGCCACAATCTTTCAACCCCGCAGCCCTTGAACGCGCCGTCGCAGATAACGTGGATCGACTCGTCAAGATGGACGGTATTGCTCTCGCCGCGATAACGAAGCAGCAGATCGTTAATGACAAGGAGCTCGTCCGTGTGATCTGTCAGCCATTTCGTGCCTCTGAAGGCATTTTCACCTATCCTGCGCACGCTCAGCGGAACCGTTATCTTCTTGAGCTGCTTATTGCCCGGGTAGAACGCCTGCTCGCTGATCTTCACCATGCCGTCCGGGAAAACGACCTCGCGCAGATTCGGATTTCCGAACGCCGCGCCCCTCGCGTAGACGGTGACTCCGCCCGGGATACGCATACGGTAGCCTCTGCCCTGCCAGGAGAGCAGGATGCTGCCGAGGAGCAGGAATTCCTCACTCGTTTCATCGCGCCACGGAGTATTAGAAAACGGCGTATTGTCCGTTATCTCGACAAGGCTCTTCGGGCTTACGCACTTAGTGAGCTTCGGGCAGTCGGAAAAAACGTTTCTGTCAAGCTGCTCGCAGCCCTCTCCGATCGAAACGCTCACAAGCTCGGCGCAGCCGCGGAACGCGTTCTCGCGCAAAAGCTTTATGCTGCCCGGTATTCTTACGCTTACGATCTTTCCGTTGCCGGAGAACGCGTCCTTGCCTATCTCCGTTACGGGGTAAGAGTCGATGGATGACGGAAGCGTCAGCTTTGTTTCCTCGCCGCTGTAACCCTTGAGCTGTACGGTCTTCTCCGGCGTAACGGTCCACTCCCAGTCGCTCAGATCGTCGCAGGTGCGCAGGGAAAGGCCCTCGATGCGCTTGTCGTTTACCTCGATCACCTCCGGAGAGTTATCGAGATTCATTATATAGTACCCCTCAGGACTGCGCTGCGGCTCTTTCGGCGCGGGAGCGAAGTAGCGGGGCGAGTCGAACGGCGTAAGCCCGTAGAGGACAAACTTCCGCTCGTCAAACTCAACTTTGAAATAGAGTGAAACTATCGTCTTTCTGCGGAACTTGCCCGCATCGGAAACGAAGGAGTGCTCGACCACAACAGGCTCTGAGAGCGTTATCTTCGCCTGCTCCATCGCCGTTGTGACCCACTGCTGATCCTCGGGATCGATATATCCGCAGAGCTCGTTGTCGCAATTATATACGGCGACCCTCCCCTCCGGCTCGCGCAGGAGCGTGACAGTCTCGAAAATCCGCAATTTCAGCGCGGCATAGCAGTTGTTGCCCTTCTCGGTTTCGGTAACGCGCACTATTCTTTGCAGTCTGCGGATATGCCCCTCAGCCGTCGGCTCGAACTCAAACGGGATGGAATTCCTGCGCGCGTAATCCTCAAGAAGCGAGCCCTCCGCGCCTTTCACGGCAAATTCCTTAAGCTGACCGAGCTCCTCAAGCTTCGCTCTATCCGCGGCGAGCTTCCTGCGGACTATGAGATAGTCCTCGAGCGCCATGTCGTAGTTCTCGCGGCAGAAATTCTCGTAAAGCGGAAGCGTATTTCGGAAGAACGCGCTGTCGACGACCTGTGTAAACGAAAAGAGCATTCCCTGGTTATCGCTGACGAGTCTGTTCATAAACTGCTCGAAAAGCTCCGCAGTTACCTCGGTAACGCCGTCGCTCTCGCCCTGCTCGCTCTCAGCCGTCTGCAAAAGCTTTCTCTCGCTGAGAAGCCTCTTGAGCTCCTCTCTCTTCTCCTGGTTGCGCGTTATACTTCTGATCTCGACTCCGAACTGCATATCGCTCTGGAGAGAATATAGGCTCTTGATGCCCATCGGATACCTCTCCTGGATCTGATCGGCAAGGCGCTCCATATCAGTGCGCGTATCGACGGCGGGCTCGTCGGATTTCTCATCTGTTCCCGCCGACTTGACTTCTTTTATCTCCTGCTTCTCCGGCTCCTCAGTCTTCTGCTGAGCCTTCTTAAAGAGGAAGCCGAAGCCGCCGAATAGTTTTGATTTTTCCTCCTTCTGAGGCTCCTTCTGAGGCTCCTGTCTGACCTTTTTCTCTTCCACCGCCGGCTTTTCCGGTTCCGGAACGCCGAAGTCAAAGAATTTAACGTCTATCTCCTTCTCAGCCTCCGGCTCGGGTCCTTTTTCCGGCTCGGGCAAAGAGTTCGCCTCCTCCTCGACCTCATTCTGCACAGGCGCGCCCTCATCGTCATCCCTGAAAGCGCTGAATTTGCTAAGGTCGAGCTTCGGCATCGCGTAGCTTTCCGCGTTAAAGCCGTCCGGCTCCGTTTTCTCCTCCGCGGGTTTCTTCTCGATAACGGGGGCGGCTTCTTCGGCGGGCTCATCATCTTCTATCGCAAAGAGCATCAGCGGTTTTTTCGCGGGTTCCGCATCCTCCTGCTTCTCCTCCTGCTTTTCACCGGGCATCTTCTGGCGCAGCTTTTCCATGCGCTTGTCTTCCGCAGATTTTCCGCCGCCAAGCCCTTTCAAAAAGTCGAATAAACCCATAGATCTACCTCCGTTTTTTCTCTCTCAGTCAAAAAAGCCGTAGCTTTCTACCTGTGGCACGAGCAGATCCGTCTCCTCGCTGCCCTCCGTGCTCTGTGTCTTGAGTATTCTCACCGCCGATTCATAGTCCGAGGAAGCCGCGGCGTGGAACACGAATTCCGGATCGTCGGAATTCCACTCACCCGCGTTAAAGATCTGCGTTGACCAGCTTCTGTACTCCATCTCGCCGGAGCCGCTTCTTGATACGTAGATCTCGAAGTCCTCCGGGAAGAGCCAGCTTTTTACCTCGTCGCCGCCCGGATAATAACCGGTTATGCCCTCTGGCAGCATGGCATAGGTGAATTTTTTCTCGCTCAGCTGCGTGAGATCAAGTCCGCCCGCGAGCCAGTATATCTCGCCGGACATACCGTCCATCTCTATGTAGTCAGCGTAGCTTTCGTCATCTTCTCTGTCCACAACGCAGTATTTTCCGATCCTCGTCTGTCCTCCGCAAAGGCACAGCGGGAATCCGACCGTCGAATAGTATGAGCCGCCGTTCAGCGCGACCTTTGAATCGCCGTACACAAAGACCGCAAAGCCGTAGGTCGTTGACCAGATCACGGTGCCGTCGTTCAGCGCGACGTCTCCGCCGGCTGCGAAAACGCCGTTTCCGAGTCCCGTATTGAGAATCACCGCGTTTTCGACTACAAGCGTTCCGCCATCTGCGTTGACTACCGCGTTTCCGTAGGTGTCCGAAACCGCAACTCCGACCGCCTCCATATAGAGCGTTCCCCAGTTTATAACTCCGTTGGAATTTGAGGCTTCTTTCTCCGCCCCTCCGTTATTTACGATAACGTAACCCTTCATTTCACCTTCAGTGAAAAGAAGATTTTTGTTTTCATCTGTTTCAAGTACCGGGAAGCTGAAGCCGTCGCTTTTCAGCGTCAGCGTACCCTTGTTATATATCGCGTCGCCGCTTGTGATGAGGTTGTGACCGTTAAGGTCAAGAGTGTAAACCGCGCCTTCGGGTACGTAGAACGGACTTGTCAGCCTTTCATCTTTGTAAAGTACGATTGATCTGTTGACGGATGCCTCCTTGCACTCAACGCAGCCGTACTCCGTTACCTCAACCCCGTTTATCTCTGTCGTAAAGAAACCGAAGGTGTGAACGTGCGTTCCGGGCAGTATGCCGCCCTCGTTTCCGGTCTCGCCGGTCTCACCCGTTTCGCCGCCTTCTCCGCCTTCACCGCCTTCTCCGGTCTCGCCACCGCTTACCGCCTGCGCTCCGATCAGGGCGTTAATATCGTAATCCCTGCCGTTTATGGTCACGATGCCGTTATTGACAAGGCTCATAGTTCCGTTCTTTGTGACGTATTCCGGTCTGAGCGTATAGTCGTCGCCGGTATCATTATCCAATACACCGAACGTGACTCTGTAATCGCCGAGCTCCTCATCCTCTGAATGGAAGTCGAGAGACGCCTTGTTCTGCGGCGTTACGTTCAGCCAGAATCTGTTAATATCCACCGGAAGCATGACTGCCGTGAGCCTCAGTGTAGAGGCGCCGGGTCTTTCGGGGTTGTCTATCGTATAGATCTTTCCCTTATCGGTGCTCTCGATCACGATTGAATCGTCGGTTACCGTCTGCTCAACGCCGTTTCTGACTACACTCTTAAGCTTATAGGCGATAGCGCTGTTCATCCGGCTCGTCAGGTCATAACCAAACGTAACCGCTCCGGACGTAGTGCTGAGGCTGCCGGTTATCTCACCGCCGGACATTCTGCCGTCGCTTACGGCTATCTCTTTGCCGCCGAACAGAAGCTTATCAAACGAAACTCCGAGCTGCGTCTTGTCATCGCTCAGCGTGACCATCGCCTCGATGACCGTCTCACCGTCTTCTATTCTGAGAGTTTTTCCGCTGATCTCAGCTGCTTCGTCTATCGCCGGCTGAACCATCCACTCGTTGCCGCTTTTGGATAGGACATAATAGCTGAGTCCTGCCTTTATATCGGCACTTATAAGGCTCAGCTTTCCGCCGACTACACCGTACTTTCTGTCAGTTACCTCATAGCTCTTCTCATCGCTGAGCGCCACGCTGAGCATGAGGCTCGAACGGTCGTTTTCAAGAAGCTTTGCATTCAGCGTGATCTCTACCGGGGCGCTGTCGGAGGATTCGATGATCAGCGTGTCGCCCGCGGCATAGCTGACTCTCGTGTCTGTCTCCCATCTTTCAAAGGTGAGGTCGTCCTCGGCGTCCGCACGCGGAAGCACTACGCTCGCGCTCTGACCGCGCATTACTACGGTCAGCCCGGTATCGGTCGCGCGCACCTCGGGAAGCACCGCGCTCAGCACCATCTCTCCGGTATCCCTGCGGTAGATCTCATAGATCTCCGTAGAATAAGTTTTCTCGTCCCCGAGGTCAACGACGTATGCCTCTCTCCTGCACCAGTATTCCGCGGTGTTGATCTCCTTTCCGTCCACGTCCACGGTGCTCGTGTTCTCATATAGCGCATAATACTCTCTGCCCTCGATCACTACCCTGTTGAGGAACACGCTTCTTCCGTCAGTAATAAGAAATTCAAGTCCGCCGACGGAAACAGTAAAATTATCCCGGATCCTGCCGTTAAAGCTGAGCGTCATCTCATTTGTGACCGCCGTCCACGCGGCAATAAGCTCCAGCGCGTCATTGACGCCTGTGTAAACGCTGCCCGCCGCAAGCTTCTCCTCAGGCTTGTCCTTAACGTACCAGCCGCCGAACACGTAGCCCTGACGGACGGGCTTCGGAAGCAGGAGCGCCCCTCCGTGCTTTACGCTCACCTTGTTTGAAATATTATCGTAGAGCTTGAGCGTTACGGTGTGGTACTGCGACGTACTGATTCTGCTCTCTCCCCATACGAAATAGTAGCCTGTTTTTTCGTACTCGCCCACGGCGCTCTTTGTATAGAGCGTTTCGCCGTCGTACTGCGTGTATAATAGCGCGCATCCCTCCGGCGCCGCGCCGCTTCCCGCCGCGAACGCTTCAAGGCTCACAGACGGAATTGTCAGATCGTCATTTACCGCGACGCAATACGGCGTCAGAGTGCCGATCGAGCTCGCGCTGTAAATAACTGCCTTGCGCTTATCCGCGATAACCGTTCTGCCGTCGAGGGTATAGACGGCATAGGTATCGCCGTTTCCGTCAAGCGTCAGGCTTTCGTCGAGCCTCACGCTCTCAAGGGCAATACTGCCGTCAGCCGAAACCTTGTAGCCGAGCGCTCCGTCAAGAGCGCTGAATCTGCCGTTATTAAGCTCAAAAATCTCGCCGTCCTCGTCCGGTGTCATGGTTGCCTTGCGCAGCTTTATCGCCTCAGGAACAAGACTGCCGTTTGTCGCTCTGAAGCCTATCGGCCCGCAATAGAAAAGTCCTTCGCCCTCGGCATTATTTGCGACAAGCTCGCCGCCCGAAAATCTCAGATAAGCGGCCTGCGAGCCTCTGTAAGTTATCCAGCCGGTCTTTGCGAAAGCCTCGCCCCCTGTCACATAAGCGCCGTTTTCCGTTACTACTCTCGCGCCGGGCGCTATTACCACTCCCGAATTGTCAGCCCTCAGGCTTTTGACGGAGATTAGTCCCGTCACAGTGAGCTTTTCGACTCTCTCGGCGCGAACCTCTCCGAGGCTCTGAGCCTCATCTGAAGATGATTTTATGCCTGCCTCTTTCAGATCAACGCCGAAATAAACGTCGGTTCGGCCGCCCTCAGCTCCGACAAGCGCGCCCGAGATAATCTCGAGCGCCGCGCCCTCGCCGGTAAGCGAGAGTGCGTTCACTCCGCTCAGCACGTGACCGTTGAGCGCGAGTCCTCCGGCTAAAGCAAGCTTGCCGTTTTCGTCAAGAAGTCCGCGCTCATTTGCCGCGTCGATATCAGCCAAAAGCGCGATGCTTATGCCGGTATCCCTGTATTCGAGGATCTCCGCGGCAGATCTGACCGGAAGAAAATAGCGCGCCTGCCCATAGTCTTTCTTTACCGATTCCGCTACGCTCTCGTTTATCTCCGTATGGAGATATATCCACTTTCCGTCCTCGCTGTCATAAAAAACAGCGGAATTGAGCTTGCCGTTTATTCCGATAAGCTCCGACAAGCGTTTTATTTCACCCGACGTGCTGGCGTCCGCTGAATCCGCGTAGAGCTTTGACAGCTCACCGAACGCGCCCTCAAACGACGTTTCGTCGGCATTCTCCATTACGGCGTTCAGCGTTTCTACGTTCATTACGAGCGTGTTGCGCTGCGAATCGTTCAATACTCTGTCAAGAGACGGAATTGCCGCCGTCATCATTATAGCCATAACGGCTATAACCACCACAAGCTCTATGACTGTGAAGCCCTTATTCTTTTTTCCGATCATATTATTCACAGCCATTTCTCCACTCCCTTTGCCCTGTGTTTTACTGTTTTTCGCCTTTTACATTCTCGAGCCGAGCAACACCTTATCGTTTGCCGCCGCGAGCGCGTATTCCTTCGAGATCGTGTCCGCCTTATAGAGCCTCAGGAGCGCCTCGTCCATGAGCTGCATTCCCGACGCGCCGGAAAGCTGTATCTGCGAGTTGATCTGATAAGTCTTAGCCTCTCTTATGAGCTGCTTTATAGCGGTATTTGCGATCATGATCTCGTGAACGCCGACTCTTCCGCCCTTCTTTTTCGGCACGAGAGTCTGCGCTACGACCGCCTCGAGTACGTCCGCGACCTGGACCCTGATCTGCTGCTGCTGATCTGCCGGGTATGAGTCGATGATTCTGTCCACCGCGCCCGCCGCGCTCGTAGTATGAAGCGTTCCGAACACGAGGTGTCCCGTTTCAGCGGCGCTGATAGCGGTAGAAATAGTTTCGAGGTCGCGCATCTCTCCGACGAGTATAATATCCGGGTCCTGGCGCAGAGCCGCCCTCATTCCGCTTGCGAAGCTCTGAGTATCCGTGCCCACCTGTCTGTGGTGGATAACGGAGTTTATATTTGTGTGGATATACTCAACGGGGTCCTCAAGCGTTATTATGTGCTTATTCTGAGTTCTGTTGATGTGGTGGATAAGCGCCGCAAGAGTCGTACTCTTTCCGCTTCCCGTCGGGCCGGTGACAAGCACGATACCCTTTTTCTTTTTCGTGAGGTTAACGATCGTTTCGGGCAGGTTTATCTGCTCCGGCGTCGGGATGCTGACCGGAAGAAGTCGGATCGCTATCGCCGTTCTTCCCATCTGCCGGTAGATATTGCATCTGATTCGAGCTTCGTTGCCGTTAGTGACCGCGAGGTCGACCTCGCCGGTTTTATCGAACCACTCGCGCTGCTCCTCGTTCATAAGCGAGTTTGCCGCAGCTCTGACAGTTTCCTCATCCCACGGTCTTCCGCCGAGCTCGACGAGCGCGCCGTCAAGCCGCACTATCGGCGTGCTGCCCGAATTGATGTGCATATCCGAAGCCTTCGCCTCCGAAGCTGCTCCGATAAGTTTATTCAGTATATCCACTGCTTTTCTCCTTTTCAGATGTCAAGCTTGCCAAGCAGCTGCTTGCAAACGTCTATTACGCTCGAATAGAACTCAATTACCTTTCCGTATTTTTCGCTATCCGGCTCCTCCATCGAGGAATCCTGCACCATGTTCAGAAGGGCGGTATAGTTCATTATCATGCTCTGCGCCTGCTTCTGCGTCTTTTTTGCTTTTTCGTCGTCGGCGGCGCAGGCGTCAAGCAGCGCGCGCATCTGACTGTCGAGGCTCTCGCGCCTCTGTCTGTCAAGATTAGTGCAGAACTTTGTGAATACGAGATAGTAGATATCGTTGTCTATGATACCGCTGTCAATAAGCGTAACGGGTGAGAAATCAACGGTGTCCCTGTAAAGTCTTATGTGCTTGCCCTCTCTGTCCTGCTTGAGCATACCGAGAACGCTTGCGAACACATAGTAGTTTACGCATTCGTTGAAGCTGACCGCGATCTTCTCTTCCTTCTCGTTTTTAACGGTATCAACCGCTTCTTCGCTGATCGCACTGAGCTTCTGCCGGGCGTTTTCGGTCTTTTCATCAAGACTCGGGGCGATCTTCTTTTCAGTAAACACGACTTTTTCGGACTTCACCGTGTTCGGATTGCGGTAGACGATCATCCTTACGTCGCCGCCCTCGCCGCCGAAATCCACCGTCGCGCTGTCCTCAGGTCCGAGCACTACGAGCTTGTCCTTCTTCTTGCCGAAGTCCTCTTCGTTGATCCTGAGGCTCTGAGTTGACTGCTTTATCTTCAGCCAGATCTCGCCCTTTGATCTCGACTCGATCATTACGCCCTTAGCCACTGCCTCCAGCTCAGAATTATCAATGATCTGTGAGAGAGCCATGTGCATCGAGTTGTTCAGCACGATCAGATCCCACAGCGAAATGCTCGAAGTGTACGGGAAAATCAGCTCGGAATCAGCAACCGCATAGTCGCTCATCTTCTCGGGCAGACGGAACTTCAGGAAGAGCTTCCCGATAAATTTCGTGTGCTTTTTATTATACGCAGCCATAAATATGATCGCCGCGATCAGCACAACGACAAGCAGTATCGTAATGACCAGCATAGCCGGTATCGTCACGCTCGAGCAGCGCAGCTTTACCGTGGCAAAGCCGTCGGAGATCTCGACAAAGAAAGTATTGACCTCGTAGGCGTTTCCTCCGCCGAGCGCTATCGTGCCTTTTTCCGCGTCATAGTCGCAGGTTATGTTCTTAGCCCGGTCGATGCGTACCGAAAGCTGTCTTGACGGTTCGTAGGTCACTACGTCCTCAAGCTTTATCGTCTTTCCGAGGAGCGTCCCTCCCGTAAGGCTTGAGAAAAAGAACATATTCTGCTTATCATTGTTTTTCAGCGCCACCGGATTCTCGCATACGTTGTAACTCATGTCAATAACGCGATGCGGATTAAGTATGCCGTCGTCTATGTCAAGCTCCGCGTTGAGCATGACGTGGCAGTCCTCGTTAAGCACAGCCTTCGTCGTAAAGCCGCTCTCGCCGTACTCCCCGCTGAGCGGAACAGTTTCCTCGCTCTCTATTACACGGAGCGTTACGGACGCGTCGAGAAGCTCCGTCAGCGCTGTGCTGTATTCTCCGAGCAGCGTGGCATAAGCCCGCACGTTCTGCGCCTGCGACGGCTTAACGCACTCCGCGTCTATCTCCATCACAACGTCAACAAAGTCTGCGTTCAGAAGATAAAGCTCGATGAGGCTGCCCTCGGCACCGGTAAATTCAAGATATACCTTCTCGTTTGACCAGTTTTCTCCCAAATCTCCGAGGCGGTAGATGCTGAGTCCGTTTTCCGGGGTGATGAAGTCAGACCTCTTATCCTCTTCATTTGTGAATATTCTGAGTCCGCTCAGCGCGCCGTTCGTTCTGACGACAAGATAGTAGTCGCTCACTTTTCCCGCGCTCGGCACAGCTCCCGGTACCACGCCCGGAGCCGCGCCTTCCGTGCCCTCAGGAAGCTCGTCAGCAGGAACGTCGCCGCCCATCATATCCTCAAGGCCGGACACATCGCCTTCGTTCTCGTTTTTTGTGGTACCGTGAAAGAAGCTTAGAAATAAATCAAATATGTTTCCACTGCTTGATTCTGAGGCACTCTCCATATCAGCTTCTTCCGGAACAGTGTTCGTTATCTCGGGAATCTGTATCATCGCATCAGCGAAGCTGTTTTCTATCGTCTGAACGCTTCCGATCGGCTCTATCTCGGCAAACTTCTGGAGAATACTGCCGTATAGCTCGTCAAATGAATAGCTCTTCTTCTCTCTGCGAGAGTCGGAATCCTCATTATGATCAATAACAATCGGTTCAGCATCGTTTATAAGCCGAACGATGTCAGATACGACATTCTCAGCTTCACCGGCGCTGTGAACGGTATAGTTCATTCCACCCGTTTCACTTGCAAGCATCTCGATCGTCGAGGTGTTCGCGTTGCCGTCGCCGTTCATGCCGACAGAGTATATGACAGTGTTTTCGTCCTGCGCTCTTTTCAGTAGCTCTTCAAGCTCCCTTTCGGATTCGGCAACCGTTCTCGGGCCGTTCGGAAGATCGGTCACACCGTCGCCGATAAAGACGATGAGTTTTCTCTCGCCCTTTCCCTCGTCCAGAAGGCGCATCGCCTCACGAAGTCCGAGAGCAATATCCGTATCTCTTGATGGATATATAATCTTTTTGCCTTCCTCTTTTGCCGATGCAAGGCCTTCCTCTTCTCCGAGAGCATAGAGCTTATCGGAGCTTGATTCGAGCAGGTTTGTAAAGCAGACTAAGCCGACGCTCGTATTATCCCTGTCGCATTTCTCCAGAAATTGCAGATAAATATCCCTTGAGGCATACTGAGCGTCCTCTTTTCTCATGGAGCCGCTGCAGTCCACAACGAACACTACGTCGTTCGACGCCGCTTCATCTGCCGCAAAAGCGGTAAGATTCAAGCTCAAAAGCGCGGCGATAAGCAGCACGGCGATTAGACGGTGTACCTTTTTCAATGCTCTTCTCTCCCTTTTTATCCCTCGATTGTCAGCTTCATAAGCTCCGGAAGACTTGTCTGACCCTTCAAAACCGATTCTCTGCACGCGTCCCAAAGCGGGACCATTCCGTGCTCCTTACTGTAACTGCGCAGCTCCTCAACGGTAAAGTCGGGGTCGCTTATCATTTCCTTGAGTCCCTCGTTAACGTACATGATCTCGTGGACAGCCATTCTTCCCTTATAGCCGGTTCCGTTGCAGAACTGGCAGCCGAAAGGTCTGCATATACTGACAGGCTCCTTCAGATTGAGAAGCGCCATCTCCTTCGGATTCGTTTTTCCCCTCTTCTTGCACACGGGGCACAGTCTCTTTACAAGTCGCTGAGCTATGACCGCGACAAGCGCGTCTCCGACAAGGTAGTTGGAAGCGCCCATTTCAACAAGACGCGAGACCGAGCTCGGCGCGTCGTTAGTATGTATGGTGCTGAGAACAAGGTGTCCGGTGATCGCCGCTCGGATAGCGATCTGCGCGGTTTCCTCATCGCGGATCTCTCCGATCATGACTATATCCGGGTCCTGACGAAGAATAGACCTTATCGCGTTTGCGAACGTCAGGTCTGCCTTCGGATTGACCTGTACCTGGTTTATGCCGTTAAGCGTATATTCGACAGGGTCCTCTACCGTTACGATATTGACCTTTGTGGTATTCAGCTCTTTAAGGAAGGTGTAGAGCGTAGTTGACTTACCGGATCCGGTTGGCCCGCACAGCAGAATGATGCCGTGAGGCGCCGCGAGGGTCTTGTCGATGATCTCGTTGTTCGCCTCAGAGAAGCCGAGATCTTCTCTTGTAAGGCGGAACGAGCTTTTATCAAGAATTCGGATAACGAACTTTTCGCCGTAGATCATCGGAAGCGTCGAAACACGGAAATCGTACGGCGTTCCGTTGACCACCATGCTGATACGTCCGTCCTGCGGCGTTCTTGTCTCCGCGACGTTCAGTCCCGCAAGTATCTTAAGGCGCGATACTATCGCAGGATAAGAATCCATCGGGAACTCCGCTCTCGTCAGCAGATCGCCGTCGATGCGGTATCTCACCCGAACCGTAGTTTCCGACGGCTCGATATGGATATCGCTCGCCCGGTATGGTATCGCTTCCTTAATGAAGGAGTCGACTAGTCTGACAGCGGGAGTATTGATAACGGAAGCGTCGGCGTCGTTTGCCTCGTTTGCCGCCTTTATTTTGTTGAGGATCTCGTCATCCTGATCCTTTTTGATAACGTCCAGAGCCGCGGAAGTGGACTGCACCGCCACTATCGCGTCAATGTAGATGTCTATCTGCACCTGCGGAACGTAGACAAAGTCCATTTTTCCGTCATAAAGTACCGCTATATTCGATATGGCGATGGGATCCATAGGCTTTCCGGTAGCTATGAGAAGCACTCCGTCCCTGTCTATGCTCACGGGTATAATCTTATGCCGCCTTAAGAACGCAAGGCCGAACTTGTCCACAAGCGATCTGTTGATCTCGAGCATATCCAGCTCGATATTAGGAAGATTGTACAGCTCGCCCATGGCAGCCATAGCCTGATTAGGCAGGGCAATATCCTTGGCGACAAGATACTGCTCGGCTGACATATTGAGTCTTTCGCATTCGTCGAGAACGGCTTTGGCGTCCTTTCTCTTGATGACTTTTTTCAGAATGAAAAATTGCAGTGCTTCATAATTTATATTCATATTACAGAATACCTTCCATAATCGTAATGATCGGTGAATAAACGGCAAGGAACATTACTCCGATCGCTCCGCCCATGAATACGAGCAGAACAGGCTGGATAAGGCTCGTTATCGCGTTCAGCGCGTTCTCGGTCAGCTCGTCGAAGTGTCGGCTCGAATTCATAAGCACCTCGTCCATTGCGCCGGTTCTCTCACCGACCGATATCATCTGCATAAGAAGCTGTGGGAACAGCTTGTACGCCTCAAAAGCCATCGTCATGTTCATGCCCTTTTTTATGTCGATGACGGCAAGTGCGAATCTCTTTTCCACGTTTTTGTTGCCCAGAAGATTAGTTATAAGCTCCAGCGACTGAACTATATCCATGCCGCTGTAAAGGAGGAGTCCGAAAGACCTCGAAAATTTGGACGCTACGTTGTAGCTTGTGAACTTTGCAAACGGCGGTACCTTGACGAGAAACGTATCGTAGAGATACTTTCCCGGCTTCGTCTTTCCTATTCCGATAAAGAGCGCGACCGCCACTATCACGTAGAGCGCTATATTCTGCCAGTTTTCGATAACGAAGTCGCTCATGTTGAAGATTGCCATCGTCAGCGCCGGCATCTCCAGATCCATCGTCGAAAGCGCGCTCTTGAAGGTCGGGATAACGTAGAGCACCATAAGTCCGACAAGCGCTATCGTAAGCGCAAGCAGCAGAATAGGATAGCTCATCGCGCTCTTGATCTTCTTTCTCAGCTGTTCGCTCTTTTCATAGTAATCCGCGACGTTCGTCAGTACAGTGTCCAGCGAGCCGCTCTGCTCGCCTACAAACACCATGCTTCTGAAAAACTCGGGAAATATTTTTTTGTGCTTTTCCATCGCCTCAGAGAGCATAAGTCCGGACTGCACGTCCTCCGCAACGAGGTAGAGGACCTTTTTCATCAGCCCTGAAAACTTCTGCTGCTGAAGCATATTAAGGCTGTCCACTACGGATATGCCGACGTTTATCATTATAGCAAACTGCCGGCAGAAGGTCGTAAGCTCAGATAGAGAGACCTTGCTGCTCAATGAGAAGAACGACGCCTGCGGCGATTTATTCGACACTGGCTTCGCGCTTACAAGATACAAGCCCTGCTGTGAGAGCTTGCGGCGCAGATCGTCCTCGCTCTCCGCAAGGAAGCTTCCGGTAAACTGTTTTCTGTTCAGATTTACCGCAACGTAACTGTATTTTTTCAAAGAACTACCTCGCTAACAGATCAAAAAATTGAGAATAACCGAATATACGCTCTCAGCATCGCTTCTCCGTACATCATCGACACTATCGCGCCGATCGAAATGAACGCGGAGAAAGGGTATTCCTTATTTCTGTTTCCTTTTCTCATCGACACAACGGCAAGAATAACCGCCGCGACAAGCGTGCCGAAGATGATTGTCATACAGCTCGCCTGCCAGCCCATAAGGAATCCGCTGACCGCCATGAGCTTAACGTCGCTCCAGCCAAGTCCCTCTTTTTTCAGAAGGATATAGCACACAGCGTAGCTCAGCGCGAAAAAGCCTCCGCCGAGCAGCGCTCCGATTATTCTCTCTTTTATTTCAAGCTCTCCGTTGCAGAATATATCGAGAATTCCGAGCGCGAGCAGGAACAGGTAAATCCACCCGGGCAGCTTCTTTCCGTCATATTCTATAAATCCGATACAGATGTAAGTCGAGATTGCCGCAAAGGATATAAACAGATGTCCTATTGTCGAATTTCTGAACGTCAGAAAGCTCAGCAGCCACAGAAAGGCGTTCGCCAACTCGATAATCGCCTCTCTGCGCTTTCTCAGGGCGCCGCATTTATCACAGCGGTTCCTGCCGCTTATCCCCGCGACAACGCTCAGATAATCGCTCAGTGAATACGCTTTGCCGCACTCCCGGCACCGCCTCGGGAACGGTATCTCCCCCGAAGGCAGGCGGTATATCATTTCATTCAACAGTCCTCCCACAAGCAGACCCGCTATGAGAGTAGCAATTATATAGACGAGTTCCATTCCTCTTCGCCCCTTCTTATTCGCCGACTCAGATTCCCTCGTGCCATTCGATCACGCCGAAATGCTTCAGCTTTACGCTGACTTTCAGCCGTTCCGCTTCGTTTTCTCCGCGCTCCGTAAGAGTGTAGGTGATCTCGTCCGCGATCCCCGAGTACGCCTCGACTATCGCGTCGCTCTTATTCAGCTCGCTCTCCGGAACTCTCTCGCCGTTTCTGTACCAGACTATTTCCTCGTTAGCGTAGATCAGAACTGCGACGAGCGTTTCAGGCTCATCGCCCTCGCCCTCGAGGTAAATATACCCGTTCCGGCGCGCGTTTTTAAGCTCTTCCTCTCCGGGCACTGCTATCTCAGTGCCCTCGATCGCTCTGCCGATCGCCGCGGCCTCATCTCCCGCTTCGCACAGAACGTATCTGACGTTCGTGCCTTTCGGGATCCCGCCGAGAGTTATCTCTCTCCACTTTCCGTCTCTGTCAAGATAGCTCAGTCTGCTGCCGTACAGGCGGTATTCCGTATCTTCCGTAACTGTCATATCCGGAAAATCGGCAATCTCGGATATTCTCTCGTCGCTGTACTCGCTGAAGAGATAGAAGTTTTCTCCGATGTAACCGCCGTGAGGCAGCATTCCCTTGATATCCTCTTCGAGATCGTCCGGGAAATTCCCCCAGACCGTAATAGTGGTTGTGTCTTCCGTTTCCTCAACGGAATACAGCACCGGCACCAGCGAAGCGCCGTGCGGAACGAAGTCCGTCGCCGCTCTGCCGCCGTCCGGCCACAGTATTTCCACGCTGTGTCCCTGCATATAGCTCACGCCGGGGACAAATTTAACTGCGCTCTCCGGCACCTTGATGACCGCTTCCGCTTCGGGATTGGCGCACCACGCCGCATTTTTATCGAGATACACCGGCACGAACACTGTACCGGCGTCGCCGCCCTGCTCGCAGAGTGCGGAATAATAGGGGTAGAAGGCGTTGTCTCTTCTTATCTCCTCCCCGTTTCTGACAAAGAACGCAGGCGTTTCCTCCGCGGGAGCAAAGTACGCAACAATGACGTCGTCACCCGTAAGGATGCTTCTGGCGCTCGTCAGTATCTCGCCGCCTCTTGCGTAAGTAAAGTAGCTTGTTCCGAGCTCTGGCTTTACGGCTTCAACGCCGCTGTTCTCGACAAACATCGGATAGACGTAAACATCCTCATTCATCTGATTTTCAGCATTGACTTCGGAATCGTCAACCACGAGCTTCCACTTGTTCGTGCTGAATCCGTTATATGTATATACAAGCTCCGCAAAAGGATTTTCATCCTCAGCGTCGTACATTATCGTTTTGAAAGGGACGCCGTCCGCGCCGAAATAAGTTATAATCGACGTACTTGCCGGCATTTCAAGCAGAGTCAGGTTGCCGCAGAGAGTTTCCTCCGGCGCGACAACTCTGTAAAATTTCTCGGTGCGAACATTGCCGCCCGCGCTCTGCGCGCCGGTCGCGTACGTTCTCTCATAAAAGCTGCCGGTCTTTGCTGTTGAGAAGTCGCACGCAGTAAGAATCGCGGGAACGGAGCTTAAGCAGGAAAATCTGCAGTTTTCAGAGACGAATCTGCAATACGCAAGCTCCGCCCTCACTTTGTCGGCAATACTGACAGTGCCGTCAATGGCAAATTGATTGTCGGCGCTGCCGCTTACGGTTACGTTTCCGCTGCCCCAGGCACTGAGATTGCCCGTCAGACTGCCGCCGTAAACTGCGATCTCCGAGCCGTCCGACGAGCTTATTCCGCCCGCGACGACGACATCGGTCAGCGTTAAGCTTCCGCCGCGAACGGCGACCGCGTCTGCTTCGCGGCTTTCGATGCTGCCGCCGATAACAGTCAGCGCGGCGCCCTTATTGACCTGAAAAGCCGTTTCGGCGCTCGTTATCTTAAACTCGCCCAGCGAGATCGAGATATCATCCTTGATAATTACCGGAAGCGTCAGCTCCACGTCGCTTGTCAGCACTATATCGCCGATTACGTCGATGCCGTGCTCCGTGCAGTTTTCGTTAGCGTAGCAGTTATTGCTGCTTATCTCCTTGACGAGATTCGCTATTTCTCCGATCGCGCCGCGATATTCGGTGATCTGACTCGCTCCGGCGCTTCTTGTGAACACTCTCGCTATTCCGTTGAAGGAATAAACGCGCGTACCATCTTCGTTATAGCTCGCGCTCAGTTCATAGCCCTCGCCCGCGCGAAGCGGAAGCGGGATTTCAGAAATAATTTTTACGCTGTTTTTTACCGTTATGTAATCCTCATCGGAAAGGCTCTCCCCGGCGTAGGTTATCACGCCGCCGGTCTCGCATACCTCTATCGCCTCAAGAAGGCCCTCCTTGTCGTCCGCTCTCAGTGTCTGCGCCGAAGGAGCGCCGTAAGCTTCGCGCTCAAACACGGTATAGTATTTCATCGATCCGCTGAGCACGCTCTCAAGCGTCTGACCTGCATGATAGATTATTTCGCGCGGCTCATTCTCGCCAATCACCGTAAGCACGTATTCCGGGCCGCTCCCGTAGACAGCGGTATATGTGATATTCTCAGCGGTCGCGGGCAGCTCTTCCGCGGACGCGAAGCTTATCTCCGCGCCGTTCACAATGCTCGTCCAGCCGGCAAAGTATTGGCGAACGCCGTTTTCATCGACGTAGCTGTCCTCGTATCTCTTTGCCCACTCAGTCGGCTTTTCGCCGCGCCAAAGTGAAATTGTTTCCGTTTTCGTATGCGTTTTGAAGGTAACGCTGAACTTTTCTGTAACCGCGCTTACGCTTCTGCTTATTATCGTCGTGATACCGTTTTCGGTTTTCTCTACGGAGTAAGGCTCGTCACCATCGTGATAACCCTGCGTTCTGTACGCGTTGAGAAGCTCGTCGCCGTAAATTTCGGCATAGGAAACAAAGGTATTACCCGTTTCGGATAATCCCCGCTTCTCGTTGTACCTTGCCTCGGAGCTCTGGGAAAGCGCTTTTCCGTATAGCGAGTACGCTACAAGCATACTGCACAGAGCCATTATGACGGCAAGCACCGCGACAGTCGTTATGAGGGCGTAGCCTTTTTTACTCCTCTCAGAAAACCTCATTTTGCAAATCCTATCACTCTGTAATCTTTTCCGATAATTGTTTCGTCGTCATCAACAATTTCAACGAACTCGCGCTCAGCGCCGAGCACTATCACCGTGCTCTCGGCGACGTAATTCATCAGAACTCCGTCCGGCATATCGAACACGTACCAACGCTCGCTGTGGCTCTCAAGCTCAGCCGCCGGCTCAGTCTCAGTCCCAGGCTCAGGGGTCTGAACGTCATTATCAGACGGCTGAACATCGCCCTCGGTATCCGTCGCTTCCTCGGTATCCGTCACGTCCTCCGGTGCCGGCTCCGGCTTGTCGGTATAGAAAACGTCGTAAACGGTGTAAGTCAGCTTTCCCGTTATATCCTTGCCGGATCTCACAAAAACCGCCGTATCCGGGTTTTCAGGCACCGCGTTCGCGTTGACAGGCTCTTCAGCTTCGGTTTCTTCCGCGGTTTTCAACGCGTCATTGAGCTTTGCCGCCGTCTGCGCGTCGATAAAGCGCGCGATCTTCAGCTTTGCGGTATAACTGACAAAGCTCTCGGTCTCCGACTCCACCACCTTCGCAGTGAAGCTCGGGAAGCTCTCCGCTTCCTCATCCCCGGCTTTTTCCGCCAATACCGCGCCGCTTTCAACTATAACGCTCTCAAAGGTTCCGAACTTATCCGTATAGCCGCCTTTTTCGCTTATCACGATATTTTCGGGCAGCGGAAGCTGTTTTTCGGTTTTCTCACCGTCAAATTGCATGACGAGAGTATTGCCGTTTTCTTCTTCCAATCCGAGCGCGTACAGCGGAGAGTAGGCTGTCAGCTTTTTCGGCGTCACAGCGTTTACCGTCGTTCCCTCGGCATCAGTATAGCTGCCGAAAAGCTCCTCATAAGCGAACCAGTCGTCCGCGCCGTAAACGTAGCCCGCGTTGTTCACGCCGACTATCTCTCCGAAGCTGCAGCTGTCCAGGACACCGATCCCGCCGGCCGCCGTGCCTTCGCGCTCGCCTCTGGCGCCGCAGGCAACGAAAAGCGCCGCGCTCTCACCGAACACTGTCCCGAAGTTCTTGCAGCCCTCAAAATACAGTCCCGCTGAAATATCCCAGCTTCCGCTCAGGTACACAGCCGTGCTTCCTCCCGAGAGGCAAAGAATATCCGCGTAGTTTTTGCAGTTTCTGAACGTAGTTCTTCTGCCGCGCGCGTTTTCGAGATAGGCGCTCTCGCCCTCATCGACCCGCAGCATACCGTTTACGTTCACGTTTTCAATCAGAACGTCGTCAAGCACGTCCTTTTCATCAGCCGACCATGGCTCTACATTTATCGCTTCTGTGCTTATCGTGGTTTTGTCTATTATTCTGCGCTCCTCCGGCGTTAAGCCGGACGTTCTCAGAAGAGTCAGAAGCCCCTTGTCTGCGCTCTCCTCCAGCTCAATATTTCTTATCACGCTGTCCGCGCTCGCAGTTCCGATCAGACAAACGTCGCTGTCGCCGGCGGTTATCTTATGCCCGCCGCCGTCGAACACACCGCAGAAGTTTTCGCAGACGACTCCCTCGGAGTACTCGAGCTTTATATCCTCTGTCAGCTTGAACCAATAGTATCCCCTGCGCAGGGACATAGACTCCGCGTCAGAGAGGTCGCTCACCGCCGTCGCCTTGTTCTGAACAGCAGCGTCAAGCCGAAGCTTCGGCTCACTTCCGGAATCCTCAACGACTCTGTACAGGCGCACACCGTCAGCCGCGAGATATTCGCTGACGTTAGAGTATGCAAAATCTACGCTGAGGACGCCATTCTCCATCGTGCAGTAAACAAGCACGACCCTGGAGGGTTCTTCCTCGTCGCCCTCACTCTGCCCTTCTGATTTGAGGCTCTTGTAAAAGGTAACTCCGCCGTCCTTATAGACCTCAAAATCGAGCACCGAGCCGTAATAATATAATTTCCCGTCCGTTTCGTCGAACACCAGAAAGTCGCTTATCGACTGTCCTACCGGACGCATACCCGCGCTGAGCCGCTGCATCGACAGAAGCTCCTGCTCGGTTGAGATCAAAAAAGGTCTCGCTTCTGTACCGTCGCCGCCGGCAAAGCCCAGTGCCTTGCCCACCGCGTCGCCGAAGCTGCCGCTTTCTATCTCTCCGCCGTCAGCGTCGGTCTCGGAGAGCGTGCGCCTGATGACGTTTTCGGACTTTATTACCAATTTTTCCTCATCGGTTCTGAATATGGCAAGTCTGTACGCCGCGATGTGCCTGATTACCACAACGTCGCCGTACAGCTTACCGTCCAGTCCGAAGGAACGCGACAATCTGCGCATAACTTCGTCCTGATCCATATCCGGATCCGCCTCGTTTTTCACGCTCGACTCAGGTCCGCGCTCCGTCATGATCGCGTATTCGAGCTGATCGTCGAGAAACCACCTTTTTTCAGTTGCAGCCGCGCTCTCGCTGCTGCTGATTGCGTATCTCGTCTCCTTTTCCCCGTCGTCGTTTATCGTGACCGTCTCAACCACGCTGAACGTCTCATCTTTGATCTGCGCGGTCTGAAGCTCAAGTCCGCCGGCGACCTTTGTATCCGTCTCGGAACTGCGGACAGTGCAGTTGAGGATCCTTTGGCTCTCGCCTTTTTCAACGAGTATTTCGCAGTAGAACTCGGCTTTGCCGCCATCAAGCTCGGACAGCTTCACCGGCTTCATAAACTCATCGAAATAGACCCTGTACTCAGCGCTGACGTCATCGGACGAGCGCACCTCAACGATAGCGTCGTCCTCCGTTTCGATCCCATAATAATCGTACAACAGATCGATAAACCCGTCCGTTCTGCCAGTTTCGTTGCGCTCTATGCAGGCGCCGATGCTCTCAAGCTCGTTGACAGCAAGTATGCGCTGATAATATCCGTTGCTCAGAGAGCGCACCGCCATGATCGTAGAGATAGTCGCAACCGAAACGCCGACGATGACGAGAATCGCAATAACGACCTCAAGGATGGTAAAGCCCTTATTATTCAGTTTTCTGCGGGCTTCACCCATTCCCGGGTCACTCCTTCTTTAAGCAAAATTGTAAAGCTTGTTATATCTGTCGCAGAACGACGCGCCGTACAGGTCAAGGTTGTCCATCGCGTCCGGCGCGGCGTTGCCGCCGTTTTCGAGAAGCTCGAACTTTACCCCGTTGTCCTCCTCTTCGTTGAGCTTATCCGCTATGAACGAGAACTCTGCCGGCACGTTCAGAACCACTCTCTGCGGCTTATTGAAGTACGAAATGTTCTCCGTATTCTGCACGAACAGCAGTATGTACTTCTGAATCATTCTGAAATTCTCCATAACGTAACCCTCGGGGCTATCGGGCTTGTCGCGGAGCATGAATTTCGGATATTTCTTCTCCTGCTTCTTCTGTACCTTTTCAAAAGGCTTCGGCTCGTTTGAAACGGGCGTTTCTGCCTGCTTATTCTCCTCCGGATCGTTATAGAAATCGGCGGAGTCATCTTCCTCTGTTTTCTTCTTCGGTACCGGAGCGCCGTCCTTATTCGTAAGGGATTCCAGCATCTCCATGTAAGCCTCGTCCGCCTCGTCCTCCTCGTCCGTAAGGTCAGAGGCGACGGCGATAGTCTGCTTTTTACGCTTGGCGATCTCGATCGCGTTCAGAACGGCAAGCTCCGAGACGTCGTGATTCGTTATCATATACTCCTGCACGACCTTGTTCGGGTAGAGAACGGAGTAGCCGAAGGGCTGGCTCAGCGCGCAGAGCGTAGAGCTCTTGCCGGAAAGCACGAATCTCGTCGTGTTTTTCTGAACGTCGACGAATAGCACTGTATTGGGCAGCGGATCTTTCGCCTGCTGTTCCTCCTGCTTTTTTCCGAGCAAACTTTTGAAGATGCCGAGCGCGCTTTTCGTTTCCTCAGCGCCGCCGGAAACGGTATTCACGTTCGTCGCCTTGCCGCCGAGAGCCATAAACGAGTTGACTACGCCGTTCGGCGACCAGGTGATGCCCTTGAGCGTGCAGTTTATCTCCTGAACGCCCTGCTTTACGCTCTCGAGAACGCTTTTGCGCGCAATAACGTACTTCGCGGTGGTGTAGTTCTTCGTTGAGAAGAACTCCTCCCAGTTATATTTCAGTTCCTGCTCGTTGGTGTATATGTTCTCAAACTCAACCTTGAGCGCGTTTCTCGTGTGATACTTAAGCGACGGCGTCGTGATATAGTCGCACGCAACAGCGCTGTCCGGAAGGACTATCCTCACGTCCGAGCCGCTTATATCGTTATTCTTGAACGCGAACTTGAGCATACCGGCGTAGTTTCCGCTGTTTACGAACATTCTGTGCGTCGGCAGCTCCTGATAGCTCATATCCCCAAGATTCAGAACGCGCACCATGTTGCGGCTGAAATCAAAGCCGATCGCGTATTCCATAAAAAATATCTCCCCTCATCCCACATTTGCCGCGTGGCACTGGGCAATAAAATCATAGGTCTGCTCCGCGCCGCGCATATAGTGCTGAAGAATGCACTTTACGCCGATATTCTCGACTTCTTTGAACTCCACGCCTGTGAGTGTCTCGACCTCACTCGGCACTTCGCCGCTTATAAGCAGAAGATTCTTCTGATCGTCAACGGACATGAGAAAGCCGAACTGATACCGTGCGGCGTTCTCGCTGCTGACGTAGGCGATATGGCGCGCTTCGTCGCCGTCTGAAACGGTAAGCGCGGCGTCCGCGACGCTGTACCGCACGTTTTCAATAAGTGAGCTGTCTCTAACCCAATTAAGCACTTTGACCCTCGCCTCCCAAAGCTCGATGGGAAGAAAGAGCGGAATGCTGTATTCACCGCCGATAACTGCGGGATTTTGCAAAATTACCGAATTATCTTCAAGTCTTAAGGATATACCGTTGTCGGGCGCAAGAATGCGTTCTCTATGTTCACCGTTTTCCGCCCAAAGGCAATTATCGCTGACGGAAAACGTGTAATTTTCAAAATTAAGTTGTTTAACGCTGTTTAGCGCGCGCTCCTCGTAACCGTCCGCCCAGGGCTGGCGGTTAATGATAAGAGCGTCGAAATTATATCTGATCGAGCTGTCGGATTTGAGGCTCAGATCGCAATAAACCGTGTTATATGCTTCCATACGGGAAAAATTGGCATTTACTGATGAAAAGGCGAAATCACCGACGACCAGATCGCCGGTGCTGTTGAAAGCGCAGATGCCATTTTCAGTTACACTCAGCTCATTACCGGCGCGGTCGTTGTCATCGAGAAAAGCTGAGATCCGGCGCTGAGCGGTATTCAGATCGTTTATAGTCTCGAAGAAGCCGCTTTCCTTGCCGGTGTAGTTCGTGATAAGGAGGAAGGTAGTCGTTACCATAACCATAACGACGCTCATAAGAGCCAACGCCACGACTACCTCAACAAGCGTAAAGCCCGCGCGTCTTCTGTTCATGGTAAAAATCACCACCTTTTTCCTCAGATATGACCCGCGCCGGACTCGCGTCCGGCGCGGATATAGTTGCATGGGGTTGTGTTAGGGATTAGCCTTGTGAAGCGGGGAAGAGATCGGCAAGAGTTTTTGTATTATCCCAAGTAGTCGTTTCACCAGAGGTAGTAGGAATATCAACTTTCATCGAACCATTAGTAAGGCCGGAATAAACAGTGCAACCGTAGTTATAAGCGCCGCCCTCAATTGCGGGATACTCGATGTAATAGAAATAATCATTTTTTGTATCAGCACCTGTACCGGATGTGCCCATATAAACGCGATAAACATTTACATAATAAGTATCTTCATCAAAATTGGCAACATTGTGATTAAAGTATGCCTTTTCATACTTGACTACGAGTGTAGTAGCAGTGTAAGTAACACCAGTACCACCGACTATCGGAGCATGTGCAAAATCTACATAATACGATGTATTATCATCAGTACGCTCTACTCCGCCGGAAGTATAACGATACTGATAAACGTGATCGGCCTGCTTACTCTCAAAATAAGCAGCATAGAACTGATAAGTGCCGACCTTACCGGAAGTCGGAACACCGGACTCGCTCGTAGAGGAAGCGAGCCAGTTGGTCATGGTGGAACGGGCGGTCTGGAGAGCGGCGCTCTCGTTTGCGGAAGCAACTACGTTGCCGTAGGTCGGGATAAGAACGCTGGCAAGAATGCCGATGATGGCGATTACGATGACCATTTCGATTATCGTAAAGCCCTTCTTTGAATTTCTCATTGGAAATTCTCCTTTCAAAATTAATTATATAATGGATAGATTAGTAATCTATTCACTAATACATTAGAATAAGTTATTAAGTAATTTTGTTGCCATCAAAGTCAAATGCATCGGTCCAGTTGTGGTAATTAGGAGCGGCTTTAAGCTTAAGAGATGTAAGCGTTCCGTTGTTGCTGCATCCGGTGATACTAGTGCAAGTCGGAGAATAATGAGCGGCAATACCGGAAGCAAACTGACCGGTAATAGAACCACTATTATGGCAGTCTTCAACATACCAATAAATAGTATTATCATATCCACCCTTTTTAACGAAGAAGGAGATTATTCCGCCTGCTCCATAATAGTTATCTGAGATTTCAGGTTTTGTAGTGACCTTTGCTCCGTTAGTGCAGGAGATAATATAAGTTTTTCCATAGCAGCAGAAAATTGATTCCTTATCCTTTGTGCCGTTACGATAACCTTTATACGGAGCACTGTCATAATCGTTGTTCGTGCCACCATCAGCCGAGTAGCGTCCGCCTGCGGAACCTACGATACCGGCAGCACGACCGGCGCAGATAACCTCGCAGGAGGAGTCGGTAGTAACGTTATAAATGGTGGTCTCCCATCCCTTATACGCTCTGTCTGCATAAGCAGTAGAATTTATTGCACCGTTAATTTTTCCATCACCGTCAAAGGTCCAAGAAGGCCCCTGGGTATTGTACATATCATTATTTCCGGTAGTTTTATAATCAGCATAAGAGGTGGCGATATGATGTTCATCATAAACAGGATTCGTAGTGATATGCAAGCCGCCATCATTATCTGTGTAATCCTCACCGGTGGCTACCATAACACCGCAAACGATAGCAGCAGAGCAGTTCCAGTTGTACTCAAGGCGTACATAGCAGTTAGAGAAGTTAAGATTGGAGATAGAGCCGCCGTTCTCAAGTACGCCGACGAAGCCGACTGCATACTTATCGCCGGTCTGTCTGCCGTAGTTAGTGCCCTCGCGGTCAGCACGGGTTGCCGTTCCGGACCAGGTGTTGCCCATGAGTGAAAGGAGAAGGGTATTGGATTCAGAGTCGATCTTCATGTTACTGATAGTCGGATACTTGCCTTCGGATATCTCTTTACCAACCAAGGTGCCGCGGAAGCCGTAGTTACCGTCGCCGATAGGCTTCCAGTTCTCATAATCACCAAGGTCGATATCATTGTCGATGCTGACAACATGGCCATAGAAGTCATCTATTCCCTTGGCAACGATCCAGCTAAGAGCATAGAGCTGCTTCGCGTTGGTGATATGATAAGTACCATCAGTATCATATCCTTTGGGATTCTCAGCACTCTTCGGGCTGTAGAAGGAGTAATCAGTGGAAGAATACTTGGAGTTAGCATTCTCAGAGGAAGCATTGGAGGTATTAGAAGCAAGGGTAGCTCTGACCTGTGCAGGAGTAGAAACACCTGCGAGAGAAGCGATCGCACCGGCTGCAGCGTTTCCGACAACAGCGCTCGTTCCGCTTGCAACAGAAGAGGAAATAGCACCGTAAACAGCGTTTGCAGTGGCAGTATTGATTTCACCAATAGCAGCAACTGCACCGGTAGCAGTAACATAGCCATTATTTGCAAGGCCCTGAACAGTATTGTTTACGGAAACAGCAAACTTGTCAAATACAGCCATAACGGTCGCCTGATCGGCACCTGCCATAGCATAAAGGACAAGAGTGTTCTGAACAGCGGAAGCGCAGATCTCATAGGTCATCGGGTTGACGGAGTTCCAGGCATTGGAGCCGACGGAGTGACCGCTGATAATGTGATTTGCTTCACCATCAGCAAAAATAAGAGAAACAACAGAATTATCGGAAACGTCGAGCTTAGTGCCGTCTTTAAGTACGAGCTGTACAGCACCGAAGTCCTGGTTTGTCTTATCACCGTTATCGGTAAGAAGATAAGCGCCGTCCTTGACTACAAGGTGGGACTCACCGTCAAGAGTAAGCTTCGCATTACCGGGAAGAAGGACGCCGCCTTCGAGGTAGTAAGAAGCATTCGCAACGTTAACGTAAGCGCCGCCGACAAGGCTGGTGATCATAGCGTCCTGAGTGAACTCGATCTTGTTGGATGCGGGTGCAGCATAAGTGGCGCTAAAGTCTTCAGAGGCAACAGAGGTGACAGCATAGCCAAGATATGTATTGACCATACCGCCGTTAACACTGAACTTAACATCATTAGCGCCATTGGTTGTATCAAGGAAAAGAACAGCCTTGGCGCCGAGAGTCTTGCCGTTAAGCTCAACGCTTGCGCCGTTAAGGAATACGACAGCAGCGTCGCCGAGGTTCAGGTCATCATAAAGAGCGATAGAACCTTTAACGGTATAAACATTAACATATTTACCATTGTCACCGGAAATAGTATTTGCAAGAATTGTGGTAACAAGGTTCGGCTTTCCTTCAATCTTGTCAACGAAGGGAAGAGCCTCAAAGGACTCAACTGCGGTCTGAGTTGCAGACGCTGCTACAGGATAGAAGTTAGTAGTGTCATACTTCTCATCCTCTACCTTGACGTCGGCAAGGGGAACGAACTCGTTCTTGGTGCTGGAGTAAACAGCAGTTCCGACAGCAGCCTTGACGCTGTCATAACCGAAGTTCTGGACAGCAGCGGCATAAGCCTTAAGCATGGTCGGGGTGCCGGTTGCGCCGGCGGAGGTCTTTGCGATCTTGTTCATCGAGCTGAGGTTTGCCGCAGCTGCGGTGGTGTTGGCGTTGAAGACAACGCCGGAGAAGTTGGGAATCAGCACTGCGGAGAGAATTCCGATTATTGCGATGACGATGACAAGCTCAATAATCGTAAAACCCTTGCGGCTGTTTCTCGCTTTTAAAAACATGTCAAACATAAATTTCCTCCTTTATTTCATGTTTCTAAAAATTTTGAAAATTGCTTACGCAAGTTTTTCAGCTGTTAGCCTTGTTCTCCATGAAGTACTCAGCATAGGTCTTAGTCTGAGATACGGTCTCGTCGATCTCGGTGTCGAGAGCAGCGATGACGGAGATGTCATCCTCAGCCTGTCCGGCAGCAGTCTGGATGGAGCCGGCAAGCCAGTAAATCTCGCCTGCGCCGCCGTCAGCCTCGATCTCAGTACCGGTGCGATCGGTTACAACGCGCTTTGCGAAGTTGATGGTGCCAGTCTTGTCGCCGTTAGCAGCTACGCAGAACGGGAAGCCGACAGTGGAGTAGTAGGAGCCGTCGTTAACGTTGAGCGTTCCGCCGAGGGTGAGTCCGGCGAAGCCGTAGGTTGCGGAGAGAGCAACGGTGCCTTCGTTAAGATCAACAGTGCCGTCAATGACGTAGACGCAGTTGCCGAGGCCGGTGGCTACGAGAACAGCGTTCTTAACGGTGGTGGTGCCGGCGCGGTTTACGATTGCGCTGCCGAAGTCATCAGCAACAGCGATCGCAGCAGCCTCAACGCTGAGGGTGCCGTTGTTTACGATGCCGTTAAGAGCCTTGCCGCCCTTTACGACGACGGTGCCCTTGGTATTGTCGGTGTTGAAGACGAGGTTGCCGTTGTCATCAACGAGCTCAGGATAAACGAAGCCGTCGGACTTAACGGTAAGAGTGCCGTAGTTGTAGATCGCATCGTGGCCGTCAGCGATGATGTTGTGACCGGCGAGATCGATGGTGATGTCCTGACCCTCAGCAATGTAGATAGGAGCGTCAAAGGTCATATCAGCAGTAAGAGTGAGGGCCTTGGCCTCAGTATACGGCTTTACGTCGCCGCAGATGCACTGATAACCGTACTTGTAAACGGTAACGCTGCCCTGAGTGGTCTTGTACCAGCCCTCTTCAGTGCCGTAGGTATGTACGTGAACAGGAGCGGGAGCAGGAGCAGGCTCCTCGCCAACAACGTAGGAGGAATCGGAAGCGACCTTATCTTCGTTAACGACAGTGCCGGTAACGGTCTCCTCAGTGGCAACGGAAGTGCCCTTAGGAGCGTCGGTGATCTCGACGTTGCTCTCTGCTACGGTAACAGCGACCTCAGCAGTGGTGCCCTCGAGAGATACGGTAGCGTCCTTGGCGTTGACAACGACCTCGGCCTTCTCGGTAGCGGCGATTGTTGTATCATCAGCGTTGACGTAGACGGTGTTCTCCTCAGCGACGTTGACGGTAGCGCTGTCAGCGACGACGGAAACTGCGCCGGCGGTCTCAACGGTGACGGTAGCCTCTTCCTTGGCAACGACAACGGTCACTTCCTCGCCCTTCTCGGACTTAACGGTAACGTCGTCAGCGACTACGATGACAACGCCCTTCTCGGGAGCAACGATCTCTTTGCCGTCCTCGTTAGCATAAGCAACGACGGTCTGATGGAATAGTGCTACGATCTCGGAACGCTTGATGTCGTTCTCGGGACGGATGGTGCCGTTCTCATAGCCCTGAACATAACCGGCATTAACAAGTGCGTTGATGGAGCCGGCTGCCCAATCAGAAACCTTGTTTCCATCGGAGAAGGTCTTCTCGGACTTTTCCTCGACGGGAAGGCCGATAGCACGAACGAGCATGGTGAAGAACTCTTCACGGGTGAGGGGTCCCTCGGGATCCATTGAGCTGGAGCTCTTGCCGTTCATGATGCCGCGCGCAACGACCTGCGCGATGGCGTCTGCATAGTAAGCGTCTGCTGCAACGTCAGTGAAGTTGGTGATGTCTGCTTTCTTCTCGAGCTTAAGAAGTCTTGCGAAGATAACAGCTGCCTGTCCTCTGGTGAGATCGTTCTCGGGCTTGTACTCACCGTCATCGTAACCCTTGACGATGTCGAGACTTGTCCATCTCTCGATCGCCTCTTCTGCCCAGTGACCATCAGTGTCGGTGTAGCTTGCCGCAAAAGCAGTTGCCGCAAGCGCCACGACCATACAGGCCACTAACAGAAATGATAGTGCTTGTTTCATTTTTTTCATATATTTACCTCCATTTATCTCCGGATCACTCCGGAGTAATTTAACAAAAGGGTTGTGCGGCGAACATATATAACAGAATGAATATTATGTTATTCGTTTAGACATAATAATTCAAGGCTATATATTGTTGACATTAATATATCACGAAAAGGCAAGTTTTGCAAGTAGCAATTACACATATTTTAACTTTTTATGACAGGAGGATTTTTCCATCCTTTTCTGGTCAGTCATACATTAATTATACCTTATTATATATAATAAATATTATGACAGTCCGGAATGCGTTTCGGAATAAGCGAATAAGAGAGCCTTTCGGCCCTCTTATCGTTGTTATTCTCAGTCAAATTCCTTCGCTACGTCTTTCAGAAGGTCGCGGATCTTAAGGTGCTGCGGGCAGATATGCTCGCATTTGCCACATTTTATGCAGTCGGAAGCCTTGCCGTTATTTATCGTAAGCACGTCGCGGTAGTAGAAGTTCTGATTCCAGCTGTGATGCACCTTTTTCTGATTATAGCAGGCAAACAGGTCGGGTATAAGTATTTTCTGCGGGCAGCCCTCTACGCAGTAGCGGCAGGCTGTGCAGGGTATCAGCGCCTTTGAGGAGAATATCTCATTGACCTTTTTGATCGTTTCAAGCTCCTTTTCATTGAGCGGCTTGAAATCGCTCATATAGCCGGCGTTGTCCTGCATCTGCTCGAGATTCGACATACCGGAGAGCACGACAGCCATATTCTCAAAGCCGGCGGCGAAGCGGATCGCGTAGCTTGCGGGGCTCTTTCCCGGGTCGAGGAGCGCGAGCGCCTCCTTCGGGAGATTGACGAGGTTGCCTCCCTTCACCGGCTCCATAACGAGCACGGGTTTATTGTGCTTCACGCAGACGTCATATACCCTGCGGCTCTGAACGGCGGGATCGTCGTAATCGAGGTAGTTGAACTGTATCTGCACGACCTCGATATCGGGGTACTCGGTGAGTATCTTATCGAGGTACTCGGCTGTATCGTGGAACGAGATTCCGACGTGACGAATTTTGCCCTCCGCCTTGAGCTCAAACGCTGTTTCATAAGCGCGGCACTCCTTATACTTTTCATAGTTTGTCGCGCCCTGCGCGTGCATAAGGTAGAAGTCGAAGTATTCCACGCCGCAGGCCTTGAGCTGGCTCTCGAAGAACGGACGGATGTCCTCCTGCTTCTTGAAGTAGTTTTCAGTGAGCTTGTCGGTCAGCACATATTTCTCGCGCGGGAAGCGGCTCGTAAGGCAGCGGCGTATCGCCTTTTCACTCTGCCCCATTAGATAGCCGTGGGCGGTGTCGAAGTAATTGAAGCCCGCCTCAAAGAACACGTCTATCATTTTTTTGAACTCGCCGTCGCCGACTATCGTGCCGCCCATCGGGAGCCTCATACAGCCGAAGCCGAGGTTGCCCTTTATTTCCGGAAAGAACTTGTTTTCCATACCTGCACCGCACCCTTCTCTTGGTTTTTATCTATTGTATCAGATAAAAACGCATTTGAGAAGTATTTTTTACGGCTTATTTATCACTCCGGCAAAAAGCGGCTGAACGTCCTCGCCGTAAAGGACAAATATAAACGGTCTGTCGAGGGTGAACACGATCTGCTCTTCCGGAGGAGCGGCGCTGTTTGCCGGTCCGAGGTCAAAGTATGCCGCCGCCTTGACTCCCTCCTCGTCGAGAACGAGCCGCGCGCCCTGCTCCGCCTTTTTGAGGAATACCGGCTCCTTGGCGTCAAAGGCGCCGCTAAAGTCCGCACCCCACATATCAAATGCCTCCGTAATACCGAGATTTCTGAGGCTCTCCTCCATGTCGATTGTCGCTATCACGTCAAATTTCGGTATGCTCATAATTATGCGGAGAGCTTTAACGTTTTCTGTCATTCCCGTGGAAATGAAGCTCAGCGCTTCGCTGTCAGTGAGAAGGTCGTCCGGCGTATAGCCCTCGTCCGGCATAATAAGAAGCATTCTTGAGGCGCCCTCTTTAATTCCGAGACTGATCGCTGAGAACTTTTCGCCCCAGTAGTACGAGCCGGAATTGACCGTCCTGTGCATAAAGTCAACGGTAACGTCGCCGTCCGGCGCGTGGAAAGTGTCGGGCTTTGTGTTCTCCTTATTGAATTCAGCCGCCCACTTAGCCTTGAAATACACAGTGCTGAGAAGCGACATAACGCAGTCCGGCACAAAGGACTTGCCGGAGATCGCGTCCTTGAGCATTCCGCCCGTCTGCTCATCGAGCCACCTGCGATATGCGGCGTTGTAGCTCTCCGAGGTCATATCGCCGCGGTAGACCGAGGCGTAGTAATTATCGGAGATGGTTTTTATCGTATCCTCTTTGTAATAAACGTCGTCCGAGAGCCATAGGCTTGTGGCTAAGGCGCTTGTCACCGCGCCGGTGTCGCGGTAGTTCGCGTTCCATATATCGTGCGCCTGCGCCCTCAGCGCCTCGATGCTCTCGGCGTTCAGCGCGTCAAGTATCTGCCGGCGGGTGGTGCCGTTCGTTGTCTCCGCGAGCATACTGAGTCCCATGTAGATGCTGAGCGGCGAGAAAACTGTATTTTCGCCCTGTGTATCGCTTAGCACCTCGGTAATAATATCGGCGTAGAAGTCCGAGAGGTTCTCTCCCCTGCCTCGATATTCAAGCTGTGTGCGTAAATCCTTGACATAGTCCGAGCTGTTTATCTTCGCCATCTTCGGATAGACCGCCTCGCTCACGGCAAAAGCCGACGGCGACGAGCCGAGAACAACCGAAGCAAAAATAACAACTGCAAGCATAGCCGCCACCGCACCGGAGTAATACGGCCAGCGGCGGCGCTTTTTCACCCTCTCTGCCCGCGAAAGGTGCTTATCGTCAACCATTCCGATCGCCTCGTTCAGATCGTACCTCGTCATACCGCGAACCCCTCCTCTCCGAGCTTTACTTTCAGCTTTTGGCGCATTTTACTGAGTAAGTATTTGACTCTCCGCTCTGAAACGCCGTACTTTTCACCGATTTCGGCGTTTGTGAGGCAGTAATAGTAGCGCGCTAAGAAAACGGCGCAGTCGAAATTGCTGAGACTCTCCAAATAGCCGTTCAGAGCTCGGCTAAGCTCCCGCGCCTCGACCTCGAGCGCTGTCAGGTCCGGCGTTATGCACTCCTCAAGCTCGTCAAGCACAGCATCAGAGTGCTCGCGCTTCTTTGCCGAGGCGTATTCGACGCGCTTGAAGCTCAGATTGCGCGTTATCCGCGCTAAAAACACGCGCAAAAGACTCGGCTTCTCCGGCGGCATGGCGTTCCACGCGCCGAGGTACGTATCGAGAACGACCTCCTCCGAATCCTCGTTTGAGCGCAGGATATTATAGGCGACAGTGGTGAGATACGCGCCGTATTTCATTTTAGTTTCGCTTATGGCGCTCTCATCGCGGTCAAAATAGAGATCAATTATTCTTTCATCTTCCATTTTGCTCCTCCTTTCACCTATATAGTACGGTTTTTTCGCATAAAGGACAAAAGAGCCGCATATTTTACGGCTCTTTGTATTCCCATTTTCCGAAGTATTTGCCGACCACGCTGTCGCGCTTGACTATCGCGCAGTCGCGCTCTATGCCGCACAGTGAAAACTCGTCGCCCGGCTTGACCTCAAAAGCGTAGGTGAAGCGGTCGGTAATATAAGACGTTCCGCGGTAATCGTAGATATCCTCCGTCGGAACTGTGAGCTTCAAGCCAAGCTCCGGCAGATAGACCCGCGCGGCGCAGCAGTCGTTTTTATCGACCTCACAGCGGGTTCTCGGAAAGAGTATGAGCTGCGGGTCTTTAGTTTCCTCCTGTGAGTCCAGGCAGCGGATGATCGGCAGAGAATCGGTGTGATGAGCCGTCCAATCCCGGCTTTTGTCGAACACAAGGCAGTTTATCTGCCCCCAGGTTTTAAGGCTGTTGCCGCCGTCTATACTGATGACGTTCGTTTCGCGGTTTACGATCGGAGCAACGGAGATCACGCGCTCGGAGTAATTCGAGATCGGCCAGTGACCGACGATCACCGGCTTCGGGAATCTGTGCGTTTGCCTGTGAAATTCCTTCGTGCCGATGTTGAAGTGAAAATCCTGCTCCTCGAGCTCAAGCGGCTCAAGCCCCGCGTGGACGAAGGTCGCAAAGTCGGTTTCTATGACGTGCGGCAGAGAATCAAGAAACGCGATCTCCTTTGAGTAGCGCTCGAATACCGCGCTGTGCGCCGCCGCCATGTCACTCTCGTCAAGACCGAGAGCGCGGAGCATATCCCACAAAACGCTCTTTTCCGTGTGCCGCAGATACCTCAGCATATCCTCATCCGTTGCTCTGCCCTCGCGCCAATAGGTAAAGGCAATATCGTTATTTCCGAGAAGCGCAAATGTATTGCCGCGCTCGCTCATTTTGACGATCTCAGAGAGAAGCGCAAGGCTCTCATCGCCCTTTTCAAGTATGTCACCGCAGATTATAAGCGCGTCGGAATCGGAAAACTCAAGCTCTCCGAGAAGCTTGCGGAAGCCCTTAAGATCGCCGTGCAGGTCGCTTGTGACTAAAACTCTCTCAAATCCCGAAAGATTCGGATAGCTTACTCTCGCCTTCTCCCGCTCCATCACTGACCTCCGCGTCTTCTGAGGAAATCGCCGGCGTGCAGCTCGATATCGCACGGGACTCTGACGATCTCGTTCGGGTGCGGCGCGCTGTCGCGCTCGCCTCCGTCCTCCGTGATTATTTTCGTGACCTTGAAGCTGAGGCCGCTCGTATGCGGCGAGAGCACCTCGAGCGTATCGCCAACGAGAAAGCGGTTGCGCTGGCGAAGCGTCGCAACGCTGTCGGAACAGTCCAGAACATTCGCGATAAACACCGCGTCCTGCGTGTACTCGCCGGAGTTATTGTGATTTTTCGCCACCTCGCCGTAGTAGAAGCCCGTGTTGTACGGGCGGTGCTTGATCGCGTTCAGCTCCTCGCGGCAATGCTCGATGGTATCAGTTCCGTCGAGCGCCTTGCGGTAGGCGTTCACGCAGGTGGCGACGTAGTAGGCGGTTTTCATTCTGCCCTCGATTTTAAAGCTCGTCACTCCCGCGCCGCGCAGCTCGTCGAGCATACCGATGCAGTTTAAATCGTGGGAAGACAGCACTGTCGTAGCGCCCTCCTCCTCGATTATAGGGAAGTATTCGCCCGGGCGCTTCTCCTCTACGAGGGCGTAGTTCCAGCGGCACGGCTGACTGCACTCACCGCGGTTGCCTGAGCGGTTAACGAACCAGCTCGAGAGAATGCACCTGCCCGAATGGCTCATGCACATCGCGCCGTGGACAAAAGCCTCAAGCTCCAGCTCCTCGGGAATATTGGCGCGGAGCTTTTTGATTTCATCTATGCTCAGCTCGCGCGCGAGGACTATCCTCTTTGCGCCCATCTCATAGTAAACTCTCGCTGCGGCGTAGTTCATCGTGTTTGCCTGCGTTGAAACGTGTATATCAAGCTCCGGGCAGCAGCGGTGAAACTCGCTCATTACGCCGATATCGCTGATGATCGCCGCGTCAACTCCGAAGGAATATAGCTTTTTCGCGTACTGTCCTGCAAGCGGTATCTCGTCGTTGAAGGCGAATGAATTGACTGTGACGTAGACCTTTACGCCCCTCTCGTGTGCGTATTTTACCGCGTCGCGCAGATCGTCGTCGGAAAAGCCCGCTTTTTTTGCGCGAAGCTGCAGAAGACTGCCGCCAATATAGACCGCGTCCGCACCGAAAGCTATCGCCGCCTCAAGGCTCTCGCGGTCGCCTGCGGGCGCGAGTAATTCAGGCTTTTTCATCTCTCCACCTCGCTGTTCCTGTAGGTTACAAAGCAATATTTTATCCCCTCGTGCTCGTGCATCGCGCCCATGTCCTCTATGCGCCAGTTCGGCATTTCGTCGAGATTCGGGAACCATACGTCGCACTCCGGCTTGGTGTATAGCACCGTCAGATACGCGCGGGAGCATTTCGGCAGAAGGAGTCTGTAAATGCTCGCGCCGCCTATTACGAAAACCTGCTCGTCCTCGCCGATAAGCGCCATGGCCTCGTCTACGGAGTGGGCAACCTCGGCGCCCTCGCAGGCATAGTCCGGGTCGATGCTCATTATGATATTTCTTCTGCCCCTGAGAGGTCTGCCGCCGGGAAAATCCTTTACGGTGCGGTCACCTACGATAACGGTGCTTTTCCCGGTTATCTCGCGGAAGTGGCGTCTGTCCTCCGGCACGACTACGGGCTGGGTGCCGTTTTTGCCGATTCCCCAGTGGGAATAAACTGCTACGATGAGATCCATACTTTTCTCCTTTATGAAATAAGGGAGGGTTTCCCCCTCCCCTATGGCAGTTCAGATCGCAACGGGTATTTTCTCGTTGAACTCGTGGTACTTATAGCCGTCAAGCTTGAAGGAGTCGCGCGTGAAATCGTAAAAATCCTTGACGGACTTGTCTATCTCAAACTTCGGCGCCTCGAGCGGCTCGCGCGCGATTATCTCCTTGACAAGGGCGACGTGGCGGTCATAGATGTGCGCGTCCGCGATAACGTGGACAAGCTCGCCCGGCTCAAAGCCCGTAGCCTGCGCCATCATATAGACGAGAACGGCGTACTGAACGACGTTCCAGTTTGAGGCGGTCAGCATATCCTGACTGCGCTGATTCAGAATAGCGTTCAGCTTGTTGCCGGATACGTTGAAGGTCATCGAATAGGCGCAGGGATAGAGGCCCATCTCGTGCAGATCCTCGAAATTGTAGATGTTCGTCATAATTCTGCGGGAGGCGGGATTATTTTTGAGGTCAAAGATAACTCTGTCTACCTGGTCAAACTCTCCCTCGGGGTATTTATGCTTTACGCCGAGCTGATAGCCGTAAGCCTTGCCGATGGAGCCGTTCTCATCAGCCCAGCTGTCCCATATATGACCGCGGAGGTCTTTTATGTTGTTCGACTTTTTCTGCCAGATCCACAGAAGCTCGTCCACGGCGCTCTTCCAGTAGGTGCGGCGGATCGTGAGGATCGGGAACTCCTTCTGAAGATCGTAGCGGTTCACGATACCGAATTTTTTTATGGTGTGCGCCGGCTCGCCGTCCTCCCAGTGGGGGCGAACCTGCATATTCGTATCCCATACGCCGTTAGAAAGAATATCGCGGCAGTTTGAAATGAAGATCTGATCAGCTCTCGACATAGTATCACTTCCGAAAAATTATATTACAGAGATTATAACCTAAATATGCCGATTATTCAAGCATATTATCAGATTTTGCGGTTGTAAATGTCCTCTCAGAATGGTACAAACAGAAAAAAGGGTATGATCATGAACTCCGGCGATAAGCGCGAATCCTTCGGCTCGCGGCTCGGATTCCCCGTCGGAACGCTTATATACGTTCTATTCTGCTGCACCGGCTTCGATAATTTTCTCGAGAAGACTAACACCGGCAAGGTCGTTCACATCTCAAAACGGCTGCGCCCGTATCTATCATACCTGCCTCCGGTGATAATCTTCATCATTCTCATTCAGAGCCCGGCTCCGCTGTTCAGCGCAATTTAATGAATGCCGACCTCGCGAATGCGGGGTCGGCAATAATTTTATGTTCCGGTTTCCGGCTTGTAGTCGCGGTTCATGAGCTTCGTGACCGCCTCTCTCGGATCGCATCCGCGATTTACAACCTCATCGGCGGCGGCAACTATCGGCATTTCGACGCCGTATTTCCTGCCAAGCTCGACGGCGGCGGGAATCGCGTTAATGCCCTCGACCACCATGCCGACCTCCTTGACTGCGTCGGCAGGCTTCATGCCCTGCCCGATGAGAAATCCGCAGCGGTTATTGCGGCTGTGGCGGCTCGTGGCGGTAACGATAAGGTCGCCCATTCCGGCAAGTCCGGCGAAGGTCTCCTGACGGCAGCCCATTTTCACGCCGAGCCGCGTCATCTCCGCAAGTCCCCGCGTCATAAGCGCCGCCTTGGTGTTATCTCCGAAGCCGAGACCGGCGGATACCCCGCAGGCAAGAGCGATCACGTTCTTCAGAGCGCCGCATATCTCAACGCCCTTGACGTCGGTATTCGTATAGACGCGCATTACGGAATTTGAGAAAACCTCCTGCACGCGCCTTGCCGCCGCTTCATCCTCTGACGCGGAGACTATCGTAGTAGGCAGATCGGCCGCGACCTCCTCAGCGTGCGTCGGGCCGGAGAGCGCTGCGAGAGGATTAAGCCCGCCGATCTCATCCGCGATAACCTCGGTCATCGTTTTGAGAGAGCCTGCCTCGATCCCCTTTGCGACGTCAACGATCACCGTTTCAGGCTCGATATACGGTGCCGCAGTCTTTGCCGTGCTCCGAACAAATACCGACGGAACAGCAAAGACGAGCATCTCCCTTCCCCTGCACGCCTCCTCGATGCTCTTTGTGTAGCTTATGCTCTCCGGAAGCGCGACGCCCGGCAGGTTCTTCTGCCTGCGTTCCATTTTCATGAGGTCGATCTCCTCGGGTACAGCCGACCAGACCGTAACCTCGCTGCCGGAATTAACCAGCATCCTTGCAAGCGCCATACCCCAGGTACCGGCGCCGATCACAGCAATATTCGCCATAGCTCTACCTCTTCATAATCTTTGGTCAAGTATTATTATACACGGATTGTCAATACTATTAAGGCTGAAAAACGTTGTAAAACAGGAGTTCCGAAAATGTTTACTGCTTACAGCGGTCGATAACTGCAAAATCGGTAATTTTTGCGTTGCTTTTATGGCTCAAATTGGTGTATTCTATCCGAAGAGGGAAAAAGGAGGTGCCATAATTATGGAAGAAAGTTTCGTCAGGAAACGCATTTCATCTCTCCGAATCAAAAAAGGTGTTTCAGAGTACAAAATGAGCCTTGATATCGGCCATAGCAAAAGCTACATCCAGAGTATTTCGTCCGGGCGCGCTCTTCCGTCGCTGTCAGAGCTTCTGTATATATGTGATTATTTCGGAATCACTCCGATGCAGTTCTTTGACGAGGGTATGGAGTATCCCGTCCTTACAAACCAGCTGCTTGAAGCAACATCGAAGCTTGACGATGAAGATCTGAAAATTCTCCTGACCGTCGCAAACAGGCTTGCAGACAATTCCCAGAAGTAAAATGAAAAACGGAGAGATCGCATTTTCGCGGTTTCTCCGTTTTATTTTATCCTTTTTTACGCTTTATTATATCGGTAAGCGTTCTGATCCTCAGAATATACGCTGCAAAAAGGTATATCGCCATTACCGCGACTCCGATCCCGCCGCACTTTATAACGGTCATGATCTTGCTCTCCGCGCCGTTCACAAGAAGCGTTTTGAGGCCGAAGGCTGCGGCGCCCATAATGATGGACGCGACAAGAGATTTCGCGGGGTCGCCCAGCTTTACCGCGCGATAGCCGCCCCTGAAAAGAACGATTATCGCCAATATCGCGCCGATAGTCATGCTGAGTGCTGTCATAAGCGCGAGAAGCTCTCCGGATACGCCGAAAACGAGGTTCAGCGCAAAGTCAAGTGCGATTATCCCTATGCTCAGCATCAGCGGCGCGAGAGTTCTGCCCATCGCATAGAACGATTTTGTCAGAAGATCCAGTGCGGAAAAGCCGGCCATACCGAGCGCGTACATTACGAATACGTTTCCGGCTCGCGCCGTGTCCTCCGGCGTGAAGCTTCCGCTTTCAAAAAGCACCTTCAGTATCTGCTCGCCGAATACGATCAGCAGCGCGCACACCGGCAGCACGATGACGAGAGTGTTGGACGTGACGCCCCAGACGTATTCAAAATATTCAGACTTGTTCTGCCTGGTGTATTCCCGGTTGAGGCGCGGAAAAAGCACCGCTGAAATGCTGTAAATAAAGGTCGTCGTCAGCGGTGTGAAGAGCTTATCCGCATAATAGAACGCCGTAACTGTTCCGGAGCCCATATTCTCAGCCGAGCCGGCGTCCAGAAGATAGCAGAAAAGATACATACTGCCCGTCACGATAGTGACGATACCGGTTTTCAGAAAATCCGCGATGTACGGTTTTTTTAGCTCCAGTACCGGCTTATAGACATATTTTTCCTTCCTCGCGTACGGAAACGCCATCATAAGCTGCAGGAGCCAGCCCGCCGACACGGCGACAACGTAAGCCGCAAGCCCAAGCCTTCTGCCGAGCAGCACGAGATACAGCATCAGAAAAACGGAGTACGGAAGCGCCATGCTTCCCTGGAGCATAAAGTGATCGAGCGACTGATAGAGCGCCACATTCTGATATGAGATAACGATTATCGGAAGCGACAGCGCCATGATCCTGATGAAGGTCAGCGTTTCCGCGCTCTCTCCGCCCCATACGGGCAGAAAAGTCGCAACCTCAAAAAGCGCCGTTACTATAAGGCTCATCACAAGCGAGAGGGTGATAAGATTATTCGACACTCTCTCGCCCTTTTTTCTGTTATCCGCAAAGGCGCGCGTCATTATCGGCACAGCCGCCACGCACATTGCGTAAGCCGCCGTGCTGAAAAGATAGATCGTTTTGTTATAAGCTGAGTAGTAGCTGTCAGCCGCGCCGAACGCGTTAGCCTGCGCCGACTCTCTCAGTATTCCGAATATGCGGGAAACGACGCTTATGAACATAACTCCGCCGATTACGGAGAACACCCCGCTCTTCTTGCCTGCGGGTTCCTTTTTGTTATCCCCGATCATCCCGGCAACGAGGCTGTCGTTGATCTCAAGGCGGTTAATAAGCTCATTGACCTTCGGTCGGGAGGCTTCGATCATCTCACTGCCGCTCGCTTCAACTTTTTCGTAAATCTCCTTGAAGCGCTCGGCGGTAAAATCCGCGGTACCGCACATGCTCTCTCTTCCGATGGACTCCATAAAGGCGTCGATTTTCGGATCGTAGGAGATTGCGATCGAAGGCACGCCCATGATCTCTGCATAGATGAGCGAATGGAGCCTAACGCCGACAAGTATATCGAGCGAGCCGATGATGCTCAGCATCTCGTCCGAAAGGTGCTTGTCCTCGATAGCGTAAACGCCGTCGCCAAGTCTTGCTTTCAGCTCCGAGATGACCTTTTTGTCCATCTCATAGTGAAACGGAATGAGGACGGAGCAGGTATCTTTCTCATCTCTGAGCCAGCGGACGCATTTTTCGATCTCCTGCAGAAGCTCCGGCGCGGTATTATCGCTTCTCACCGCAAAGCCGACGATCTTCTGCCCTTCTGTTTTCTTCAGCCCGACGCTCTCAAGGATCTCTTTTCCGCGCTCAAGCTCAACGGGCTTGAGGCGAAGCACCGGGTCCGCCGTAATCTCGATCTTATCCGCCGGAACGCCGATCTCCGCCAGAAAGTCCGCCGATTTCTGATCCCTGACGGCTATCGCGTCGGCTTTTCCGAGAAGCTTCGCCGTCAGCCGGCGGTTAAATCCGCCGTTTATCGGCCCGATACCCTGGGAATAGATAAAAACCTTCTTCCCGAAAAGCTCCGCCAGAAAGATTATCGCAAGGTAGTAAAGAATGCTCATGCGGCTCGTCACATCCTGCAGAAGGCTTCCGCCGCCGCTTATCAGCATTTCGCATCTCAACAGCTCGCGCAGTATGGTAAAGGCGTTCATCCGCTGAACGGCTCTTACGCCATAGCGCTCGGTAGTAGTTTTCGGGTCTCTTGACAGCACCGTTATCTCGCTGTCCGGCACCTTGTCCCTGAGACTTCCGACAACGCTTTTAAGAATCGCGTCGTCGCCGATATTTGAAAATCCGTAATAGCCGGAAATCAATATCCTGCTCATACTGTTTTTTCCCGGCCTTTCTTTGCAGCAAAATTATATATCAGCTCACAGACGCAGACAGCCGCGACGCCTATGACAACGCCGATGACAAGTCCCGTGACGGTGCGCTCGACGTTCGTCAAAAACGGATTGCGAATGTGCAGGAAGGTGTTTACGATGCTGACGTACGCTCCGGCCGAGGCTCCCGCGCCGAACACCGCGGGCAGAAGCGGTATTCTCCTGCGAACCGCCCAGATAAACATCATAACGCACGGCCAGCCGACGAGAAATTCCTTGGTCCTCGGTCTGACTCTCAGCAGCACCTCCAGCATATTGCGGAACATTATCTCAAGAGTTGAAACGTTGTCGGAATTGCCGGTGCGCTCGATATAGTAAAGTCCCAGAAGCAGCATGACCGCGCCGACCGCCGCAACCGCCGCGATCACAACAAGATCCTTCATAAGAACCGATCTGTTGAGGAACTCCGCGCTCTTCTCTCTTACCTCAAGTCTGCGCAGGCGCTTGTTTTCTTTTGTGTCAAACGGCGCGAATCTGCCGAAATGCTTTTCAATCAGGAACACCTGAATATAGCTCACGAAGAAAAACGCAATCGGAATGAGCTGCATTAATTTCACGCCGCGGTAGATCCTAAGCTCAAGCATATATTCGGTATCGGATATAGCTGCGGTAGCAAAAAGTGAGCCGCAGAAGCAGACCGCGCAAAGAGCGAAAGTCAGCCCGATATCGCGCAGAAGGAGGCTTTTGAAGCTGAGATCATCCGCTCTGTTTTTTGTCAGATACCGGTTTATGCCCGCGATAGCGATAACCGGCATGACTATGCCGCTGCCCATCGACAAAAGGAGCTTCGAGCCGTTCGGAATGACGAACATCGCGCCGGCAACGCCG
Source organism: Oscillospiraceae bacterium (assembly GCA_017412765.1). GTDB lineage: Bacteria > Bacillota > Clostridia > Oscillospirales > Oscillospiraceae > RUG626. Next base: position 35,457 of record JAFPWN010000047.1, on the reverse strand, counting down.
AGTGCACCGACAGCCAGAAGAATATATTTTGCCTTTGTATTGAGCCTGACGAAGAGGTCGAGCATTATTACAGCCGCCGCGATCGCGCCTATTCCCAGGAAGATGCGGAGAACAGTGTTTGCGTAGTAGGTTTTCAGAGGCTTCAAGGTTTCCTGTGTGTAACCGAGGCGCCCGACCTGTTCCCTTACTCCGCCGAGAAGCTTGTGATACTCGGCTTCATCCGTAACGTAATCTCCGCTCTTATCATTTTTCATTATCATTCTGAGATAGATAAGCCTGCAGCTTCTGTCGCTTATCGCCCTCGCTATGCTGTTTATGATCTCCTCCGGGCCGGAATAACCGTGGGTCGCATACCACGCCTGGATGTAATCCGGTTCGGAAAACAGCCTCACCGCCTGGTAATCGGTCTCACTCAGAAGCTCCTTTACTCCCGGCCACATATAGTTTTCGCTTTGATCCGCCTGCTCCACGATCACGGGGCTGGCGCCGGTTTTATTAAGGTATTCCACCGTGTTTTCGAGCCAGTCCTCACTCTCATAGCCCTCATAGCCCTTTGTATTTCCGAAGTAGTAGGGACTGTTGAACTCCGCAAAGTCCTTCAGCACTGCTTTCTGAAATCCCGCGCCGTTCGCGCCTTTGACGGTTACCGTCCTCGGAATGATCTGAAAGCCCGCTTCAAGCGCTGTTTCCACGATGTCGGCAGGCAGCATCACGGGGACCATCGTCCAGTTTACGCCTTTGCTTTTCTCCTCCGCGGTGGCGATATAGATATATCCCGCTCCGTTTTCAAAAAAGCTCGTGACCGTCGCACCGTCAAGTCTTTCTGTATATCTCCCGCTGAGAAGCTCAAAAAGCTCGCTGTCCGTAACGATTATAAGCGCGTCGTTATCAAACTTCGCTTCTGCGGCGAGACTGACGATACGCTCCGGAACTCTGTCCTTCCACCCGAACTCGGCTTTAAGCTCGGAGATCTGATAAGCGTAAATATCTCCGCTGCCCTCTTTATTCAGCTCCTTCGCGCTCAGCTCGGTGACGGCGATCTTGTCGACTCCCTCGCTCTTCAGTACTGAGAGCCAGTAAGCCTCATTTTGCTCTGACCTGAGCACCATTTTCGAGAAATCATCATAGTCAACGACGTAGTCATAGTGCTTTCCCGCTTCTTCGACCGCGGCTCTGCCTCCTGCTATGACGCCGGCGCATATCACTCCTATAAGCAAAAGCGCTATAAGCGCGGCGTTTTCTTTGATCCATTGTTTCATATAAATCGCACCTCTATGTGTTATATCCATAATACGCCATTATTATATGGCTATATTACCAAAATCGAGTCACATTTGCAATACGAGATTGCATTTTCAGTTATTTTCTGCTACAATATCGGAAATAATGCATTGAAAGCAGATAAAGGAACTGATCAGATGTTTGTAGATAAGGCAACTATTGAAATCAAGGCGGGCAAGGGCGGCAACGGCGCCGTAGCCTTCCACCGCGAGAAATACGTAGCCTCCGGCGGGCCGGACGGCGGTGACGGAGGCCGCGGCGGCGACGTCGTTCTCGTTCCCGATCCCAATATGTCCACTCTGATGGACTTCCGCTATAAACGCAAATATGCCGCGCAGAACGGCGCCGACGGCACCGGCAAGCGCTGCTCCGGGCGCGACGGCGAGGATCTCATAATCAAAGTCCCCGTCGGTACGGTCGTGCGCGACAAGGCGACAGGCGCTGTCATGGCGGATATGACGGGACTTGACCGCTTCGTTGCCGCAAAGGGCGGCAAGGGCGGCTGGGGAAACAGCCATTTTGCGACCCCGACAAGGCAGGCGCCGCGCTTTGCGAAGGCGGGTCTGCCCGGCGTAGAGCGCGAGATAACGCTCGAGCTGAAGCTCCTTGCCGACGTCGGACTCGTCGGCTTCCCGAACGTCGGAAAATCTACGCTTCTGAGCGTAGTTTCGGCGGCTCGTCCCAAGATAGCGAACTATCACTTCACTACCCTCTTCCCCAACCTCGGCGTTGTCTACGTTGACGAGGGGCGCTCCTTCGTAATGGCGGATATTCCCGGCATCATTGAGGGCGCGAGCGAGGGTGCCGGTCTCGGTCACGATTTTCTCCGCCACATCGATCGCTGCCGCCTGCTCGTCCACGTCGTGGACGTTTCCGGCTGCGAGGGGCGCGACCCTATCGAGGACTTCCAGGCGATAAATGCCGAGCTGAAGGAGTATTCAGAGGCGCTCGCCTCCCGCCCGATGATCGTCGCAGGCAATAAATGCGACATCGCCTCCGAAGATGATATCACTCGCTTCGAGTCTTATATAACGAGCCTCGGGCTTCCCTTTTTCCGTATCTCAGCCGCCGCGCACCTGGGCGTGCGCGAGCTTGTGAACGCGGTTTCCGATTCTCTCGGCACTCTCCCGCCGATCACCGTATTTGAGCCGGATTACGTCGAGCCGGAGGCGGATCTCGGCGCCGAGGAACCGACGATCGAGCAGGACGGCAGCTACTGGACGGTCGACGGCGGCTGGGTCGATACTCTCGTTCAGAGCACGAACTTCGGCGACTATGAGAGCCGGATGCACTTCGACCGCATAATGCGCACGCGCGGGCTTTTCGACAAGCTTGAGTCCCTCGGTATAAACGAGGGCGACACGGTAAACGTCTGCGGTCTCGAATTTGAATACAAGAGATAACTAAAGCTCCTGCACGCGATGTGCAGGAGCTGATTCTTTATACTAAGCGCCGATAAAATCATTTAAATCTTTCCGGTCAGAATTGTGCCATACTTTGCCCCTTTCTTGACCATATATTTCCATTATGCTCTGCGAAAGCCGCCTCGTCTGGCGCAATTCTGCCTCGGAAATCTAATAAAGCATTTTATCGGCGCTTAGTATTATCTGTTAAAGTCGTTCATCGTCTTGTCCACGCCGTTAAGAATGATGCTCTCAACGGCTTCAGCGGCTCTTTCCGCCGCCTTGAGGAAATCCTCTGCTTCCTTATCGTGGAAAGTTGAGAGCACCCAGTCGATCATATCGTATTCCGGCTTGCCGACGCCGACCTTGACTCTTGGAAAGCCCTCGCCGCCGCACTTTGCGATAATATCCTTGAGGCCGTTGTGACCGCCTGCGGAGCCGGAGCGGCGCACGCGGAGCCTTCCGAGGTCGAGAGTTACGTCGTCTGAAACGACGATCACGTTCTCAAGCGGCACCTTGTAGAATTTCATCGCCTCGCCGACTGCTGTACCGGACTCGTTCATAAAGGTCTGCGGCTTCATCAGAAGAACGGTTTCGCCGCCGATCTTTGCTTCGCCCGTAAGTGCGTGGAACTTGAGCCGGTCTATCTTAACGCCGTGCTTTTTTGCGAATGCGTCGCCGGTGATGAAGCCGGCGTTGTGGCGCGTCATCGCGTATTTCAGTCCCGGATTGCCGAGGAAAACGACTATGTGGGAATATTTGCCGGGTTTACTGAACAGCATCTCAGTTGAAAAGCGGGCTCATCGTGATCTCGGCATAAACGCGCTCGATCGCCTCGCCGAACATCGGAGCAACGGAGAGGAACTTTATCTTCTCGTGCTTCTTCGCCTCTATCTCGGGAATGGTATCAAGGAAAACGAGCTCCTTTATGTAGCTCTTGTCGATGCGCTCGATCGCGGGGCCGGAGAGTACGGCGTGGGAGGCGCAGGCATAGACTTCCTTCGCACCGCCGATCTCAACGAGAGCCTTTGCCGCGCCGCAGAGGGAGCCGGCAGTATCTACCATATCGTCGAAGAGGATTACGTTCTTATCCTTGACGTCACCGATGATGTTCATGACCTCGGACTGATTGGCGCGCTCGCGGCGCTTATCAACGATAGCGAGGTTCATGCCCATTCTGTGGGCAAAGTTGCGGCTGCGCGCAACGGAGCCTACGTCGGGGGAAACGACCATGGTGGTCTCGCTGTTCTCGCCAAACTTCTTGAGGTAATAATCGGCAAAGATGGGCATTCCGACAAGGTGGTCGAGCGGAATATCGAAGAAGCCCTGGATCTGAGGCGCGTGAAGATCCATAGTAAGAATACGGTCTGCACCGGCGGAGGTGATGAGGTTAGCAACAAGCTTTGCGGATATCGGATCGTGACCCTTTGCCTTTCTGTCCTGACGGGCATAGCCGAAATACGGGATAACGGCGGTGATGCGTCCGGCGGAAGCGCGGCGGCAGGCGTCGATCATAACGAGCAGCTCCATAAGGTTGTCGTTTACGGGATTGCAGGTTGACTGGATAAGGAATACGTCGGAGCCTCGAACGGTCTCGTAAAGTGATACGCTGCACTCTCCGTCCGCAAAGTGGGAGACCTGCATATCGCCGAGGCGGGAGCCCATGTGCTTAACGATGTCCTCTGCAAGCTTTCTGTTGGAATTGCCGCAGAAAAGCTTGATATCCTTGCCGTGTGAGATCATATTTTTACCCCCAAAATAGATATTTGGATTTTTTGCTGAAACATTGTAGCACGATTTGTCGATTTTTTGAATAGGAAATCCACAAAAAGCCCGCACAAAATTACCGGGAATTTTGTGCGGGTTTTGTACAATCTGTCAGTTATACCTTAACTTCGGTGCGGCCGTTCTGCTTTCTCAGCTCGTTGTACTCCTTGAGGAGAGCAGCGTCGATAGCTACGGGCTTCTCGTCCTTCGGCATCTCGAAGGCTCTGCCTTCCTTCTTCGCCTGAGCCGCCTGATCCTGAACGATAGCCTTGTGGTCAAGGTCGGAGTAGCGCTCTACCTTCATGAAGATAAAGGTGATGAAGATTACGAGGTAGCAGAGAGTCTCGCCGCCGATGAAGAGCCACGGCATAGCGGCGCGGAGAGCCTCATTCGTGTTGAGGGTCGCAACGTCGTAGTTTACGCCGGAGAGGACTGCGTTGAGAACGCCGGTGGTAAGTCCGGTCATGCCGGCCATGATGGCGCCGTAGATGGTCATGGAAAGACCGTCTGTGCGGTTGCCGTGAAGCGCCTCCTGGTGGTCAAGGATATCGGCAAGGAGCGCGAGCGAGAGATACATCGCGGGCGTGGAGCCGAGCGCCTTGATAACGAAGGAGATGACTACGATTATGAAGTTCTGCGGGAAGAGCATACCGAGCACGCCGCCCGCTGTTGCGAGAACGGCGCCGCAGAGGATAGCCTTGCCCTTGCCGATCTTGTTGGCAAGCGGAAGCGCTACGACCATACCGATAGCAGTGGGGATAGCGCCGATTATGGAGAGCGTTCCCTGAAGCGTTCCGCCATAGGCAACGGTGTAGTTGCCGGAGGCATCCGCGAACATGGAGGTGCAGAAGTAATTCTGGCTGACATTCTTTATCATTCCGCCGAACTGATAGAGGAAGAAGAAGATCATCATGATGATCCAGAACTTGTCGCTAAAGCAGATCTTTGCCTGCTCGCCGATGGGGAGAGCCGCCTTCTTCTCGCCCTCGCCGCCCTCTTCGGTAACGCGCTCACGGGTGAAGAAGTACTCAATGAGCGCGCCGACGAAGGTGATGATGATAAGAGCGATAACGAAGATCTTCCAATGGTCGTAGGACGCCTGAGCGTCGTAGAGGGTAACGCCGTCAAGAGTGTAGTACTTGCCGCCTTCCTGAGCTACCGCGCCCTCGGGGAGATTGGTGGTCTGATATACAAAGAGAAGATCAAGGAAGAAAGGAAGGATCATGCTGGAAAGACCCATAGCGGCAAGAGCGGTCGCGTTGGAGATCGTAGCGAGGAGGCTGCGGTCGCCGGAATTACGGGTCGAGAGGTTAACGAGCGCGGCGTGCGGGGTGTAGTACATCGGATAGGCGAACGCAAACCAGAGGTTGTAGCCGATGGCAATGCAGACGAGAGCGCCGGTGTGCCACTCAGTGCCGGAGGCTGAATACGGGGAGAATACGAAAAGGAACAAAAGCGCAAGAAGGCTGATGGGAACAGAAACGAGGAGCAGCGGTCTTGCCTTGCCCGCTCTGGAGGTGTTGTTGTCCATGAGGCGGCCGACGAGGATATTTCCGATCACGACGAAGATAACGGAGATGACCGGCAGCCATGTAAAGAACGCGGAAGCCCATGTGTTGACGTGAAGCACGTCGGACATGTACTTGTTGAAGTAGTTTGCAAGGATCGAGTTCGCAAGAAGCGCGAGCGTCGGACCTACGAGGTAGCCAAGCGCGCCCTCAGGGAAGATCGAAACCTTGTCATTTTTGATAAGGCTGGGCGGCAGCTTATCAAAAAAGCTCTTTTTTTCTTTTGCCATTGTATATCCTCCATTTTCAATTTTTTAGCTGATATTATAATACTCATCCTCGTCAAAATAGTCAAGGTTTTTTGCACCAAGTGTAGATTTTTGGGCATAATCGGTAAAAAGCCGGCCTCACAGATGAGGTCGGCTTTTGGATTTTTACCTGTATCCCATTTCCTTCTGATACTCTGTAAGGAGCTTGAGATTGGCTTTTTCGATCTCGTTGAACTCCCTTTCGATCTGGGAGGCGGTCTTGGATGAATCGGGCTTGTACCAGCTCTGCGACTCGAAATACTCTCTTATCGACGCGGTCTTGAAGGTCAGTCCGTGGCGTGCGTACAGCTCGTTTATGAGCATATAGCTCTCAGACCTGTTCTTACCCTCGACGTCAGCCTCGGTCATAAGCTTTGTGTCTGACGGGAAGAGATACGCCGCTTCCTCGACCGGAGGATCGACCTCAGGCGGGTTATCAACGGGAGGGTTATCAACGGGAGGATTCTCCGTCGAAGGCTCGCCGGGATTCTCCGAAGGCGTGTCGGGATCGGTGTTATCGCCGGGGTTCTCGGTATTCTCGCTCGGAGCGTCGGTCTTTTCATCAGGCCCGGTAACGTCGCTTGTTTTCGGCGTATCGTCGATGATGCTCGGCCCGTTGATCCTGCCCGGCTCGACGACCGGCGTAGTATCCGACGGGTCTGCGGGCTTGGAGAACGGATTCATTATAACGAGAGCAAAAACGCCGATAACGGCGACGGCGCAAATCGCAACAGACGCGATCTTTACAGCGATCTTTCCGGATTTTTTCTCCTTCGGCTCGTCGTTCGGGAACTGTATCTTCTCAACCGGAGTGAACGGCTCCTCTCCCCTCACGGAGCGCACGGTGCTGCCGTTTTTCTTCACAAGGTCAAAGGCGCTGACGGCGGCGACGGCTCTGCGAGGCGTGCGCTTCTCTCCGAGAAGCTTCGATTTTTCGATCATCTCGCGCACCTTTGCCGCGGAGGGTCTGTCGGCGGGAGAAGCAGCTGTGCACGCGTCTATAACGCTCCTCAGCTCCGGGGCGATCTCCGCGCCCTCGCCGCAATCAGAGGCTACGTATTCCATAAGCTTTCCGAGCGAGTAGATATCGCCCGCCGGGGTGTAGATTCTCTCCTTTGAGCTTAGCTCCGGCGCCTCATATTCGTTATCCTGCCCCTTGAAGAGCGAATTGCCCGCCTTCTCAAGCGTGCGCTTTACGGCAAGATCGGTGAGCAGGAAGCTTCCGTTGTCCGCAACGAGGATATTCTCCGGCTTTACGTCGCCGTGGGCGATATTGTTTTCCGCGAGAACCGCGAGCGCCTCAGCGATCTCATAGCCGAGTCTTGCCGCGTCCTCAGAGCCGGAGGTGACCTTCTCATAATAGCCGAGAAGCGGCGTCGCCACCGGATAGCGGATATATCCGACCCAGCCTGCAGGCTCGGAATCTACGGTCTTGAACTCCTCCGGGCGCACGAGATGCTTATTCTGCGCCGTCCCGGACATAGTCAGCTCCCAGTTGAGGTCGGATTTGACCTTGTCAAAGTAGATCTTGAGCAGGTCCCGGCTGACGCCCATCGCCTCGGCGGCGGTTATGGATTCGCGGGAGGGCGGTACGCGGACTACCTTAATCGCATTATAGACCGGCTTGTCCTCTATCATCGTATGCGCGAGGTACACGGTTCCGAACGCGCCGGAGCCGAGCACGCCGTCGGTTTCCCAACCGGTAAAAACGCTATCAATTGTGCTTTCTGTCATAGTTTTTCTCCTTAAAACAGCGAGATTTGCGATTCATCGGGCAGAGAGCCCAGCGCGCCGAGAGCTTTGAGAGTCTCAATATGCGTCTTTGAGACCTTCGGGCAGCTTGCGGAAAGCTCCTCAACGCTGATAAAGACCTTATCTCCCCTGTGCTCAACAAGGTCGATCGCCGCGGTCTCACCGAGACCGGAGATCGCAACGAAAGGCGGTCTGAGCCCGTTTTCGCAGATTTCAAACCTTGTTGCGCTGGATTTATATAGGTCGATATTTTCAAATTTGAAGCCGCGCTTATAGAATTCCCAGCAGGCTTCGAGAGTCGTCAGAAGATCGTCGTCCTTTGCGGTGGAATCGGGATTATCGCGTATCTCCTTTATCTTTGCGCCGCACTTCTCTTCACCCATACACATTATCGAGGCGTCGAAGGAGTCCTTCTGGCTGCGGCGGTAGAAATACGCGGAATAGAACGCCAGCGGATAGTGTACTTTGAAATATGCTATTCTGAACGCCATCATAACGTATGCGACAGCGTGCGCCTTCGGGAATAGGTACGCTATCTTCGAGAGCGAATCTATATACCAGTCGGGAACGCCGTGCTCCTTCATGGTTTCGACCCAGCCCTCCTGGAAGCCGCCCTTTTTGACTCTGCCCTTTCGGACCGCCTCCATGATCTTGAAGCTCATCTTCGGGTCCATACCCTTGGAAATAAGAAACAGCATTATATCGTCGCGGCAGCCGACCGTTTCGTTGACGGTCGCGGTACCGTTCAGTATGAGATCCTTCGCGTTTCCGAGCCAGACGTCTGTGCCGTGAGAGAAGCCGGAGAGCCGGACGAGCGTATCGAAGGTCTCGGGCTGCGTATCGACGAGCATCTGGCGCGTGAAGCCGGTGCCGAACTCCGGGATTCCGATGGAGCCGGTCTTGCCGACGATCGGATCCTCATACTTGAGCCCGAGCGGAGCGTAGGATTTGAATATGCCCATCGTCTCCGGGTCGTCGAGCGGTATCGTCTTTGCGTCGATGCCGGTCATATCCTCAAGCATACGTATCATCGTCGGGTCATCGTGGCCGAGCTCGTCGAGCTTCAGGAGGTTTTCCTCCATGCAGTGATACTCGAAGTGTGTGGTGATTATATCGGTATTCGGGTCGTCCGCCGGGTGCTGAGCCGCGCAGAAGTCCGCGATCTCCATATCCTGCGGGATAACGACAAGTCCGCCGGGGTGCTGCCCCGTAGTGCGCTTTACGCCGACGCAGCCGAGCGCAAGTCGCGTTTCCTCGGCGCGCGAGGCGGTCTTGCCGGTCTTTTCGAGGTATTTTTTGACGTAGCCGTAGGCTGTCTTTTCCGCAACCGTACCGATCGTTCCCGCGCGGAAAACGTGGTCCGGGCCGAAAAGCTCGGTCGTATAGCGGTGGGCGTTTGCCTGATACTCGCCGGAGAAGTTAAGGTCGATATCAGGCACCTTGTCGCCTCCGAAGCCGAGGAAGGTCTCGAACGGGATATCGAAGCCGTCCTTCGCGTATTTTGCGCCGCATACGGGGCAGATCTTGTCCGGCATATCCGCTCCGCAGCCGTAGGAGCCGTCCGTTATGAACTCGGTATTCTTGCACTTCGGGCAGCGGTAGTGCGGCGGCAGGGAGTTAACTTCTGTGATACCGGACATGAACGCCACAAGCGAAGAGCCTACACTGCCTCGGCTGCCGACGAGGTAGCCGTGCGCAAGGGAGTCTGCAACGAGCTTCTGCGCCGACATATATATAACGTCATAGTGGCGCGAGAGTATATCATGCAGCTCCTGCTCAACGCGGCTCGTCACTATCTCGGGAGGATTCTCACCGTAAAGCTCGTGCATCCTGCCGTAGACGAGATCCTTCAGCTCTCCGTCGGAGTTCTCGATCTTCGGCGCGAAGAGCACGCCGGCAGGCGGCAGAGGACGCATAAACTCGCACATATCCGCGATCTTCTGCGGATTGTCGATGACTACCTCCTCCGCCCGCTCGCCGAGGTACTCAAATTCTTTGAGCATCTCATCGGTGGTGCGGAAGTATATCGGAAGAGGCTTGTCCGCGTCGTCAAATTCCTTCGCTGTCAGGAGAACGTGGCGGAATATCTCATCCTCCGGGTCGAGGAAGTGCACGTCGCCGGTGGCGACCGTTATTTTCCCCAGCTCGTCGCCGAGCTCTACGACGCGGCGGTTGAAGTTTCTGAGATCCTCCTCGCTCGACGCCTTCGGCTTATCGCCGCGGAGCATAAACATATTGTTGCATATAGGCTGGATCTCGAGGTAATCGTAAAATGACGCGAGTCTGCGCTGCTCCGCGCGGCTCTTATGATCAACGATCGACTGGAAAACCTCGCCCGCCTCGCACGCCGAGCCGATTATCAGTCCCTCGCGGTACTGCATCAGCACGCTCTTCGGCATGATCGGATTGCGGTGCAGAAATTCAAGGTGCGATTTTGATACGATTCGGTAGAGGTTCTTTTTGCCGATCTCGTTTTTCGCGAGAACTATGATGTGCATCGGACGCAGGCGGCGGTTATGGGTCGCGTCCTGACGCTTCGGTCCGATGTAGCCGTTGACCTCGGAGAGTCTTCCCACACCCTCGGATACCATTATCTCAAAGTACCTCGCGCCGATAAGTCCGCAGGTCAGCGCATCGTCGGAGGCTCGGTGGTGCTCAAAGTCGGGCAGCTCAAGAGAGCGCGCGACAACGTCGAGCTTGTGGTTTTTAAGCTCCGGCTGCATCGCCTGACTGAGCGCGAGGGTGTCGATATACGTCGGGTCGAAGCTGAGAGAGTGGCGGCGTGAAGCCTCGTCGATGAAGCCGACGTCGAAATTCGCGTTGTGCGCGAGCAGCGGTCTGTTGCCGCAGTAGGCGAGGAAAGCCTCGATCGCGCTCTTCTCGTCCGGCGCGTCCTTTACCATATCGTCGGAGATGCCGGTGAGATTCGTTATTTCAAGCGGAATGTGCTTTCCGGGGTTTACAAAGGTCTGGAAGCGGTCGGTCTGCCTGCCGTCCTTGAATATGAACGCGCCGATCTCGGTTATGCGGTCGTGCTCGGAGCTGAGTCCGGTGGTTTCGATATCGAACGCCACAAACTCGCCCGGAAGCGCCATATCCTGCGAGCCCGAAACGGCAACGCGGTCGTCAACGTCGTTTATGTAATAGCCCTCTACTCCGTAGATGACCTTGATCTTATCCCCCGCCGCCTTCATCGCGTCCGGGAACGCCTGACAGACGCCGTGGTCTGTTATCGCAATCGCGGGGTGACCCCACTTTATCGCGCGGTTTATTACCGCCTTGGTATCGGTAAGCGCGTCCATCGTGGACATCGTTGTGTGCAGGTGCAGCTCAACGCGTTTGCGCTCGGAGGTGTCCATTCTCGGCGCCTTCTGCGGCGCAGTATAGATTGCGAACGGCTCGAGCACCTCGCCGTCATAGCGGTTCTGCACCATCATTCCGGCGACGGTGACGTCCATTCCGACGTCGATCTTCTTCGCCGCGGTCTTTTCCGCCTCGTCGTTTATGAATTTCGATACTCTGACCGAGTTTGTTCCGTCCGTCATATCGAACGAGAGTATGAACGCGCCGCTTCGCACGTCGCGGCAGTTCATCCCGAAAACGTGACCCTCGACCATCACCCTGCCCGATTCGAGATTGACGTCTTTCATCTGGCTGAGAGTGAGGTTTTTCGGCATTTTCCCGAATATCGGGTGGCGCTCCGTGCGGTATTTTTCCTCAGCCTTTATCTCCTTTTCGGTCTTTTCCTGCGGAAGATTCGCATCTATGCGGCACCTCTCAAGGAAAAACCGGCGGCGGATCATCTCCTCCGCCTGATTGAGATAGGCGGGCGGTATGAACTTTTTGAAATTTGCCTTGATTTCTATGGAACGCGTCTCCCGCATTACGGTGCAGCCCGTGACCTCGCCGGAGGCAAGGTCTGAGAGCGCTTCGCAGAACGGGAACATTTCGAGAAACGGCAGAGAGTTTGAGCTCGCCATCAATCTTCTCCTATTAGTTTTATAAGCTCGTCGGCAAGGCGGTCATAGGGCGCCTTTCTGACTATCTCGCCCTTTTTGAAGATGAGTCCCTCACCTTTTCCTCCGGCTATTCCGAAGTCGGCCTCACGAGCCTCGCCCGGGCCGTTCACAACGCAGCCCATTACGGCCACGGTTATATCCTTGTCTATCCCCGCAAGGCGGTTCTGCACCTCGTTCGCAAGACCGATGAGGTCGATCTCCGTTCTTCCGCAGGTGGGACAGCTGACAAAGCGCACTCCGCCCCTGCGAACGCCGGCAGCCTTCAGAATGGCGATCCCGGCAGGCACCTCGCGCAGCGGGTCGGCGGTAAGAGAAACTCTTACGGTGTCGCCTATGCCCTCCATCAGGAGAGTCCCGATCCCGACGGCGCTCGTTATGCAGCCCAGGTATTCGGTTCCCGCCTCGGTGACTCCGAGGTGCAGGGGGTAATCTGTCTTTTCGTGCATAAGTCTGTACGCCGCGACGGTAGTCGGCACAGAGGAGCTCTTTACAGATACGCAGATATCTCCGAAGCCGACGTTTTCAAGCATTTTCGCGTGTCCGATCGCGCTTTCGACGAGCGCCTCAGGCGTGGGAGCGCCGTACTTACGGAGCAGCGCCTTTTCGACAGAGCCGGAGTTTACGCCGATCCTGATAGGCACTCCCCTCGTCTCGCAAGCTCTCGCAACGGCGCGGACTCTGTCCTCTCCGCCGACGTTTCCGGGGTTTAAGCGAATCTTGTCAACGCCGCCGTCCAGCGCGGCGAGCGCGAGCTTGTAGTCAAAGTGTATATCCGCGACGAGCGGAAGCTTTATGCGCTTTTTTATCTCAGCTATCGCCTTTGCCGCCGTCATATCCGGCACGGCAACGCGGACTATATCGCAGCCGGCGGCGGCGAGAGCGTTTATCTGTTCCGCTGTGGCGGCGGGGTCTCGCGTATCGGTGCAGCACATGCTCTGAACGCTGACCGGCGCTCCTCCTCCGACCGCGACGGAGCCGACTTTTATCTGTCTTGTCATTTCTTTCTCCGCATTATCTTATAAGCTTCATTATATCGTTGAACATAACGACCGCCATGAGCGCGAGGAGAGCCACCATACCGGCGGCGTGTACCCAGCCCTCATATTTTGAGTCGATCTTTTTGCCGGTTATAAGGCGCCATACGCTGTCGACCGCGAGGAAAAGTATCCTGCCTCCGTCGAGCGCGGGAAGCGGCAGGAGGTTCATCACTGCGAGGTTTACCGCAATGAAAGCCACGAGATACGCGATATTCTCGACAGCGATGCCGACTGTCGCGGATTTCTCGCCGACCTCGTTTATCGTCGAAACGATGCCGACGACTCCGCTCATCTCGTTCATTCCGACCTTGCCGGTAACGAGATCGCCGAGTCCCATCCATACCATCCGGACGAAATTATAGGCTGAATAGCAGGAGTATTTGAGCTTTTCCCAGGCGTTTGCCTCGACTGAGGTGAAGTTTACGCCGTAGCGGTAGACGTCGTCGTAGTATTCGGGCTTGAGGCCGTAGTTTTCAAGCTCGACCCTCTCGCCGTCGCGGATGACGACCATATCAACGTCGCCTTCGGCTCTTGACATATAGGTCGAAAAGTCCTGCGTGTAATAAACTCTGTGCCCGTCTATCGAGTAGATCTCATCGCCGACCTCGATGCCGCCGTCGGCGTACTTGAAGCCGTCGGCAAGTCCGGCAACGCGGTTTGTGGCAAAGGCGTTTGCGCCGGAGAAAATGATTATCAGAACGATAAGTCCGAAAACAAAGTTATTGAAAGCGCCGGCTACGAGGATTATGAAGCGCTTCCACTTCGGCTGGCTTGTGAAAGCCCGCGGGTCGCCGGTCTCCTCGTCCTCGCCCTCCATGGCGCAGTAGCCTCCTATCGGGAAGGCTCTCAGCGCGTAGAGCGTTTCGCCCTTCTGCTTTTTGAAGATCGCAGGCCCCATGCCGATCGCAAATTCATTTATCTTTACTCCGCAGAGCTTCGCGGCGATGAAATGCCCCAGCTCGTGGTCTGCGATAAGAATGCCAAAGGCAAGTATTGCAACTAAGATATACAACTAAAATCAGTCCTTTAACGCGATAATACGGGCTTCTCTGTCGATTTCAAGCACCTTTTCGATCGAATCGGCGCTCTCACGCGAGAGAGATGAAATTGCCCGCTCTATTCTCTCGGCTATCTCAAAATAGCCGATTTTTTCACTTAAAAACAGCCCGACAGCCGCCTCGTTCGCGCCGTTCATGGCTACCGGCGCTCCGTCGTGCCGACCCGCGACCTCGAGCGCTATGCGCAGGCAGTCGAATTTTTCAAGGTCAGGCAGAGAAAACGTGAGCCTTCCGATATCCGCAAGGCTCAGCGCCGGCGCCGGCGAGGGCTTTCTCTCGGGGTAGGTCAGCGCAAGCTGGATAGGGATACGCATATCGGGAGTGCCGAGCTGGCCGATCACCGCTCCGTCGCAGAATTCTACCGCCGAGTGCAGTATGCTCTCGGGATGTATGAGCACGGTGATTTTCTCCTTCGGAACGGAGAAAAGGTGCATCGCCTCAATGACCTCGAGTCCCTTGTTCATCATCGTAGCGGAGTCGATGGTTATTTTCGCGCCCATGGTCCAGTTCGGGTGCTTCAGCGCGTCGCGCTTTGTGACCGCGCGCAGCTCTTCCCTCGACTTTGTGCGGAACGGGCCGCCCGAGGCAGTCAGCAGAATGCGCTTTACCTCGTTTTTTCTTCCACCCTTAAGACTCTGGAAAATGGCGGAATGTTCCGAATCCACCGGTATAAGCTCGCAGCCGGTCTCGGCTATCGCGTCGGTAAAAAGATGTCCCGCGCAGACGAGCGTTTCCTTGTTTGCGAGCGCTATGCGCTTTCTGCCGCTGCGAATCGCCGTCATCGTCGGCACAAGCCCCGCGATACCGACAATCGACGAGAGAGCGATGTCGCACTCCGCCGCCGCCGCGTCCTCAAGGGATACGATCCTCGTCGCGGTGTCCGCGACTCTCGCCCTTAAGTCCCGCGCCGCGCTCTCAGAGCCCATCGCGGCAAGCTCCGGGGAGTATTTTCTTATCTGCGCCTCCATGAGCGCGGTATTCTCACCGCCCGTGAGCGCCTTTATCCTGACGGTCCCGAGCTCATCCACGCAGTCGAGAGCCTGCGTTCCGATCGAGCCCGTGGAGCCGAGAATTATCAGATCTTTCATGCTTATAGTTCCTAAAACGCCGGGAAATATGTAATGAGAATGAGTACCAGGGGGCCGGTAAAGATCATTGAATCGAATCTGTCCAGCACCCCGCCGTGACCGGGAAATATCTTTCCGTAGTCCTTGATATCGTGCTCGCGCTTGATAACGGAAAACGCGAGGTCGCCGATCTGGGTCGTCACGTTTCCGAGCGCGGCGTAGGTTATGAGGAGCAGGTAATTAACCTCTATGCCGAGAAGCTTGTCAATTATTACGCCGAAGATGAGAATTCCGGCGATTCCGCCGAAATACGAGCCGATAAAGCCCTCGACAGATTTATTCGGGCTCGCCTTTACCACGCCGCGGTGCTTTCCGAAGAAAACTCCGACGAAGTACGCCATCGCGTCCGAAACGGCGGTGATGACGAAAGCCATGATGACGTAAAGTCCGTTCATCATGCGCATTGAAACGAGCGAGGCAAAGCCCACCGGGATAAACAGTCCCGCGAACATACTCGCCATTACAGCGGCAAAGGTAACCGGGCTCTTTCCGCCGTAGGTGAAGATGCATTCCGAAAACAGCGTTACCATCAGGAAAACAAGACTCGCGCTCAGCACGAACTCATAGCGTCCGATAAAAACGGACAGCGGAATAGCCGCAGCCGTCATGCACGGATAGACGGTCATGTGGCGGTTCATCGCGTTTCCGGTAGTCTTGATGAGCTCATAGGCTCCGAGAGCCGAGAAGAAGCTCACCACCAGCGTCAGCGCCACCGGCGGCAGCACGACAGAGCATACAAACAGCAGCACAACGAGCGCCGCGCCGACTACGATCCTTGTTCCCAGTGATTTCATGGCTTAATGTGTTCCTCCGAAGCGCCTGTCGCGCTCAAAATATGAATCTATGGCCTTGTCGAGTTCTTTTTCGTCAAAGTCCGGCCAGTGGGTATCTGTAAAGTAAAACTCAGAATACGCCGCCTGCCAGATAAGGAAATTCGAGAGTCTCAGCTCTCCTGACGTGCGGCAGACGAGGTCGGGATTCGGTATGCCCGCGGAGTAGAGATATTTTGAAAGCGTTTCCTCGCTCATCTCTTCCCTGTTCGGGTCAGCCTCCCACGCCTTTATCGCCTTGACTATCTCGTCGCGCCCGCCGTAATTTATACAAAGATTCGCCTGCATGCCGTCGATATGCCCGGAAATGCTCTCGACCTTGTCGATAAGCTCGTTCAGCTCCGGCGAGAGAGCCGAGCGGTCGCCGAGCACCTTCAGGCGGACCTTGTTCTTCTCAAGCGAATCTACCGCCTCGCCGAGGTATTTTTTGAATATGCCCATAAGCGCGCTCACCTCTTCGGCGCTGCGCTTCCAGTTTTCAGTGGAAAAAGCGTAAACCGTGAGATAATCTATGCCCTTGTTGCGGCACAGGCGCGCGATCGTTCTGAAGGTCTCGGCGCCGGCGAGGTGCCCCGCCGTTCTCGGCAGTCCCCTCTTTTTTGCCCAGCGTCCGTTGCCGTCCATTATTATAGCGATGTGCCGGAGGGTTTTCTCACCCTCCGGCGTTATTCTCGTAATGCTCATCAGATTACGGAGAGCTCCTTCTCCTTCTTTGAGGTGGCTTCGTCGATCTTCTTGGAGTAATCGTCGGTCATCTGCTGGAGATCCTTTTCAATTCCCTTGAGATCGTCCTCGGTGATCTCGGATGCCTTCTGCTGCTTTTTGAAGGTATCCATACCGTCGCGGCGGATGTTGCGGATAGCGGTCTTGGCAGCCTCGGCGTACTTGCGGACCTGCTTTATAAGCTCGGCGCGGCGCTCCTCTGTGAGCTGAGGGAACGCGAGGCGGATATTGGAGCCGTCGTTCTGGGGATTGATGCCGAGATCGGAGGCGAGAATCGCCTTCTCGATGGGCTTGAGGGTAGTCTTATCCCAGGGCTGGATAAGGAGGGTACGGGGGTCGGGCGAGGAGATGGAGGCGACCTGATTTATAGGCGTCGGGGTTCCCCAGTAATCGACCCTGATCTGATCGAGCACGGCGGCGTTGGCTCTGCCGGCTCTGACAGTCGCAAACTGGCTCTCGAGCGAGGAGATGGTCTTGTTCATCTTGTCAAGATATTCGGAATAAGTCTTGTCGTCGGTATACATTTTTTGTCCTCCTTATGATTTATTCTACGATGGTGCCGATCTTTTCGCCCATGACCACGCGCTTAATGTTCTCGGGATCCTTGAGCGCAAAGAGAATTACGGGGATCTTGTTGTCCATTGAAAGGCTCGTCGCCGTGGTGTCCATAACGGCGAGGTGCTGAGCGAGAACGTCGTCATAGCTGATGGCGTCGTACTTGACGGCGCTCGGGTCCTTTCTCGGGTCGGCGGAGTAAACTCCGTCTATGTTTTTTGCGAGGAGTATCGCGTCCGCGTTGATCTCAGCAGCGCGAAGAACAGCCGCGGTATCGGTCGAGAAAAACGGGTTTCCCGTTCCGCAGCCGAAGATAACGACTCTGCCGTGTCTGAGATGCTTATCTGCTCTGAGGCGGATGTAAGGCTCGGCGATGCGGCTCATCTCGATTGCGGTCTGGACTCTCACGGGAACCTCCATCTGCTCAAGAACGTCCGCAACGGCAAGGCAGTTCATAACAGTTGCGAGCATTCCCATGTGGTCTGCTCTGGAGCGCTCCATCTTGCCGCCGCCGTCCTTGACGCCGCGCCAGAAGTTGCCGCCGCCTATTACGATCCCGACCTCAACGCCCATCGCGGTCACTTCCTTGATGACCGCGCAGACGGAACGGATAACGTCAAAGTCAAGTCCGAAGCCCTTCTCGCCTGCGAGTGCCTCGCCGCTGAGCTTGAGGAGCACGCGCTTGTAAACGGGTTTATTCTCCATAGGTACACCTTCCCCCTAATATAATTTCACAAATGCTATTGTACCCTATTTCGGCGAAAAATGGAATACTAAATCTGAAAAAATTACATTTAGTTCATAATTTGGGATTAGTTTGCAATATCGGAACATTTTTCGCCTTTATTTTGGAGTTTTTTCGGAGTATAATCGGTTTATCATCACTTTGGAGCGGTATTATGGAAATTACAGACCTCGGCGGGCACGCCTTTTCGGTTTACATAACTAACGATTATCTTATTGAAAACTCTCTCACACCGGCTTCGTTCGGTTCCTCGGAGCTTCTCTCATCCCTGCCGGAGAAGATCCCGGAACCCGTGATCGAGCTTTTTGCCGGCCGCGGCGGCATCATCGCCTTTATCCGCCCGGCGCGGAAGCGGACGTACTACGCCTTTCCCTCTCTCGAGGCGCTCATCGCAGCATCCGGCTGCGGAAGCGAGGGTGAGCTGTGGACTGACGGAAACAGCTACGTGCTCGCAGTCCCGGAGTGCGGAAGCCTCGACGATTACGGAAAAAGGACTGTACTGAACGAGGAATACGCGCGCTGTATAATAAAAAGCGGAGCATTATCCCGGCTTCGGAGCATTTTTTCACAAAATTCTCTTTGATTTTCCGTTTCTATGTGCTATACTATAGTTTAGCGTGATACGAAAGGAGGAGCGGCGATGCCAAAACAGCTCGGAACAAAGCAGCTTGCGCAGAACAGAAAGGCATTCCACGATTATTTCATCGAGGAGCGCTATGAGGCGGGGATCGAGCTATTCGGCACCGAGGTCAAAAGCATTCGCCTCGGCGCGCTCAACCTCAAGGACAGCTTCTGCACCGTAAAGGACGGCGAGCTTTTCTGTCACGGCATGCACATCTCGCCATACGAAAAGGGAAACATCTTCAACCGCGACCCGATGCGCCCGAAAAGGCTTCTCATGCACAAGCGTGAGATAAACAAGCTTCAGGCGCGCGTTATGCAGGACGGAATGGCGCTCATCCCCCTGTCGGTCTACCTCAAGGACTCCCGCGTGAAGATGGAGGTCGCGCTCGCCAAGGGCAAAAAGCTCTACGATAAGCGCGAATCCACTGCGGAACGCGACGCTAAGCGCGAGATGGACAGAGTAATAAAGGAAAGAAACAGATAAAAACAGAAAGGAAATAAATATCATGGCAAATCCTATCGTAACCATCGAAATGGAAAACGGCGGCGTTATCAAGGCCGAGCTTTATCCCGAGGTCGCGCCCAACACCGTCCGCAACTTCGTATCCCTCGTATCCAAGGGCTTTTATGACGGTCTTACCTTCCACCGCGTCATCAAGGGCTTTATGATTCAGGGCGGCGACCCCAAGGGCAACGGCACCGGCGGTCCCGGCTACTGCATCAAGGGCGAGTTCACCGCCAACGGTCACCCCAACTCCCTCAACCACACCCGCGGCGTGCTTTCCATGGCGCGCACCGGTATCCCCGATTCCGCAGGAAGCCAGTTCTTCATCGTACATGAGGACGCTCCTCATCTCGACGGTCAGTACGCCTCCTTCGGCAAGGTTATCGAGGGCATGGACGTTGTCGATGAGATCGCTGACGTCCGCACCAACTATCAGGACGCTCCCCGCGTGAAGCAGGTCATGAAGAAGGTCACAGTCGATACTCAGGGCGAGAGCTATCCCGAGCCCGAGAAGGTATAACGAGACCCAAACCGCATCATACTAAAACACACAATCTCGTATTATTCCGAATCGAAGTCCGGCGATGCGAGTTCGATCCGGAGAGTGGACGATGGGAACGAATACGGAGTTTCCGGCAAAAGGCATTGACCTGCGCCGGAAACGCATTGAAGTGATCTTCGTCCGACGAGGGGGCGTTTCGGTTTCGACGGGGATGTGGAGCTTGGAATAGCGGGCGGATGCGCCTGACATCCTTAAAACGGGCAATTATAAATTAAAGAACAACGATTACGCTGTTCCCGTCGCTGCTTAAGCAGTGACCGTTCCACCCCGGAGGTCCACGGCCGGGGATGGGGCGTCGATAAGTGGAGAACGTGAGTACGCAAAGCTTTGAGCTTACCACGCACAATGAAGCTACCGAGTCCCTGAGCGTGACGGTTCGCGCCCGGGCAAGGGAACGTAAATAACCGTCTGCGCCCGGAGAAGTTCCAAAGGAAGCGTTTTCGGACGGGGGTTCGACTCCCCCCGCCTCCACCAAATTAGCAAAATCGCCGCAGTCCTTGAATTGCAAGGAAAACGGCGATTTTCTTATATTTTCTGGCTGTTTTGTACTCTAAATTGTTTTCATATTTTAATGTTTTCCGAGCCTCAAAATGGTCTTGTTTTCACCATAAAAAAATAAAAACGTAAATGAAAACGTAAACAAAAACCGGCGAGGTTGCCCCCGCCGGTCTTGTCATATTATGCCCAGGGATTATTTTTGTCGCTGTCGTACTTGGAATGGAACAGCGTATAGGCGTCGTCATAGCTGAGCCCATCACGTACCATCATTGTCACGATGTCAATCACTTCGTCCTGCTTTAAGCTACCGTCGTCGTCGGCAAGGTCGAGCTCGGCTTTAAAAGTAATAATATCCTTGTCACTCACGCCGTCGAACTTGTCATAGAATCCGCTGTACGCAACTCCCATACGCCTGAGGATTGTGCGCGAAGCGCTTTCCTTTGCGACGGCCTTAGCCTGACGCAGCAGTGCAATCTTCTCCTTCTTGGAATGATTGCCTGCAAGGTGCTGTTCGGCATAGCTCCAATAGGTGTTGAGATACAACGTCTGATACTCTACATACTGACTGTCAGTGAGATTGTATGTTGTCTCCCCGGCCTTTATGTAGGTATTGAGTACGCTCGGCATTAGCTCTGTCTCGCCCATATCGCGCACGACGTCATATACAAGCTTCTGCGCTGCCGTGGTAACGCCGGAGTCGGCGGCTTTCCGGTACTCGTTGATCATATCGAGCACGGTCTGCCTTGCCTGCCTTCTGCCGTTCGGGTCCTTGACGGTCTTATTGAGGGAATTGAAGCGGCTGTAGAAAGTTGTCATACTGCTGTCATTCTTGTTTGCGATAGCCTTGTCCATATTCCCCTTGTCGCTGCCGTGCGCAAGCTTGGACTTTTCCGCTCTGTCGTAGAGCCAATTCACAAGGTCTTGCGAATACGCATTGTCCTTCAGATACGTATTCTTGACGCCGAGCGTGAAGTCAACGTTCTCATCGCCTACCGGGAACAGTGCTTTCGGTGCCTTCCACAAATATCCGAGCACTTGATTTCCAAAGTAGTCAATCATCTCCGGGCTCCAATTGAAAGCCTGACCTATCCAATAAGCGATTTTGCTTGTTGTCTGGGTGTAGCGGTCTCTTGGCTCCGTGTTCCGCTCTCGCTGGCTCTCGATAGGCTTACCGAGGAAGTCACGATTTGCAATCATATTCGCGAACACTCCGAAGAGGCCGAGGCTGCCGGTTGTGCCGGCAATCAGATCCTTCATTGCCTCGCTCGACCCTTCTTTTGAAGTGTTCTCCGGATATGTTGCAAAATCTGAAACAATGCTCGGTAGGAAGTTATCCGCGGCATAAGACACAAATTCATCAAAAGCGTGCTCGTTGCCGCCTATCGTGCGCTCGAGGAGCGTTTCAAACAGAGAAGTCATAACCGCCAGCTCGCGCGGCTTCGGTATGCAGAAATACTTTCCGTCACCGATAGGAATACACCAATACGTGTTTTTTGTGTAATTTGAGAGTTGCTGATATTCCTTTTCCTTCTCATCGTCGCCGTTGTTGACGCCGTAGCTGAGCGCGGCAAGCG
This sequence comes from Oscillospiraceae bacterium, assembly GCA_017412765.1. Classification (GTDB taxonomy): domain Bacteria; phylum Bacillota; class Clostridia; order Oscillospirales; family Oscillospiraceae; genus RUG626. The sequence goes on along the minus strand of JAFPWN010000047.1, from coordinate 13,581 downwards.
CTGCGCTTGCCGCGAGGAACATAGTGATGCGCTTTCCGGCAGCCTTTGCGCGATCTGCGCTCTTGACATCCTCGGCCGAGAAGAAGCGCCCGAACTTGTCAATGCCCTGCACCGAAGCGTTGAAGAACGGTACCACCTTGCCGACCTGCCGCGAGGCAACGCCGCCTCTGCGGAAGTTGACAGTTACGTCCATAGCCTCGTAGAACGCCTCGTGCGGATCCATCCCGGACTCGCGCATAATCTTATACGTCGCAAAGCGCGGCCCCATTTCGATTGTATCAGAAATGAAGGATACCCAATTCACCGGGTTAATGGTGTCAAGAACTGTCTGTGCTGCCGTCTTAGTATAGCTCTTACGTGCTCTCTTCGCAAGGTTGATGTCCGCCGAATATGCGCTTGAGTGGCCGCCTCCCATAGCGAGATATTCTGAATAGAGCGGATCGACGTCGTTACCCTCTCTGTATGCCTCGTTGAAGGCGTTGACATAGGCGCTGGCTATTGCCTTCAAAGCCTTCGCACGGTTGCCCTTGAAATATACCATAAACGTCCCGAGATCGCGCGGAGCATTAGAGAAAATGCTCCAGATCGGGTTATTACCGGTGATATTTGCCGTCATAAACCTTGTGGAAACCGCGTAGGCTTCAAGAATACCGCTCATTTTCGGCGTTGTAAGATGTGTAACGCTCTCAAGAAGCTGTCTGTCGTTTATCTTCCAGAACTCCGGCGTGCCGTTTCTGAGTACGGTAACAACATTGTCCTTCGCCTTGCCTCGCTCGTACTGATAGAGAACGTCATCGATACCGGAAACTATGTCGTCAATGGCGTTGGCACTTTCAAGGCTGATCGTTCCCTGCATAACATTCTCGGCCGCTCTGTCTTTCATAGAAGCCTTAACATCGGTCATATCGAAGCTGCGGCGAACAAGCGGAGTCGGCACCTTCTCCATAATGGCAGCGTCTGCCTCGTACTTTGAAGCCTGCTCGGCAATGCGCCTCATTACGTCATTTCTGACTCCCGCGTTCACGAGGATTACAGTCTCAGATATGATGTTCTCCACCGGGTGAATGATGTCGAGGCCGCTGCCCTTTGCCCTGCGAATGGGATTAAACTGATTAGCAAAGCCCCTCTTTGCGCCAATTCGGCGCTTGTCGGTTGAAACAGCTCTGTTAAGCGGGACGTGGTTCTGATAAAGTTCCTGCCAAGAGTCGAACAGCTCCTGGCTGATAAGGCCGGTATTGACTCCCCAGGTCTGAGTAAGAGCCTTTTCATACTGAATAACTCTGTCACCTGCCGCCTTGAACTCCGGATATTTATCCTCAAGCTCTATTCTGCGCTTTTCCATAAACGCGGCGTTGTTCTTGCGGTCATCGGCAAAAACTCTCTTGCCGTTTTCAAGGCGTTCCGGACCGTGGCGAACTATGAGATACTCGCCGAACTCACGCCATTCGGTCTTGTCGCGTGTGTTTATTCCGTGCAGCGCCGTTCTGAGACCGGGGCCGACATACTTTCCATTGATGTCGCAAAGGTCGCTGTCGAGGATCCTCGCAGCTCGTGCATCACTGTATGCGGCGTTGGTTGCAAAAACATAGGCGTTGCCGCCGGTCTCCTCGTCGAGGCGGCGAATGGCGTTGTTGGAATCCGTCCACGCCTGCTTAAATGCGTCGCCGAGGTCGCTGAGCCTTTCCTCGTGCGTCCGGAAGTCCGGCATAGCCTCCTCACGCAGCTTGACCGAGCTCGTCGCCGTATCGGCGTCGAGGGCATAGTAGGCGTTAATCTCGTCCGCGAACTGCTCAAAGAGGGCAAGCTCTTTCGCAGACAAGGCGTTCAGAATGCACTCCGTCAAGGTAGGATACTCAATCGCCGCTGTTTCTCTGTTCTGGAGGAACTGCCGGATAAATTCCGCAAAACCCTCTTTGGCGTACACACTCGGATTATAATCATCTTTTCTCTCACCGAGAGCTTTCTCGAGCTCAGCTTTAAGCTCTTTTGAGAGGCGGCCGCTGATAAGCCCATATCTGTCATCGAGCCAGTGACCTATTTCGTGAGAGATAGTAGGAAGATCCTGTGCAATCTTTGACCGCACGCCCTTGTCCTTTGTGCTGAACTGTCCGAGCACACCTTTTCCACGCACGTGGCCGTATGTAACGTGAACTCCGAGGTCGTGGCTGATCTGAGCGATTATGTCGCTCAGCGGCTTCGGTGCCGTCACACCTCCGCTCTTAATGCGCTCCGTCGTCCATAACTCCGGGTGCGCATTGCTATCGGGGTTCACGCTGTCCCTCATTTGAAGCGTTTCGCTCGCGGCTGCGTCACGGATCTCCAATATCGGGTTTGTCTTAGCTATTTCCTCAATTATCTTCTCTCCCTTTTCACCTATGGGGATAAAGAATCTCGTATCATAGTTGATTCTCTCGGTGATAATTCCGTTGTACTGTCGGGAAATATAGAAAACATTGTTACCGGTGAGCTCAAGCCTCCATTCTCCGCTGACGCGGCTGCGCTTGAGCTTCATTCTGCCGTCGCGGAATATCGCTTCCTTGCCGCCGAGAACGCCCTCGCTGACTTCACGCCCGGTGTAATGCTTCATTGTGCGTGTTGCACCCATTCCCCGGAGAATACCGTCAATCTGATCCGCACGGATAACTCGGCCGAGATACTGCCTGCCGTCGCTTGAAAGAACTCGCATAACGCGCGTGTTATCCTGTGGAAGTCTGTCCCAGATAGGAAGCAGCGTGCCAGTCAGAAGATGAAGCGTGCTTGTGTCATATTCCGGCGCTTTGGATATTTCGGCGTTCCAGGCTTCCTTCCATTCGGCTTTCGGAATATCTTTCGTCTGCGCCTTTAACGTTTCCTCCACGAAAGTGCTGTATTTCCCCTTGACCGGAGTTTCCAGCTTAAAGCGCTTCTGCACAGCGCCGGTTCTCTCGTTGGTCTTGCTGCTGATCTCGTACACGGCGCGCACACTTCCGTCCTCCAGCCGGACAAGGCCTCTGAAATTCGGGTGCTCATCCTTAACCTTCGAGAACGGAGTAATGTTCGGCTTGCGATAAACCGTCATCTGAACGTATTTTGTGTCCGCTCCGCTGGAGTCCTTCCGGACTACCTTCTCATCTACTACCTCGATTTTATCTGCCCGATAGTTTTCAAGTCCCATATCAACGGTACCATTGGCTATAGCAGCGTCCATAAAGGCGTCGAAGGTGTCATAGAAGCCCTGGAACACCTCGTTCTGCTCGTCCACTTCAAGAGAGAGAATGCGGTTAAGGAACATTCCGATGTTGCGAAGAGCGTCGGAGTTTTCATTAAACTTGCCGGTCGAATCGTATATCTTCTCATAAAGTCCGAGGCGTTTAAGAAGCTCCGGGTTTACGCTTCTGTAGTACCTTGAAAGTGCGTCCATAGCAATCGGATTTTCAAGGTTGTCTTTCTCACCGAAAACGCCGCTTCCCGCCTGCCTCTGCCCCTTTGTGAGTGCTCCGAGCTGGTCAAGGCGCCTTGCAATCGTTGAGGTAAAGCGCTTCTGACCCATAACGTTCGTGGTTATGAGGCGGAATATAGGAGCGCTTGCCTGGTTGCTTCGGTGCGTTCTTCCGAAGCCCTGAACGGCCTTGCTTGCCTCCCAGCCGGGCTGTAGGAGATAATGAACTCTCTGCTGCTGATTCTTTGCTGTAAGATCGGCGTGATAGCTTCGCCCGGTGCCTCCTGCGTCAGAGAATACAAGAATCCGCTTTTTGCCTTCCTGGAACATATTAGCGTCTGCAATACCGCTGTTGTTGGAGCGGCGCTCTATAACCCTCTTCCGGCTGCCGTTTTCGTCGAGCTTTTCAACAACTCGCCTTGTGCGCCCGGTGACCTCCGCAACGTTCTCCTCACCGAAGGCGTCAAACAGCATTTCGAGAGGTCCGTCCGGTACCTTCATCATCTTTAGGTCGGCGATAAGATCATCACGCATTTTTAGTGCCTTCTTGTCGATGACCTGGTTGCCGTTTCCGTCGAGAACAGGTCTTGAGCGCAGCCGTCCTTCATCATCGGTGTACTCCTCGTAAAGCTCAATGGGGAATGACTTTTTCAGCATTTCAATAAGCATATCCGAGGGAGTGAGGTCAAGATCGTCAAGGTCTCCTCCCTCTTCGGCGTTCTTGGCTATGGCTCTGTCGGCTGCCGCGGCGTTGGTGTTGACGAGCTGAAGAACGCAGCTCCGTCCGGCTGCAAGCTCTTTCTTCATATCTTCAATTACCGATGGCATAGACATCGAGGTAAGAATCTGATTATAAAAGCGCTGCTGAGTGCCGAAGATTGCGCTCATAGCGCGCCCCCTCGCCATTCCGTCGCTCTTCTGCCCGGTTATTTCAAGCGCTCTGTTCACATTCTGCAAAACCTTTTGCCAGGCTTTGCTCATAGTGTTATATATCTCGGTCTGCACCGGCGTAAGGTCGTGCGTGAGAGTGTCATACTTCACATCGTCATAGCTTATGCTGCGTGCCATATAGAGGCCCATCGCCTTCATATCACGGGCAACAAGCTCCATTGCGGCAAGGCCGCCGTTTGATATCTTCGACATAAAATCGTTGAAGTCATTGAAAGCGGTACCTTTTCCCCACAAGCCAAGACGGGTTAAATATGCGTAGTTGCTTGCGTCGGTCGCACCGGTAGCGGAAGCGTAGACTATTCTTGCGTTCGGGAAAGCCTTTTGAATATCTATACCGGCAAGAGCCTTTGCGGAGGGCTTCGTGCTGCCGCGTGTGCCTTTCTTGCCGTTGGCATTGCCCATATTGTGAGCTTCGTCCAGGGCGATCACTCCGTCAAAGTCCTCGCCGAGCCAATCCTTGAGAAGCTTCAAGCGAGCGTCCTTGTCAGTTTTCAGCGTATCATAAGAGCTAAATAGAATGCCGGAATTTGCGGTTATCTTTGCGCCGGACTTGTATTTTATCTTCTTGAGGTCGATAACATCGTCCTCTTTGCCCCCGAGCGCCTTCCAATCTCGAACTGCGTCATTGATAAGAGCTGACTTTTCGGATATCCAGACGGCTTTTTTTCTGTTCTGTCTGAAATTATCCATAATAATTCCGGCTATCTGTCTGCCTTTTCCTACGCCGGTACCATCGCCGATAAAGAAGCCCTTACGCTGCCCGTCCGGAAGCTTCTGTTCGTGAGCCTGCCCCGCGTAAATAACGTTTTCGAGCTGTGCGTCCGAAAGGATACCCTTCTTCACTATGCTGTCCGGAAGATTCGGGCGATATGTCACGTCCGGGGGCTCAACGGCTGCCATTGCAGCGCTCTCAACGAGCTTTGCCGGGTGCTTCATAGCGCCCTTGATTCTCGCCTTGCGAGGCACATACTCAGAATAAACGCTGTCGCCGCTGTCCTTAACTTTAGCTTTTTCGGGTGTCAGATCACTTCTGTCAAGTTCAATGCGCTGAGAACTCCCTCCATCAGCTCCCCGGCTCTCTGTGACGTTCTCGTTTCGCTGTACTCCGTTCTGTTCGCTTCCCTTGCGTACAGTCTGAACAGCCGATTTATTTCCTCCTCCACCGCTCCGTTTTCCAGAGCTTCCCCGGTCTCCGGATCGCTGAGAAGCGCCGTTCTGAACTCCTCGTCCGTCATTGACGCCGTCCGTTCCACTGCCGCGCTGAGGTCTCTCTCCACCGTCGGCGTGTGCCCCGGTATCAGTTCCGGGCTCCACTGTTTCGTGTCGAACGTCTCTAACAGCCGTCTCACTTCCGGTATCAAGTCTTTCTCTGTCATTTCTTATTCCCTCCAATACATCAAGAGCGTCTTCAAGGTTTGTGAAATTGCCGGTCACGGTCTTGCCGGTCTGCGCGCCGGTATTATCAATGACTGCAAGCTGAATATCCCACGTTGTTCCGTATTTCTTGTAGTTTTCTCCGTCTATGCGAATGTTCGCGCGGATAGAATATTCTTTCCGAAGGTCGCTCCACCAGCTCCGAAAAGCGCTGGCGTCATCGCTCATTCCCTTTCCGAGAATAGCAACAAGGCGCCCTCCGTCCTCCAGCCTTTCAAGCGCCTGCTCGATGTGCCGCTTCGCGTTTGCGGTGTTATTGTTTGCAAGCCTTCCTGCGGTAGATGAAAACGGAGGATTCATTATAACCGCCGTGGGCTTTATCTCATCCGGCAACAGATTGTTTATTTGTTCCGCATTAAGATTGAAAGTACCGTCAAGTCCAAGCTTGTTAAGGAAGGCGAGCCTTCTCTCTGATAGCTCGTTGCCGTACACTGTCGCTCCCCAGGCTTTAGGCCAGAGTGCAAGTCCGCCGATGCCGGCGCTCGGTTCAAGTACGACGTCGGATTTATCGAAGTTTGCTGTCCACGCTGCAAGGTAAGCGATGGTAGGCGGTGTAGAGAACTGCTGATAGCTGTCCATTTCCTCGGTGCGCTTCGTCTGAGTAGGCAGCAGGGAGAGAATGCTCTGGAGCTTTTTAAGCGTTCTTTTTGCCGCTTCAATATCGCCGTTTGCGGACTCCGTGACAAAGCGCGCATTCATCAGATAGCGGTTAACCGCCAGCTCCATACCGTCATAAGCGTCCTTTACGGTATATTTGCCCTCTGCCATCGTGCCGCCGTATGCACTGTCGGCAATGCGGAAAAGGTCGGCGCTTGAAAGCGGCTTTCCGCTCTCAACAAGCTTCAGAACATTGTCGGAGATTTCGGCCTGCGGATTTTTTGTCTCGCCCTTCGCCGTAAAGATTTCCTTGACTGCCTCTTTTTCGCCTTCGCTCATTGTGGAAACGCGCTCGTCATTAACGACGGAATCCCAGGCGTCCGGCTGTTTCAGATCCGGTGCCGGGCGGCTCTCCGGCCGTTCTGCGGCAGCTTTCTCCTTGTAAACGCTTGCTCTTGCAACACTGAGAAGATCGTCAACTGCTTCCTCCCTTGTGGCGAACGGCCCACCGCTCCATAGGCTTGCTCTTGCGTTGGTAATATAGCCGTCCGGGTCGTCGCGTCTCATCTCGGTATAAAACCCGTCGTTCTTTTGCTTGATAGTATAGAAAAGGCCGTCAACCTCTGCTTTGTCGGTCTTTGCAAGTCTCGCAACAAGGCGACCGAGGCCGTTCTTACTATTTTCAGTATACCCCTCGTTCGCGTTATTGGCAAGTGCCGTGTTGCCGGTCGGCATTTTCTCAACCACAACGTCGAAGGGCAGTCCATTCTTTTCTCCGCTTATAAGCTTTGCGCTTTCAGCGTCGCTCTTACCTGCCGTGTAGGCTGCCTTGAGCTGCGGTATTGTCGCCCCTCCGGATCTGAACGTCCTCACAATAACGGTATTGTTCCATTCGCTGTCAGTCACGAGTCCTTTTTTGCCGATGTTATATGCCTTCATCATATCCTCGGCGTACTGTGCTGCGTCCTGGCCGTCGGTGTACATATCGGTAAAGACTGATTTTCCGGTCTTACCGAAGGAATCGGAAAAGCGCTCGACGAATTCTCTGGCCTTCTGCCTCTCCTCGCTCTTTGTGGTGCGCTTCGGCATCTCTGCCGCCGGAGCTTCAGATTTGTTAAGGACATCTGTGTCCTTTACATCGTCTTCTCTGCTTGTAGCCTCTGCAATAGCCGTGCGCTCTTCAACCGTGCCTCCGTTCTCCGGCTGCTCCACGGCTTCAAGAGCGTTCATTTCGCTCTCCTGCGCCGTTTCCTCTGCGGGGGTGTTGCTTATCGGCTCTGCCTCGATTACGCTCTCCTGCGGCCTTGCAAGCTCCTTTATGGCGTTCTTGACCTCGCTTATAGGTGCGTCGGTGTTGATCGTGGCACCGGTAGCGGCTTCCACAAGCTCAATAGCAGCCTCTGAGCGTGCTATCTTGCCCGCCTCGTTGCCGCTGATCTCCTCGCCGTTTACAATGCTTGCTACAATAGGTGCAAGGTTTTCTGCGGTCTCCTGGTCGGCACCGGCACGGATAAGCCCCTCAGTGGCGGCTTCTCTTGTAATCACCGGTCGGCTTGCCCGTGAATTATAGACATTTCCGGCAAGCGCAGGAGCGCCCATAAGTCCGAACGAGAGCACAGACGAGCCGAAGGTCTCAAGCTCTCTGTCCATTATTTCCTCCGGAGAATAGGCGACATCTCCGGTGTCAATAAGGCTTCCAAGCTGAGTACCGGCAATTGTAACGCCCTCCTGGGCGCTTTCCTGCAAGCTCTCGTTAAGAAGGTCATAACCGTAATTCTGGACTGCCTCCCAGATTGTGCGCTTAATGGGATTGGTAACGTGGTCGCCTGCTATGGACTGATATGCCTTGACAAGCTCGTCAAACTGCGCCGCTTCGAGTAGAGCGTTGACGCCGCCCACTCCCTGGGCGACAAGACTTGCTGTTCTCTGAGAAACACCGTGCTCGAGCATTTCATTGTATGCGTTTCCTGCCTCGATTTCAAAGTTTGACATAGCAGAACTTACGCCGAGGCCGGTGGCAAAGGCGCCCGGAACTGTAATTACCTCCTCCGGGAGCGCTACCTGCGGTCCTGCTTGACCGGCAAGGGCTGCGGTACCGGCGAGCGCTAAGCCGGAAGCGATGGCACGAGGCCCGAAGATGGTATATGCCTGCTGCCCGAGAAGCTGTGCAGCTCCTTCAAGCGCTTCCTCCGCAAAGTTCTGCGGCGTATATTTGAAGTCGTCACTGGCAAGGACTTTATCCCATCTTTCCTTCTGATTAGGCTGTCCTACCATATCGTAGTAACTGTCCTGGCCTTCAAGCGCTCCATAGAAGCCACGTCTTGCCGCGTTTACTGTGAGATCATAGAGCGAAGCGCGGCGGTACCCGTCCTCAAGCTGTGCTGCCCTCTCAGCCTCTTTTGCCTCATGGTCAATTCGGTCTGCCTCTCTGTTCTGCCTCTGTGCAGCGAGAAGCTGGGCGCTCACGTCGTCGTATTCATCGGTCATTTCTCGGCCCTGGCGAACAAGCTCGCTCTGCCGCGCCATAAGCGAGGAAATATCCTCCTCGCTTATTCTCTTTACCTTATTGCCGGTATCGGCAATAAGGTCATTAGTGGTAATAGGCGTATGCTTGGCAGTCTCGGAAGGCGCTGCCGTGGTTTTCTGCCTTTCAAGCTCTGACAGCCTATGTGCAAGGAAAGAATTTGCCGGAACAGTGCGCCCGGTGGTAATCGGGCTGCCGTCGGCCATCGGGCTGCCGCCTGATATGGTCTTAGGCTGCGTATCGGAGGTGCTCTTGTTGCCCACTCGCACAAACCGCCCGACGCTTTTGCTCTCGGTGTTGTTCTCCTGCTCACGGGTCTCTTCTTTCTTTCCGACTTTTACAAACTTCCCCATATAATTACCTCTCGTACTTGATTCCGAACTCTTTTACAAGCGCGGAATTTATTCTTGCTCTCTGAAGCTCGCTGAGACGAGGCCACATATTATCAATGGCGTTCAGTCCGTAATCCTCTTTACCGTTGCGGATAGAGGCAAGCGCGCCGGAAACGGCAACAGAGAACTCGTTTTCATTCATCGCGTTGAAAGTCTCTTCGCCATAGTCTGTGTTTGCCTCTTCTTCACTCTCGCCGTAGGGCTCGCCATAGTAATACTCATAGGCTTTTCTGACCTCATCAGTGCTGATTCCGTTCTTCAAAGCGGCGTTTACCTGCGCTGCGGTCAGTTTCGGCTTGTAGTCGTCATCGTTGCCACCTTTGCCGCCCCCTCCGGAACTGCCGCCCCCTCCGGAACTGCCGCTTCCTCCGGAACTGCCGCTGCCTACCGGGGTCGTTCTTCCGGCCGAAGCAAGGGCGAAGTCATAGAGATTCTGCGCGTTCGGCTCAATGCCGAGTTCGCGGAGGCCGGAATAGTCACCGTACTCAGCCGCCGTCTGCGCAAGAGAAAGCTGCCTTGAATACTCGCTCTGAGCGTCGCCGATTCTGTCACGCTGTGCCTGATACCAGCGGTTATAATCCGTGTCGAAGATATTGCGGTTATCGCCCTCCAGATTGCGAAGCAGCGAAATATTCTGCATCTGTCTGTCGCCCTCGTTGAGGTACATATCGTAAGCCGCGCGGTAGAGCTCCGGGATTTTGTCGCTCAGCGAGTTCATATAATCGTCATAGACCTGCTGAGCCGCCGTTCCGGCGTAGCTCGAGGCAAGCCCGCCCGTGCGTGCTGAGAGCTGCGCGATGGTGTTCTCCATAGCTCTCTGACCGCCCCGCGTGTACTGATCTCTATAAGCAATATAATTCGGGTCTGACTCCGGATCATAACTGAACGGTTTTCTATTAAGAAGCGCCTCTGTCAGCTCATCAAGCTGGGTTTGGTATTTGGAGGTATAGCTCGGTGCGCTCTCATATGTCAGCGGCACTGCATTCCGCGTCAGAAGCGTGGCTGCAGCCTCAACCGGTGAGTCCGTCTGTGCCTCGCCTGACGTCAGTGAATAGGTTGAAGTCTGTCTCCCGGATGTCCGCTCTGTCGCAGGGATTTCCGAAGGCTCCGCCTGTCTCGGTATAATCTGTGCCGTTCCCGGCCGGCTACCATAGCCACCGGCTATCGGCACAGAAGCCGTCTGCAAAGAAGACTGTTCCGGCGTCTGATACGTGCTCCCCGGACCGGTTCCCGGCACCGGATATATTGGCACGTCTCCAATAAGCTCGCGCCAGTCTTTCTGCGGCACCGTACTCTTTCTCTTTGAGCTGCCGCCTTCAAGCTGTACTGCTGTAAAAGCCATCTTAACTGTTTCCCCTTTCCTTCTTGTTTTCCGCTGCGATTATGTAATTAAGACGCTCGGAAAGGTATCTGAGATATTCGAGCGCTGCCGCCGAGTCGCGCTGCGGGTCGCCGGTCGGCATTGGCGGTGTTCTGTCAATACTTTTCAATCCTTATCGCTTCCTTCCGTGTACTCTCTTGTAATCGAGCGCACTGTCACGCGCCCGGTGCCTGACAGCCTTATTCTCAGTCTATCGCACCGCTTAATGGCTATGGGTATCATCTTGGTCAAATCTCTTTCTTCGGTATTCTCCCATACAGTATGGTAAGCTCCTCTGTCCTCACTGATATCGAGCCGGAGTGAAGATCCCGCGTCAAAATCGAATCGCAGGTCGAGCTTTGAATAATACTTGTGTATATGCTCCGTCTCGTCAATCGCAACAAGCTCCGCAAGCCACTCTCCGGTCTCCCCGGTCTTGTCGAGCTTAAAGAGCTTGCCCTCCGCAGTGTAATAGAAAACTCCCTCGCAGTAGGTCATACTGTCGCAGTATCGGTTTTCTTCCTTCATCCATATTCCGTGGGTTAGGTCGTAGGAGTAGAGAACTCCGTCGCCGTCCTCGTTATAGGCTGAGACGTAATACCGCCGTCCGTCCGTACCTCCGACGGCCTCAGTGAGCCTCCCGGTACCGAGGTTATAGCTTATAAGCCCCGGCGTACTGCCTCCATAGGCGTAAATGCCATAGGGAGAGCGGTAATAAAGCACCTCATTTATAATGCACATCGAGCGGTGGCAGTCCTTCTGCACGCCGGTAACTCGGAAATCTGATATGTAGAACTCTGAGGGATATTCCCCGAGAACGCGGTGCAGATATCCTTCCTTCCAGCAGCATACGGCGCCGCCGTAGTCGCAGATGCCGGTAAACTCTCCCTCGGAGCCAACCGCTACTGCCCACGCTCCGGCGTCAGTGCCCATAGTCCAGAAGTCCCAGGGCTCACCGAGAGCAGAGCAGCGGATAACTCTGTCGCGGTTATTCACACCCCATAGGCGGTTATTGCGCTCGCAGATATAGTCGAGGTCCGGCATCGCCCTTGTAACGCGAAAGCTTGTGAGTGTCGGCGCAGTCTCGCCCTCGTATATTTCGCTCTCGAAGGTAACGGTGTTCGTCGTATCGTCTATTGCGCTTATCTTGACCGGCTCGCTTATGAGAAGTCCCTCCGGTTCTGTAGAAAGCTGCACCCACTGTCCAGGCTCGAAAACGTCGGAAAACAGCCTGTTATGCATACCGACCTTGTATACGTCGTAATACATATTCTGACGGCAGGCGTATGGATAGGCTCCTATTATGCCGTCCCACCTGACGTACTGGGCGTAATATCCCGGCTGAGAGCCGAGATAGTCCCTGTTCGGCGGATTGGAAGCGTCGGCGTCATTGAAGCCCGATACCATCGAATAGCTGTTACCCGAAACGCTCGGTATTATGATATCCCCGGCGGTTATCACCGGCACCCTGCTCCAGTAGTCGCTCCATACGCTTTTCAGCGTCTCAAGCTCGCCGAGCGCCGCAAGGTTCCATTCCTGTGTTGAGCTGTTCCAGCACGCCTCTACGGCGCTTTTATCCTTCCCGTATGTGTACAGAGTCGGAGTCCACCGGTCAACGTATCCGCCGAAGATGGGCGCCAAAAGAGTATCCTCCTTAAGCTTCGGCTCAAGAACCGATGTAATGGAGCTGCTTGTCAGTGTAAAAGTGCCTGCGCCGGTCGGCGCCACAGAGGCGTCGAGCTTAACGTATTCGCCGTTTGTAAGATCTATATAGGTCTTGTCGGGCCAAATAATGAGCTTAGTGTTTACAACGGCATACTGCTTCGGCTCTGCGTTTACGTTGTCGAGCGCCTCATAGTCGTAGTACAGTATACCGTCGCTGACGAAAACGAGGTGTCCGTCCCATTCATACAGATCGTGGGGAGCAGCGTACCCCTCTATCTCCGTCCTCGGCACCATCTGCGTGATGAGCGGGTAGCCCTCAGAGCTGAGACCGAGAGTGTCGCGGAATTCTCCCTCCCGCGTATTCTCCGTGAGATTAAGTCCTCGGAACTCTACTATCTGACGCCTGCGTTTTCCTTTATTTATCGGAAGCTCCGGCAGCATTCCTTTCTCTCCCTTCTTTTCAGCTAAGGGCGGGAATTTGTCCCCGCCCCTTGCTCTTACATTTTCCCCGCTCGTTTTACCATGATCGCGGCCTGCGCGCGGGTCGCAAACATCTCCGGCGCGGTGCCGTCGGTGATGCCGAGGCTCTTCGCCTCCTCAAGCTCGTCCGCCGCCCAATCCGGCGCGGGCTTTTCCGCGAGGTAGGCGCTGAGCCTCAGGAATATCTCCTCGCCGGTGAGGTAGTCCGGCTCGTCAAAAGGCCGGATAAAGGCGCTCACCTTGCTGAGCGGCCTCGTCGCGCGCATGACCTCGCCGCCGTTCGAGGCGTTCGTTGCGCTTGTGTTGCCCTCAATGCAGGTCACGGTGTCGCTCGTCACGCTCTCCACGATCCCGGTGTGGCCGAACGTGAAGATCGCAATATCGCCCTTGCGCGCTCCGTAGGAAACGCAGCTCGGCGCGTTCTTCTTGTACCAGCCCAGTAGCGCAGAGCAGCTCGCCGTCTTGTACGGCAGCGGAAGCCCCGCCTTGTCGAAGCACCACTGAACGAACGCCATGCACCACGGATAAGCGTCGCCGCTGACCTCTCGCCCGTAGTACCACGTGTTGTATTTCACGTTATTTGAGTTTTTCGGGTTCTCTGTAACGCCGATCTCGCCTATCGCAATCTCAAGCGGGGTCATCGCTTTTCCCCTCCTCCGGTATAGCCTCCTCAGCCTGCTTCTCTGTGGTATTCTTCAAATGCCTGAGGAGTCTGCCGAGAAACGGCACCTCGGGTCCGCCGATCTCCGCTACGTTCTCG